>NZ_JBHXRW010000047.1:0-58939 GCF_042716635.1 Streptomyces sp. NPDC058664 | reverse complement strand
CGGGCGCGTTGCCGGCGATGCCGGTGACGTTGACCGTCGAGGTCACCGCGACGCCGTTGTCCGGGATGGACACGTCGGCCGCGTTCTCGAAGACCGTGCCCGTGGGCGGCGGGGTGGAGGTGCCGGACAGCGTCCAGATCGCGTGCGCGATCGCGTCGCTGTTGCGGTCGAGGGCGGTGTCGTTGATGTTCGCCGTCGTGTCGCAGGACGAGTGGTAGCAGCGGTCGAAGGCCGTGGCCGTACCGCCCCACTTCGACACCTGGGCACTGGTCTTGACCCGGCTCGCGCCCGTGAAGAGGCCGCCGACGGGTATGCCGACGTTCTTGAACGAGGCGTGGTCCGAGCGGCCGTCACCCTCGGTCTCGATCTCGGTGGGCACGCCGAGACCCGCGAAGTAGTTCTTGAACGTCGTCTCGATCGTCGGGTCGTCGTCGTAGACGAAGTAACCCGGGTTCGGCGAGCCGATCATGTCGAAGTTCAGGTACCCGGAGAGCTTGGCGCGCTCGGTCGTGGGCAGCTGGGCGACGTAGTACTTCGAGCCGACCAGGCCGAGTTCCTCCGCGCCCCACCAGCCGAAGCGCAGGTGCTTGGAGGGCTGGTAGCCGGACCGGGCCACGGCGAGCGCCGTCTCCAGGACGGCGGCGGAGCCGGAGCCGTTGTCGTTGATGCCGGCGCCGGAGGAGACCGAGTCGAGGTGCGCGCCGGCCATCAGGACCTGGTTCGGGTCGCCGCCCGGCCAGTCGGCTATCAGGTTGTAGCCGACGGCGCTGTTGGAGGTGAACTGCTGGATGGTGGTGGTGTATCCGGCGGCGTCCAGCTTGGCCTTCACGAAGTCGATGGACGCCTTGTAGCCGGGGCGGCCGTGGGCGCGGTTGCCGCCGTTGGCGGTGGCGATCGACTGGAGGTCCGTCAAGTGCTGCTTGACGTTGGCGAGCGGGATGTCGGGCGCGGCGGCGGCGGTGGCCGGGCCGGCCGACGCGCTGGTGCCGGTGAGTCCGGTGAGGGCGAGCGCCGCGAGTGCGGCGACCGCGGTGACGCGTCTGGGCACGGAGATGTTCATGTGGGGGCTCCGGATTCCGAACGGGGATGGGACGGAACGTGCGAGACGCCTCGGGCCGGTGAGCCGCGAGGCGCTGGAGCTGTACGAGTGCGTGTGCGGTGTTCTGTTGTCCTGTCGTTCTGCTGTGCGTGCTGAATGTTCAGGGGAATGTTGAGTTCACGTCAAGAGCGGAAACCGGTCAGACGCGTTCGCTCAACGGACGGCCGGCGCGCCACGGTCTTCCGCGCGGTCCGTCCCCGAACGGTCCGGGGTGACGCCACCCGCCGGTCGATGAAGATCATCCGGGGTGCAGAATGACCCGTATGCCTACCTCGAACACACCGATAACGGCAACGACGGCGACGCTCGACGACGCCCCGATGGTCGGCCGCACCCTGGCGCGGGCCTTCGGCGACGACCCGATGATGCGCTGGTTCTTCCCCGACGACACCACGCGCGAGGCCGGTCTCGGCCGGTACTTCACCACCCTCTTCACCCGGCAGTACGGGCTCCACGGCGTCTGCGAGCGGACCGGCGCGGCCGCCTCCTTCTGGGTGGCGCCGGAGGGGCAGGACAAGGCCGTCCCCGACGCCGGGACCGTCCAGGAGCTCACGGAGATCCTCGGCGACCGGGCCGGGCTCTTCCGCGAGGCCGTCGAGGCGGCGGCCGCGCACACGCCGCCGGAGCCCCACTGGTACCTCGCGGTCATCGGCGCCGACCCGGCCGCCCGGGGGCAGGGCCACGGCTCCGCGCTGCTGCGCTCCGGCCTCGCTCGGGCCGACGCGGCAGGCATGCCGGTCTACCTGGAGTCCTCCAAGCCGGACAACCTGCCCGTCTACGAGCACTTCGGCTTCGTCGTCCTCGGCGAGGCGTCCCTCCCGGGCGGCGGCCCGACCCTGTGGGCCATGCGGCGCGCGCCCCGGGACCCGTCGTAGCGGAGGCCTGTGGTGGACCGGATCCGAGGCGCGCGCCTCGGATCCGGTACCCGAGGCGCGCCTCAGGGCCGGTCCGGCACCGCGTCCCGGACCCGCAGGTGATCCAGGAGCCCGGCGGGCTCCGGATACGGCTCCTCGCGGGGGAGCAGCCGGCGGGCGGCGTCCGGCCCGCCGGTCCGTACGAGGTCGCGGACGCGGTGCGCGAGCGGGGTCACGTCGGTGACGGACACCGTCCACTCGTCGGCGTACCGGCGGGCGGCCTCGCCCGAGAGCCCGAGCTGGAGCGAGCGGTACGGGAGTGCCCGGAGATGCGGATCGCGCTCCGGGTCCCACTGGACCCGCGTCGGGGCCTCCCTCAACTGCCGCTTCCAGGTGGCCTGGTCGGGGTGGAAACCGCGCTTGTAGTGGGAGAGGCAGGCGTTCCGCAGGGCCCACTCGAAGCCCTCGCGGGTGATCTCCACGGCGAGGACGGTCTCCTGGCCCTCCTTCGTCCCCCAGCCGGAGCGGTACATCATCCACAGGAACGACGGCTTGATCCACGTCATCCGGTCCCGCTTCCAGGCGGCCGGAAATCGGCCCTCCCGCGCCGCGGGCAGGCCGATCGCGGGCCGGTACGCCTGGTAGACGGTGACCGTACGGGCGGTGTGGAGCGCGCGGATCCGGTACTTCGGCTCATCGGTGGCCGGCTTCGGTTCTTCCATGGACCTCAGGATGGGCGAAGTCCCCCGGGAGGGCCACCGGTTATCGCGGTCGTCAGACGAGCGCCGCCGACTCCTTCGCGTCGTACTCCTCCCGCGCCGCCGCGATCTCGTTCTGGTGCTGCTCGGTCCAGGTGACCAGGGAGCGGATCGTGGTGTGCAACGTGCCGCCCAGCGGCGTCAGTTCGTACTCGACGCGCGGCGGGACCACCGGATGGACCGTGCGCTTCACCAGGCCGTCGCGCTCCAGCTGGCGCAGCGTCACGGTCAGCATGCGCTGGCTGACGCCGTCGATCTCGCGCTTGAGCTCCGTGAAGCGCAGCACCCGGCGGTCGAGGAGGGCGATCACGAGCAGGGACCACTTGTCGGCGACCCGGTCGAGGATCTGGCGCACCTCGCAGTCCTCCCGGGTGTCCCACTGGAAGGGGTCGGGGTCGCCCCCGGTCCCGTAGGTTCCCGCGCAGTGACTCGGTTCCTTCAAAGTGCCTTCTTCCATGGCACCGGATGGTCCCGCAGGATGCAGGTGGTTACAAGAGGGAACTGACCCTCGGATCGATAACCGGCCATCCAACCCGCCCTGCTCTGGAGGCAGTTGTGTCCCTCCGCGCCTGGAGTCTGCTCCTCGTCCTCTCCGGGACGATCTTCCTCGAAGGCATCGACGTCGCCATGCTCGCCGTCGCCGTCCCCTCCGTCCGCGCCGACCTCGGCCTCACCACCGGCACCGCCGCCTGGGTCATGTCCGCGTACGTCCTCGGCTACGCCGGCTTCACCCTCCTCGGCGGCAGAGCCGCCGACCTGCTCGGCCGGCGCCGGATGCTCCTCGGCTGGCTCACCGTCTTCCTGCTCTTCTCCGGCCTCGGCGGCCTCGCCGACGAGGGCTGGACCCTGATCCTGGCCCGCTTCGTGACCGGCGTCGCCGCCGCCTTCATGACCCCGGCCGCCCTGTCGATCATCACCACGTCCTACGAGGAGGGCCCGCAGCGCAACAAGGCGCTCCTGGTCTTCGCCGGCACCGCCGCCGGCGGCTTCTCGCTCGGGCTCGTCATCGGCGGGCTGCTCACCCAGCTCGGCTGGCGCTGGGTGTTCTTCGCGCCGGTCCTGCTCGCCGCCGCGATCCTGGCCGCCGCGATCGCGCTGATCCCGAAGGAGCCGCGCCCGGCCCGCGTGAAGGGCGGCTTCGACCTGGGCGGATCGCTCACCGCCGCCGGCGCCATGCTGCTCCTCGCGTACGGCATCATCCGCCTGGAGCACGGGCTCGCCGGCTGGCGGGTCACCGTCGCCGCGCTCGTTGCCGGACTCGCCCTCGCCGCGGTCTTCGTCGCCGTCGAGCGCCGGGCCGCCACCCCGCTCGTCCGCCTCGGCATCCTCCGCAAGGCCTCGCTCGTCCGCGCCGACCTCGGCGCCCTGCTCTTCGTCGGCTCCTTCTTCGGCTTCCAGTTCGTGGCCACGCTCTACCTCCAGGAGCTGCGCGGCTGGTCCTCCCTCCAGACGGCACTGGCCCTCCTGGTGATGGGCGTCGACGCGGTCCTCGCCCCGACGCTGACCCCGCGGCTCGTGGCCCGGTTCGGCAACGCCCGGGTGATCCTGGGCGGCTTCGTCCTCGCGGTCGCCTCGTACGCGCTGTTCCTGCCGGTCGGCCCGGACTGGTCGTACGCGGCCATGTTCCCGACCCTGTTCCTGTCCGGACTCGCGTTCGCCCTGGCGTACGGGCCGCTGACCATCGCCGGCACGGACGGCGTCGCCGAGGAGGAGCAGGGACTCGCGAGCGGACTGCTCACGACGGCGACCCAGTTCGGCTCGGCGGTCGGCATCGCGGCGGTGACGGCGGTGTACGGCCTGGCGGGCGGCGGTCTCGACGGCTTCCGGGCGGCGCTCGTGGTCCCGGTGGTCATGGTCGCGCTCGGAGCCGTGATCACGGCGACGGGGGTACGCGGAAAGGCCTCCCGAGTCGTCGGGGGAACGGGCCAGGACGCCCCGGGGGCCTTGGAGTCTGCGACGAAGGTCACGGTCTGAACGCCCACGGCCGCCCCTAATGTGGAGGGATGGACTTTTCGCCCGGCTGCCCGCTGATCGGCGTTGCCGCCACCTACATGCCCCGGCTCTCGGAGTTCACCTTCGAGCCGGGGCTCGTGGCCGCCGTCGACCAGCACGCCGCCGCCGTGTGCGACGCCCTGATCCCCGCGCAGCGGGGGCCGGAGGGCCGGACCGTCCGGCGGGAGGAGCTCGCCGACTACGTCCTCGGGTTCACCGACTGGCTCTCCGAGGTCGACTGGACCGAGCCCGTCGGCCACGACTTCGCGACCCTGCGCCTGACGGCGGTCTGCTGGCTGATCCGGGAACACGACCTGCTCCTGGACGCCTGAGCCCCGCGGAGATTCCGCGGAGGCGAGGAACCCCGGACCTACAGGGGAATCCCGGACCTACATCGGGTCCATCGGGGGCTCCTGGCCGGGACGGCGCTCCGTCCGCTCCTGCCCCTCGCCCCGCTCCATCCGTTCCCGTCCTTCGCCCCGGGCCGTCCGCTCCTGCGCCGACGGCATCCCGCTCCGGGCGTCCTCGCGGCCCCGCTGGTAGGCCGCGACCTGGTCCTTGGCCCGCCCGGTCTCCGACTCGGCCGCCGACAGCCAGCGCTCCCAGCGCCCCCGCATCGGGGTCACGAGGCCGCCGCCGACGCCGACGATCACGACACCCGCGATCATCGCGAGCACGGCCGTGAGTACCGGGCCGGTCACCGAGGTCGCGATGCCCGCCTGGCTGAGAGCGGCGATCACACCGAGGCCGACGATGAACGCCCACGCCGCCGTGGCGAGGATCCTGCCGTAGGACGTCTGGCTCAGCGCGCCGCCCACGATGTCCCGTACCGCGCGGGCGATGGCCATGGCCACGACGACGATGACACAGGCGACGATCGCCTTCGGCAGCCAGGCGACGATGCCGTTGATCATGATGCTGACCGGGTTGGGGCCGAAGACCCCGAAGGCCAGCTGGAGGGCGATCAGCAGGACCGCGTAGTAGAGGATCTTGGCGATGATGCCGGTGGCGTCGTACTTCGACTCCCGGAGGGTGTTCGCGACGCCGCTGCGCTCCGCCATCCGCTCGAAGCCGACCCGGCGAAGGAGCCGGTCGGCGACCTTGGCGATCATCTTGGCGACGAACCAGCCGATGAGCAGGATCGCGAGGAAGCCGATGAACTTCGGTACGAACTCGGCGACGGCGGACCAGGCGTCCGTGAACCCCTGGCCGAAGTCGACCGAGAGGGCGAGGCGCTGCGACATGGAGCCATCACTCCGCTCAGGAGGGCCCCGTCCGTTCAGGGGGCCTGGACTCCCGACGTAACTACGCCCGGGATCCGCCCGCCCCCGGTCAGCGTCCCGGCTGCGCCGAAGGGGTGGAAACCGGCGTGCTCCCGGTCTCTCCGCCGGTGTGTCCGGTTGCGGGCGGGACGGGCGCACCCGTCTCGGCCGCGGCCTTCGCCGCCTCGACCGCCGCCCTGCTGCGGCGGGCCGTGCGCAGGGCGTCCCAGGTGAGGATCGTCAGGGCCAGCCAGACGAGGGAGAAGCCGGCCCACCGCTCCGGCGGCATCTCCTCGTGGAAGTAGAGGATGCCGAGGAGGAACTGGAAGGTCGGTGCCAGGTACTGGAGGAGCCCGAGCGTCGACAGCGGTACGCGGATCGCCGCCGCCCCGAAGCAGACGAGCGGGACCGCCGTGACGATGCCGGTGGCGGCGAGCAGGGCGGTGTGGCCGGCGCCGTGGCCGCCGAAGGCGAGGGTGCCCTGGGTGCCGAGCCAGACGAGGTAGCCGAGGGCGGGCAGGAACTGGACGGCGGTCTCGGCGGCGAGCGACTCGAGACCGCCGATGTTGACCTTCTTCTTCACGAGGCCGTAGACGGCGAAGGAGAAGGCGAGGGTCAGGGAGATCCAGGGCGGCTGCCCGTATCCGATCGCGAGGACGAGGACGGCGGCGAAGCCGACGCCGACCGCCGCCCACTGCGCGGGGCGCAGGCGTTCCTGGAGGACGAGGACGCCGAGGGCGATGGTGACGAGGGGGTTGATGAAGTAGCCGAGGGAGGCCTCGACGACGTGGCCCGTGTTGACGGACCAGATGTAGAGGCCCCAGTTCACGGTGATGACGGCGGCGGCGACGGTGATCAGGCCGAGTTTGCGCGGGCTGCGGACGAGCTCGCGCATCCAGCCCCAGCGGCGCAGGGCGAGCAGGGCGAGGCCGACGAAGGCCAGCGACCACACCATCCGGTGGGCGAGGATCTCGATCGCCCCGGCCGGTTTGAGGAGGGGCCAGAAGAGCGGGACCAGTCCCCACATGCCGTAGGCGCCGACCCCGTAGAGCAATCCTGCTCGTTCCGTGCTCCGCGTGCTTTCCGTGCTCTCCATGCTCTCCGTCTTCACCGGACCTCCTGCCCCGCGCCGCGCTGTCCTGTCGAAGGTAGCGCCGCACGGGGCGGATTGTCATGCCCGTACTCCGATACGGTCATGACGGGTCAGGAGGCGGCGAGGGCTTCCGTGATCGACTCGGCGATCGGGGTGGTCGGGCGGCCGATCAGTCGGGCCAGGTCGCCGTTCCGCCGGGCGAGCGCGCCGCGCTCGACGGCCCGGTCGACGTCGACCAGGATCTCGGCGAAGGGGGCCGGGACGCCGGCGCCGGTGAGGATCGCGAGGTGGGTCTCGGCGGGCACGCTGCTGTACGTGATCTCCCGGCCGGACCGCGCGGCGACCTCGGCCGCGTACTCGGCGAACGACCAGGCGGTGTCGCCGCTCAGCTCGTACGCCCGGTTCAGGTGCTCCTCGGCCGGGCCGGTCAGGACGGCGGCCGCGGCGGCGGCGTAGTCGGCGCGGGAGGCGGAGGCGACCCGGCCCTCGCCCGCGTTGGAGACGACGGCGCCGTGGGCCAGGACGGGGGCGAGGTTGGCGGTGTAGTTCTCGGAGTACCAGCCGTTGCGGAGGAAGGTGTACGGCAGACCGGAGGCGAGGATCAGCCGCTCGGTCTCCTTGTGCTCGGCGGCCAGGTCGAAGTCGGCCTCGTCGCCGCCGAGGACGCCGGTGTACGCGAGCTGGGCCACGCCCGCCGCCTTGGCCGCGTCGATCACGGCGGCGTGCTGGGCGACCCGCTGCCCGACCTCGCTGCCCGAGATCAGGAGCACCCGGTCACCGGCCTCGAAGGCGCCCGCCAGGGTCTCCGGCCGGCTGTAGTCGGCGATCCGCAGCTCGACACCGCGGTCCGCGAGACCGGCCGCCTTCTCCTTGTTCCGGACGACGGCGGCGACGGACTCGGCGGGGGTGGTGGCGAGGAGGGCGTCGATGACGAGACGGCCGAGTGCTCCGGTGGCTCCGGTGACGACGATGCTCATGGTGCTTCCTTCTCCCGTGGGCTGCGGTGGGCGGTGTACCCACCGGCACTCACCGTACGTCTGGCGCTTTCCTTTCGTAAGTACCCACCTTGAAGTAAGGTACTGGTATGGGAGTAAGTGAGGAATCGAAGAGCCCGTTCACGGACGTCGTCGGCGCCATGTGTCCGGCGCGGCTCGTCCTGGAGCACGTCACCAGCCGCTGGGGCGTCCTGATCCTCATCGCGCTGCGGGAGCGCTCGTACCGCTTCAGCGAACTGCGCCGACGGGTCGGCGGCGTCAGCGAGAAGATGCTCACCCAGACGCTCCAGACCCTGGAGCGCGACGGCTTCGTCCTGCGCGTCGCCGAGCCCGTCATCCCGCCCCGCGTCGACTACAGCCTCACCGCCCTGGGCGAGGAGGCCGCCCGCCAGGTCGCGGAACTCGCCCGCTGGACCGACAGCCGGGTCCCGGAGGTCGAGGAGGCCCGCGCGCGGTACGACGAGGCGCGTCGCGAGCGCGCCACGAATTCGTCCCAATGATGCGGTAACCAGGGCGAGTTGCCGCCGCCGGGCCATACGATCTGCTCACTGTCCGGGGGAGACCGTGAGGGACCGTGGGGGAACTGTGGCGTACGGGGACCGAAGACTGCTGCGCGCCTGCTGCGCCGTACTGGTGGGCGGACTGATCACGACCGGCTGCGGCGACGGCGACGGGAAGAAACCCGACGGCAGGAGCGGCAGGGGGACCACCAGCGCGTCGGCCGCCCCGACCACGGCCGCCCCGGCGCCGGCCCCCACGCCGACCGCCCTCGACTTCGTCCCCGACCCCAAGCGCGCGCCGAGGACCGAGGCCGACGCCCGGCGCCTCGCCCTCGCCGTCGTCGCCGGGCCCGACGCCTGGGGCCCGGACTACGTCAAGCGCACCCCGTACCTCAGCGACCCGGACTACTGGCCCGTCCTCGGCGCCAACTGCTCCTGGGAGACGGGCCCCCGGCCCTCCACCGTCCTCTACAGCGTCACCGCCTACAGCGAGATCCCCGCCCGAGGAACCCTCGGAGCCCTCCGGGTCGCCGCCACCGTCACCGTGCACCGCACCGAGACCGATGCGGACTGGGAGATGGCCGGGACCCTGGAGGAGGCCCTCCGTTGCCCCGACCAGCGGCTGCGCGACGGTGAACGCATCTCCGGTCTCATCTCCCTCGGCAACCCCTTCGGAGTGGGCGGCAACTACACCGCCATGGACTCCCTCGGAGAGCGCGGGAGCTACCACAACGACGCCGTGCGGGGGGAGCAGTTCTACGGCTGGTACCAGTCGCGGATCGGCCAGGTGACCGTCGCCACCGTCGTCAAGGGAGCGCCCGGCTACAGCGAGGAGCAGACCAGCACCACCGTCGGCACCGTCGGCGGCCAGGTGCAGGCCCTCGTCACGATGATCGAACGCGCGCAGAACGAGCTGGAGGTCCAGTCATGAGCTCGACGACCCCCCAGCCACCGGAGTCCGAGCCCCAGCCCGGCGCTCAGCCTCAACCCGGCGCTCAGCCTCAGCCCGGCCTCCAGGCTCAGCCCGAGCCTCAGTCCGATTCCCAGCCCGTGCCCACGCCCCCGCCCCGCCCCCCGCACCCGCCCCGTCCCGAGCCCGGCGCGCTCCAGCCCCTGCTGCCCTCCGACCCGTCCGCCGTCGCCGGCTACCGGCTCCTCGGCCGCCTCGGTGCCGGCGGCATGGGCGTCGTCTATCTGGGCCGTACGGAGAACGGCGAGCTCGCCGCCGTCAAGGTCACCCACGCCGACCAGGCCGAACAGCCGGACTTCCGGGCCCGGTTCCGGCGCGAGGTCGAGGCCGCCCGCCGGGTGGTCAGCCCCTGGGCCGTCCCCGTCATCGGCGCCGACCCCGACGCCCCCGAACCGTGGATGGCCACCGCCTTCGTCCCCGGCCCCTCCCTCGGCGAGGCCGTCACCGCACACGGCCCGCTGCCCGAGCGGAGCGTCCGCCTCATCGGCTGGGCCGTCGCCCGCGCCCTCTCGGCCGTGCACGCGGCCGGACTCGTGCACCGGGACGTCAAGCCCGGCAACGTCCTCCTCGCCGTCGACGGCCCGCGCCTCATCGACTTCGGCATCGCCCGCGCCACCGGAGAGACCGCCCTCACCGCCACCGACATGGTCGTCGGCACCCCCGGCTTCCTCGCCCCCGAGCAGGCCGAGGCCCGCACCGACGCCATCGGCCCGCCCGCCGACGTCTTCTCGCTCGGCTGCCTCCTCGCGTACGCGGCGACCGGCCGCCCGCCCTTCGGCACCGGCGCCGTCGACGCCCTGATGTACCGCACCGTCCACGACGAACCCGATCTCACCGGCGTACCGGCGGGACTGCTCGACCTCGTCCGCGTCTGCCTCGCCAAGGACCCGGCCGCCCGGCCCACCGCCGCCGGGATCGGCGTCCGGCTCACCGAGGACGGCCCCGCCACCGACGCCGGCTGGCTGCCCGACCCCGTCGTCAGGACCATCGCCGAACGCTCCGCCCGGATGCTCGCCCTCCCCGGGATCGACACCACCCACGCGGGCGCGGGACCGGCGGACGCGCCGAAGCGCAGCCGGCGCGGCTTCCTGCTGCTGGCCTCCGGCGCCGCCGTCCTCGCCGTGGCCGGCGGAGCCGTCGCCGTCCGGGCGGGGCTCAAGGACGACGACACCGACGGCAAGGGGGACGGCGGGAGGCCCGCCCCGCCCCGCACCACCTGGAAGATCGGCGTCCTCGCCGACCTCTCGGGACCCACCAAGGAGATCGGCCTCGCCCAGGAGCGGGGCGCGCGCCTCGCCGTCGAACGGTTCAACGCGCGCGCGGACAAGCCGTTCACGCTCGAACTCAAGGTCTCCGACGAGCGCGGCGACCGGACCAGGGCCCTGGAGGCGGCCCGTGAACTCACCACCGACCCGGGCGTCCTCGCCGTCCTCGGCCCCACCACCGACGGCGTCGGGCAGGCCGCCCTGCCCGCCTTCGAGGAGTCCGGCCTCCCGATGATCACGGTCTCCGCCGGCTTCAACCTCCTCACCGTCCGGGACAAGGCGAGCGCGCCGAACACCACCGTGCTGCGGGCGATCCCGCACCACCCCTTCGCGGGGATGCACCTCGCCTACGCCGTCACGCTCCTCTCGGCCATCCGCAGACCCGGCGTCCTCCAGGACCGCACCGACGACCAGTACGGCTGGCAGCTCGTCCGGGGCGCCCAGTTCGCCTTCGGACAGGCCGGTCTCACGCCGCACTTCCGCGTGGTCCCGGCCGTCGCACGGGACTACCGCCCGATCCTCGGCGAGATGATCGACGCCGGCATGGACGCGTACGTCCACTGTGGAGTACGGGAGACCGCCGTCCTCGCCGCCCGCGCCCTCAACGAACTGCGCTTCACCGGGCCCCGGTTCGCCGGCCAGCACGCCTTCGGCCCGGCCTTCCTGAAGGAGGCGGGCGCCGACGCGGAGGGCTGGTTCTTCGGCGCCCCCGTGCTCGACGCCGTCACCCGCAAGGAGGCCGCCGGCTTCGTCGCCGCGTACCGCGAGCGGTTCGGTACGGCCCCCGCGTACTACACGGGGGAGTCGTACGACGTCGTCACCATGGTCCTGGAGCAGCTCGCACGGAACGCGAAGGCGGGCCGCGCCCCCGCCCGCAAGGGGCTCTGGGCGGAGCTGAGGAAGCAGAAGTACACGGGCGTCATGGGCGGTTACACCTTCGACGAGAGCGGAGACCTCACCAACGGCGGCACGTTCGTGCACGCGGTGCAGAACGGCGCGTACAAGCTGATCGGCCCCGCGCCCGTCATGCCCGCGAACAAGGCGAAGCAGAAGGCCTGACCCGTGCAGCCACTCCGCAGGGGTGACCCCTCGTCGGTCGCCGGCCACCGGCTCATCGGCCGCCTCGGCGCCGGAGGCATGGGCGTGGTGTACCTCGCCCGCTCGGCGGGCGGGGCGCTCGCCGCGCTCAAGCTGATCCGCGCCGAGCACGCCGCCGACCCCGGCTTCCGGGAGCGGTTCCGCCGCGAGGCGCGTGCCGCCGAGCGGATCACGGGCCGCTGGGTCGTCCGTGTCATCGGCGCCGACCCGGAGGCCCGGGAGCCGTGGCTGGCGACCGAGTACGTGCCCGGGCCCTCGCTCGCCGAGGCCGTCGCCCTGCACGGCGCCCTGCCCGAGCCGACCGTACGGGCCCTGGGCGCCCGGCTCGCCGACGCCCTCGCCGACGTGCACGGGGCCGGGCTCGTCCACCGGGACGTCAAGCCGGGAAACGTCCTCCTCGCCCTCGACGGGCCCCGGCTCATCGACTTCGGCATCGCCCGCTCCGCCGGGGCGACCGCGCTGACCGCCACCGACGCGATGATCGGCACCCCCGGCTTCCTCGCCCCCGAGCAGGCCCGCGTCGCCGGGGCCGGCGAGGTCGGGCCGCCCGCCGACGTCTTCTCGCTCGGCTGCGTCCTCGCGTACGCCCTGACGGGGGAGCGGCCCTTCGGTACGGGCGGGGTGGCCGCCGTCGTGTACCGCACCGTCCACGAGGAGCCCGACCTCACCGGCGTACCCGGCACGGTCCTGCCGCTGATCGTGGCCTGTCTGGCGAAGGACCCGGCGGCCCGGCCCACGGCGGCGGAGGTACGGGCCGCCCTGGAGGAGGCCGACGCCCCGGCCGGAACCCCGGCCGGAACCCCGGCCGGCACTCGGGTCGGCGCCCCGGCCGGCGACTGGCTGCCGCCCGGTCTGCCCGCCCTCATCGCCCAGCGCTCCTCGCGGGTCCTGGACCTGCCGGTCCCCGAGCCGACGATGCTCGCGGGCCCCGAACCGCCCACGGGCCTTTCACGGCGCGGCTTCCTGATGGGCGGTTCCGCGGCGGCCGTGGCGGGCGCGGGCGGTCTGACCGCCTGGCTCCTGAGCCGGACGCCGGCGGAGACGGGTGTGGGCACGACCGGAGGGACGGGAGGCGGCGGGGCCCCGCTCCCCGCGTACACCCTCGGCCTGCTCACCGATCTCAGCGGCCCCACCCGGACGTACGGCCGGGCCCAGGAACGCGGGACCCGGGTGGCCGTCGAGACCTACAACGCCCGCCGGGACCGTCCCCTCGACCTCGTCCTGCGCGTCATGGACGACGGCGGGAACGCGGCCCGCGCCACGGCCGCCGCCCGCACCCTGCTCAAGGACGAGAACCTGATCGCGGTCGTCGGCCCGACGACCGCGGAGAGCGTCCTCGCCGCGACGGCCGAACTCGTGAGCCGCTCCGTGCCCCTGGTGAGCGTCTTCGCCTCGGTCCCGGTCGGCAGCACGGTGCAGGGGCAGACGATGAGGAAGACCTACTTCGAGTCCCGCGCCTTCCCCGACAACCTGATCGTGCCCTACGTGCGCTACCTCGCCGAGCGCGAGATCGTGCGGACCGCCCTCGTGGAGGACCGTGCCGGCGGCCGGTTCACCTGGT
Source organism: Streptomyces sp. NPDC058664 (assembly GCF_042716635.1). Taxonomy (NCBI): domain Bacteria; kingdom Bacillati; phylum Actinomycetota; class Actinomycetes; order Kitasatosporales; family Streptomycetaceae; genus Streptomyces; species Streptomyces sp. NPDC058664. The sequence continues at coordinate 45,492 of NZ_JBHXRW010000047.1, read as the reverse complement.
TCGCGGCCAAGAGCGTCAAGGACGCCCCGCCAGGGAAGGGACTCGGCGGGAAGGCGACCTCCCACCCCGTCGAGGCCGACAGCGAGGACTTCGCGTCCGCCGTGCGGGCCGCGCTCGCCACCGACCCGCAGGGCGTGATGTACGTGGGGACCTCACCGCGCCGCGCCGCGCTCTGCGCCAGGGCCCTGCGCGACCAGGGGTACGAGGGGCTGCGCGGCAGCGTCGAGCACGCGCTGCGGCCGGAGTTCCTCACGCTCGCGGGACCGGCGGCCGAGGGCTGGTTCTTCGGCACGGCCTACGCCGACCCCGACGGCATCCCGGCGGCGAAGGACTTCGCCGCCGCGTACCGCAAGCGCTGGGGACTCGCCCGTACGACGCCCGTCGAGCCGTACGCCACGGAGGCGTTCGACGCGGTCAACTGGGGCCTCCAGGCGCTCCGCGCGTCGGTCGGGAACCACGCGGAGGCGGCGGCCGCCGGGGTGGCGAACGGCCTGCTGCACAACCCCTACCGGGGTGTCGTCAGAACGTACTCGTCCACGGGCAGGGACAGCGTCGACCAGGCCCTCGCCGGTCTCTTCCTCTGGCAGGTGAAGGGAGGAGTCCCGCGGTACCTGGGGGAGTTCGAGGAGGCGGCGGTCACGGGGACATGAGGAGGGGCCCGGCCCGTACGGTGGACGTACGGACCGGGCCCCAGGGGTCTCTCCGGCTCAGCCGACGACCGTCCACGTGTCGTTCCCCGCGAGGAGCTGACCGAGGTCGCCCTTGCCGTGCCGCTCCACGGCCGTCTCCAGCTGCTCGGCCATCAGCGTGTCGTACACCGGCCGCTCCACCGACCGGAACACCCCGATGGGCGTCTGGTGGAGGGTGTCCGGGTCCGCGAGCCGGGAGAGCGCGAAGGCGGTGGTGGGGGTGGCCGCGTGGGCGTCGTGGACGAGGATCCGCGACTCGTTCTCCGGGGTGACCGTGACGACCTGGAGGTCGCCGGTCACCGGGTCGCGGACGACGCCCTTCTCGTCCTCGGCGCCGAAGCGGATCGGCTGCCCGTGCGTGAGGCGGATGACCGCCTCCTTGGCCTGGTCCCGGTCCTTGAGGACCTCGAAGGCGCCGTCGTTGAAGATGTTGCAGTTCTGGTAGATCTCGACGAGCGCCGTGCCGTCGTGGTCGGCGGCCTGCCGCAGCACCTCGGTGAGGTGCTTGCGGTCGGAGTCGACCGTACGGGCCACGAAGGAGGCCTCCGCGCCGAGCGCGAGCGACACCGGGTTGAAGGGGGCGTCGAGCGAGCCCATCGGCGTCGACTTGGTGATCTTGCCGACCTCGGAGGTGGGGCTGTACTGGCCCTTGGTCAGCCCGTAGATCCGGTTGTTGAAGAGCAGGATCTTGAGGTTGACGTTGCGGCGCAGCGCGTGGATGAGGTGGTTGCCGCCGATGGAGAGCGCGTCGCCGTCGCCCGTGACGACCCAGACGGACAGGTCGCGGCGGGAGGTGGCGAGGCCGGTGGCGATGGCCGGGGCGCGGCCGTGGATCGAATGCATCCCGTAGGTGTTCATGTAGTACGGGAAGCGGGAGGAGCAGCCGATGCCGGAGACGAAGACGATGTTCTCCTTCGCCAGACCGAGCTCCGGCATGAAGCCCTGGACGGCGGCGAGGACCGCGTAGTCACCGCAGCCCGGGCACCAGCGGACCTCCTGGTCGGACTTGAAGTCCTTCATGGACTGCCGGCCCTCGGCCTTGGGCACCAGGCTCAGCAGGGTCTCCGACGACTCAGGCATCGATGGCCTCCTTGAGGACGGCGGCGAGCTGCTCGGCCTTGAACGGCATGCCGTTGACCTGGGTGTGGCTGCGGGCGTCGACGAGGTACTTCGCCCGGACGAGGGTGGCGAGCTGGCCGAGGTTCATCTCGGGGATCACGACCTTCTCGTACCGCTCCAGGACCTCGCCGAGGTTCTTCGGGAAGGGGTTGAGGTGGCGCAGATGGGCCTGGGCGACGTGACCGCCCGCCCTGCGGATGCGGCGGACGGCCGCCGTGATCGGCCCGTAGGTGGAACCCCAGCCGAGGACCAGGGTGCGCGCGCCGTCCGGGTCGTCGACCTCGATGTCGGGGACGTCGATGCCGTCGATCTTGGCCTGCCGGGTGCGGACCATGAACTCGTGGTTCGCGGGGTCGTACGAGATGTTGCCGGTGCCGTCCTGCTTCTCGATGCCGCCGATGCGGTGCTCGAGACCGGGCGTGCCGGGCACGGCCCACGGCCGGGCCAGGGTCTCCGGGTCGCGCTTGTACGGCCAGAAGACCTCGGTACCGTCGTCGAGCGCGTGGTTCGGGCCGGTGGCGAATTGCGTCCGCAGGTCGGGGAGCTCCCCGGTGTCCGGGATGCGCCAGGGCTCGGAGCCGTTGGCGAGGTAGCCGTCGGAGAGCAGGAAGACCGGCGTGCGGTACGTGAGCGCGATCCTGGCCGCCTCCAGGGCCGCGTCGAAGCAGTCGGCGGGCGTCTTCGGCGCGACGACCGGCACCGGCGCCTCGCCGTTGCGGCCGTACATGGCCTGGAGGAGGTCGGCCTGCTCGGTCTTGGTGGGCAGACCGGTCGACGGGCCGCCGCGCTGGATGTCGACGACGAGCAGCGGCAGCTCCAGGGAGACCGCGAGCCCGATCGTCTCCGACTTCAGCGCCACACCGGGCCCGGAGGTGGTGGTCACGGCGAGCGAGCCGCCGAAGGCCGCGCCGAGCGCCGCGCCGATGCCGGCGATCTCGTCCTCGGCCTGGAAGGTGCGCACGCCGAAGTTCTTGTGCTTGGACAGCTCGTGCAGGATGTCCGAGGCCGGGGTGATCGGGTACGAGCCCAGGTAGAGCGGCAGGTCCGCCTGCCGGCCGGCGGCGATCAGCCCGTACGACAGAGCCAGGTTCCCCGAGATGTTCCGGTAGGTGCCGGTGGGGAAGGCCCGGGTCGCGGGGGCGATCTCGTAGGAGACGGCGAAGTCCTCGGTGGTCTCGCCGAAGTTCCAGCCGGCCCGGAAGGCGGCCACGTTGGCCTCGGCGATCTGCGGCTTCTTCGCGAACTTCTGCCGCAGGAAGGCCTCGGTGCCCTCGGTCGGCCGGTGGTACATCCAGGAGAGCAGCCCGAGCGCGAACATGTTCTTGGAGCGCTCGGCCTCCTTCCGGGAGAGGCCGAAGTCCTTCAGGGCCTCCACGGTCAGGGTCGTCAGCGGCACCGGGTGGACCCGGTAGCCGTCGAGCGAACCGTCCTCCAGGGGCGAGACGTCCCAGCCGATCTTCTTCATGGCCCGGGGAGCGAACTCGTCGGTGTTGACGATGATCTCGCCGCCGCGCGGTACGTCCCCCAGGTTGGCCTTGAGAGCGGCGGGGTTCATCGCGACCAGCACGTTCGGGGCGTCGCCCGGGGTCAGGATGTCGTGGTCGGCGAAGTGCAGCTGGAAGGACGAGACGCCCGGCAGGGTCCCGGCGGGCGCCCGGATCTCGGCCGGGAAGTTCGGCAGCGTGGAGAGGTCGTTCCCGAAGGACGCCGTCTCCGATGTGAAGCGGTCACCCGTCAGCTGCATTCCGTCACCGGAGTCACCCGCGAAGCGGATGATCACCCGGTCGAGGCGGCGCACTTCCTTCTCGGTGCCGTGGTGCGGCTTCGCCGGGGCGCTGCGCTGCTCCCCGAGCAGGGCCTCACCGGCCTCGCTACTGACCTGGCTGGTCACTGAACTGGACCTCCCTCGCGGCAAGGGGACTCTCCGCCGGAGGCGGAGAAGGCTCGGGCGCGGTCGGCCGATCACCGTCCGTCCCGTGGCCCACCCTACGACGGCAGGGAGGGCCTTCCCGGGACTTCTCACATCATGGACCTCTTTTTGAGACGCCCTCTTGCCCTGAATCGTCACGTTCTGTCGTCATCAGGAGTACCCGGAATGTCGGATTCCGTCCCACCCTCCGGGCCTGGGGCCTCGGGGCGCCGACGAACGGCCTTCCGTCCCCCGTGCCAACTGACAGAGTGTCAGATGTTCAGGATCTCAGATACGTCAACACCGCGAGTACCCGTCGGTGATCGCCGTCACTCGGTGAAAGGCCCAGCTTCAGGAAAATGTTGCTGATGTGCTTCTCCACCGCGCCGTCGCTCACCACCAGCGCCTTCGCGATCGCCGAGTTCGTCCGGCCCTCCGCCATCAGACCGAGGACCTCCCGCTCGCGCGGCGTCAGGTTCGCGAGCACGTCCTGCTGACGGCTCCGGCCGAGCAGCTGCTGCACGACCTCCGGATCCAGCGCCGTACCACCCCCGGCGACCCGCACGACCGCGTCCACGAACTCACGGACCTCCGCGACCCGGTCCTTCAGCAGATAGCCCACCCCCCGGCTGGAACCGGCCAGGAGTTCGGTGGCGTACTGCTCCTCCACGTACTGCGAAAGGACCAGTACGCCGAGTCCCGGATGCTCCTTGCGCAACCGCACCGCCGCACGCACGCCCTCGTCCGTGTGCGTCGGCGGCATCCGCACGTCCGCCACCACCACGTCCGGCAGCTCGTCCTTCTCCGCCAGCCCGGCGACGGTCTCGACGAGCGCGTCCCCGTCCCCGACGCCGGCGACGACCTCGTGCCCCAGATCGGTCAGGAGCCGGGTCAGGCCCTCCCGGAGCAGCACCGAATCCTCGGCGATGACCACCCGCACCGCCTTGCCTTCCACACCCACGCCGTACATCCCCCATGTAGCCCAGCCCGATACGACCACCAGCATCGCACCAGGGACCGCTCGCCCACCCCCGTTGTGGGCAATCGTTCCGCTCGAGCAGGGGGGGACCCCCATCGCCCTTGCGGAACAGTTGCCCACAACGGGTACGAGCGGTCCGCAAGGTCACGCCCGCCAGGGCAGCTCCGCCGTCACCGTCGTCGGCCCACCCGCCGGCGAGACCACCGCCAGCACCCCGTCCACCGCCCCCACCCGCTCCGCAAGCCCCGCGAGGCTCCGCCCCGCCACCGTCTCCGCCCCGCCCGTCCCGTCGTCCCGCACCTGGAGCATCAGCCGGTCGCCCGCCCGCCACACGTCCACCCAGGCGCGCCGCGCGCCCGAGTGGTCGGTGACGTTCCGCAGCAGCTCGGAGACCGTGAAGTACGCGATGCCCTCGATCGCCGGGACCGGCCGGGCCGGCAGGTCGACGTCCACCGACACCGGGACCGCGCACCGGGAGGCGACCGCGGAGAGCGCCGCGTCGAGGCCCCGGTCGGTGAGGACCGCCGGGTGGATGCCCCGGGCGAGGTCCCGCAGCTCCTTGAGCGCGAGCTTCACCTCGCCGTGCGCCTCGCCGACCAGCACCGCCGCCGCCTGCGGGTCCTCCGCGAGCTTCTCCTTCGCCAGCCCCAGGTCCATGGCGAGCGCGGCGAGCCGGGCCTGCGCGCCGTCGTGCAGATCGCGTTCGATGCGCCGCAGGTCGGCGGCGGCGGTGTCGACGACCACGCCCCGGTCCGTCTCCAGCTCGGTCACGCGGGAGGCCAGCCGCGAGGGGCCGAGGAGCCCGGAGACCAGCAGCCGGTCGACGGCGACGAACCCGCGGAGCAGCCACGGCCCGACCATGACGAACAGCAGCCCGATCACGCTGGTCACGGCGATCTCGAAGGGGGAGTCGAGGTAGAGGCCGCGGATTCCGTCGCCGTACAGCTGGAGGCCGTCCTGCCCCAGGTACATGGGGAACACCCACTGCCACAGCGGGTACAGGAAGAGGCCCCAGCCCCAGGACCAGAACGCCACCGTCACCGAGAACGAGAACACCGCCCACGGCATGTGCACGACCGCGTACAGCAGGTGCCGCCAGGACGCTCCGCTCTTCAGCATGGCACCCATCCAGGAGAAGGCCCCGCCGGTCCGGCCCCGCACCGGCTCGGGGGCCCGCACGTCGAGGTCGAGGAGTCCGCGCGCCCTGGCCCGCTCGACCGCGCCGAAGCCCCGGCACATCGCGAGGGCGCCGGCGAGGATCGGCACGCCGAGGAAGGTGATGAGCAGTCCGGCGCCGGCCGAGACGAAGGCGACGGAGAGCGAGAACCAGCAGACGCTCAGAGGCAGCCCGATCAGGACGTGGAGGACGGCGCGCCAGGTGCGGGCCTCGAACGGCGCGCGGATCGCGGCGGGGAGTCGGTGGGAGGCCATCGCGGGGTCCTTCTCTGCGTCAGGGGTGTGCGTACGTGTTCCAGTCCCAGGGTTCCGTCCGGGCGCCCGCCGGACCATGAGGCGGGTGGGCGTCTCCGGGCGGGGGTTTTCCCTACCTGCCGCTCATGGGGCCGGCGTCCGCCGCTCACCGGGCCGACGCCCCCGCCGCTCAGCCCGCTCCGCCCCGCCGCTCACCGGGCCGGCCGCGAGCGCCACGGCAGCTCCGCCGTGACCGTCGTCGGACCGCCCTCCGGCGAGTCGAGGACCAGCAGCCCGTCCACCGCCCCGAGCCGCTCAGCGAGCCCCGCGAGCCCCGTACCGCCGTCGAAGCGGGCCCCGCCCGCCCCGTCGTCCCGTACCTGGAGCAGCAGCCGGTCCTTCGCCCGCCACACCTCCACGGAGGCGGACCGGGCACGCGCGTGCTTGGAGACGTTCTGGAGCAGCTCCGACACCGTGAAGTACGCGATGCCCTCGATCGCCTCCGCCGGCCGCTCCGTCAGGTCCACGGTCACCTTCACCGGCACCGTGCACCGCGCCGAGACCGAGGAGAGCGCGGCGCTCAGCCCCCGGTCGGTGAGGACCGCCGGGTGGATGCCCCGGGCGAGGTCCCGCAGCTCCTGGAGGGCGAGCTTCACCTCGCCGTGCGCCTCGTCGACCATCGCGGCGGCCGTCTCCGGGTCGTCGAGGAGCTTCTCCTTCGCGAGGCCGAGTCCCATCGCGAGGGCGACGAGCCGGGCCTGCGCGCCGTCGTGCAGATCGCGTTCGATGCGCCGCAGGTCGGCGGCGGCGGTGTCGACGACCACGCCCCGGTCCGTCTCCAGCTCGGCGATCCGCCGCTCCAGCTCGTCGGAGGGCGAGAGCAGCCCCCGGACCATGCCCCGGTCGGCACCCGCCATGCCCCGGGCGAGGAAGGGCAGGACCGGCCAGAGGACGAGGAGCGAGACGAGGGTGATCGCGAAGGTCGCGATCCCCCAGGGCAGCCGGATCAGCCCGTACAGCTGCGTCCGCCATGCCACCGGGTCCTTCAGCGAGGTCCACAGCCAGTCGAAGAAGCCGCCGCGCGACGGCAGCGGGGACGGCTCGGCGACCGCGACCCCGAGCAGCCCGCGCGCCCGCGCCCGCTCCGAGCGGCCGATGAGACGCGCGCCGCCGAGCCCGAGGGCGAGCAGCGGAAGTCCGATCACGGTGACCGAGAGGCCGACGCCGAGGACGACGCTGACGACCGCGTAGACGAAGCCGACCAGGGCCGTGAACAGGTTGGAGAGGAGGAAGGCGATCTCCTTCCAGGTCTCCTTGCCGTAGGCGGTGCGCCGGAGCGGACGGGGAGCGGCGGCGGGGGCGGAGGACCCGGCGGATTCATGATCAGCGGTCATGCTCCCCAGACTGCCGGTCGGCGACCGCGCGACGCCATGGGGGAGGTCGGTGAGCGACAGGGGGGATATCCCCACCAGCGGTGTGTACGCGACTGCTTACGGCCTCTTTAACAGGGCCTAGACTCGCGTGCGTACAGAAGTGACTCATGAGACACCGAGACCGAGGGGCGGACGTGCGGGAACCGACCGTTGTCGCGGCCGACGCGGCGGACTACTTCCAGACGTACTCCGTCGTCGGCCTGCTCGCCGTCGTCGGCGTGCTCTTCGTCGCCGTGGCGTTCGGCGCGGGCCGGCTGCTCCGGCCCGTCGTGCCGACACCCGAGAAACTCCTCACCTACGAGTGCGGTGTGGATCCCGTGGGGGAGGGCTGGGCGCACACCCAGGTCCGCTACTACGTGTACGCCTTCCTCTACGTGATCTTCGCCGTCGACTCGATCTTCCTCTTCCCCTGGGCGACGGTCTTCGCCGCGCCCGGCTACGGCGCCACGACCCTGGTCGAGATGTTCGTCTTCCTCGGCTTCCTGGCCGTGGGGCTGCTCTACGCATACAAGAAGGGCGTCCTGACATGGACGTGACCCCGCTCCCCGTGACCCCGCTCCCCGCCCCGACCCTGGGGCCGCTCGCGCGCCTCGCCCCCGAGCCGATGAAGGTGGTCCTGAACTGGGGCCGCCGCTACAGCCTGTGGGTCTTCAACTTCGGGCTCGCCTGCTGCGCGATCGAGTTCATCGCCGCGTCGATGGCCCGGCACGACTTCATCCGCCTCGGCGTGATCCCCTTCGCGCCCGGCCCCCGCCAGGCCGACCTGATGATCGTCTCCGGCACGGTGACCGACAAGATGGCCCCGGCCGTGAAGCGCCTGTACGAGCAGATGCCCGAGCCGAAGTACGTCATCTCCTTCGGTGCCTGCTCGAACTGCGGTGGCCCGTACTGGGACTCGTACTCGGTGACGAAGGGCGTCGACCAGATCATCCCGGTGGACGTCTACGTCCCCGGCTGCCCGCCGCGCCCCGAGGCGCTGCTCCAGGGCATCCTCAAGCTCCAGGAGAAGATCGCGCGGGAGAGCCTGGCCGAGCGGTACGCGAGCGCCGCGTCGGTCTCCCAGCTGACGAGCCCCCTGGTCGAGGGACCGGGAGGCGAGGCATGACCGCCTACGACTCGCTCCCCGAGGCCGTGACCGAGGTCTTCGGCGAGGAGGCGACGGCGGAGCGGGCGTACGACCTGCTGACCGTCGACGTCCCGCCGGCGTCCTGGATCACGGCGCTCGAAACGGCCCGGGACGCGCTCGGGTGCACCTACTTCGACTGGCTGAGCGCGGTCGACGAACCGGGCACGGGCTTCCGGGTCTGCGCGCACGTGGTGTCGCTCGCGTCGCTCGCGGAGGGCGGTCCGCGCCGTCTCCTCGTCCGTACGACGGTGCCGCACTCCGCCGCCGTCCTCCCCACGGCGATCGGGGTGTACGCGGGCGCGGGCTGGCACGAGCGCGAGACCCACGAGATGTTCGGCGTGGACTTCACCGGCCACCCCCACCTCGTCCCGCTCCTCCTCCCGGAGAACTTCGAGGGCCACCCGCTGCGCAAGGACTTCGTCCTCGCGGCCCGGGTCGCCAAGGCGTGGCCGGGCGCGAAGGAACCGGGCGAGTCCCACGACGGCGGCCCGAAGCGCCGCCAGATGCTTCCGCCGGGCGTCCCGGACCCGAACGAATGGGGCCCCCTGAAGGGCCAGCTCCCCCCGGCCCCGACCCGTCCCGCCCGAGCGGCGGCAGGCGACCGCCCGGCCCGCCGGACCCGCTCGGTGGGCGAGGGCTCGGCGAGCCGGACGTCCGCCGTGACTCCCGCACCGGACGCGGCCACCGAGCCCCCGTCCCCGACGACCCGCCCGCCGCGCCGCAGCCGCTCGGTGTCGGAGGGCTCGGCGAGCCAGTCGGCCGCCGCCGACCCGACCCCGGAGCAGGCAGCCGCGGCTCCCGAGCCGGGTACGGCGACCGACACCCCGCCCGCCACCCGCCCGCCGCGCCGTACCCGCTCGGCGTCGGAGGGCTCGGCGAGCCGGCCGACACCGGCGCCGACGGACGCGCCCGCGCCCGAGACGCCCCGCCCGCCGCGCCGTACCCGCTCGGCGGCCGACGGCTCGGCGAGTCAGGCGACCCCGAACGGTCCTGCGCCGAGCGCAGAGACCACCGGCCCGCGTACCCGCAGCTCGGACGCCCCCTGGCACCACGCCCGCCCGGCCTTCGACGACGAGCCGGCTTCCCGGAAGTCCCCGGCGAAGCCGGAGACCCCGGCCGGGGCCGAAGGCCCCGAAGCCGAGCGTCCCGAGCCGCAGACGCCGGACCCGGCGACCCGGCCCGAGCCGCAGGCTCCGGAAACGGCGTCCGAGCCGACCGAGCCCGGCACCGGGCCGCAGCCCCCGGAAGCCGCGCCCGAGTCGGCCGCGTCCGGACCGTCCGAGCCCGCCGCCCCCGCCCCCCAGGCCGCAGGCCCCCGCTCCGCCCCGCCCGCAGGGCGCGAAGCCGTCGCCCCGGACTCCGAGCCCGACGAACCGGCTGCCCCGCAAGGCCCCGCCGAGTCCGACGAACCGCCCGCCCCGCAAGGCCCCGCCCCGCAGGGTGGCGGCACCGACCACCCCACCACCCCCGCCGGAGGCGATCCCGCGTGAACGACGTACTCGACGTCGCCCTCCGGCTTCTCGTCGTCTTCGCCGTCTTCCTCGTGCTGCCCCTCGTCGTCGGGCAGACCGAGCACAAGGTCATGGCCCACATGCAGGGCCGTCTCGGCCCCATGTACGCCGGTGGTTTCCACGGCTGGGCCCAGCTCGTCGCCGACGGCGTGAAGTTCGCGCAGAAGGAGGACGTGGTCCCCAAGGACGCCGACCGCCGGGTCTTCCAGCTCGCGCCGGCCGTCGCCCTCCTCCCGTACCTCCTCGTCCTCGTCGCGATCCCGATCGGCCCGAGCGAGGGCGCGGTCGGCCAGGTCGTCGACGCCGGCGTCTTCTTCGTGCTCGCCGTGATGGGCGTCGGCGTCCTCGGCAGCCTGATGGCCGGCTGGGCGTCCGCGAACAAGTTCTCGCTGCTCGGCGGCCTCCGTACCGCCGCCCAGCTCCTCGCGTACGAGCTCCCGATGCTGCTCGCCGCCGCCTCCGTGGCGATGGCCGCCGGTACGGTCTCCCTGCCCGGCATCCTGAACGCCTTCGAGTGGTGGTGGCTGCCCTGGCAGATCGTCGGCGCCCTCGTCTTCTTCGTGGCGGGTCTCGCGGAGCTCCAGCGGCCCCCGTTCGACATGCCGGTCGCCGACTCCGAGATCATCTTCGGCGCGTACACCGAGTACACCGGTCTCCGCTTCGCGCTGTTCCTGCTCGCCGAGTACGCCGGCATCGTCGTCCTCTGCGGTCTCACCACCGTCCTGTTCCTCGGCGGCTGGCACGGCCCCTTCGGCGCGGACGGCCTCGGCTGGGTCTGGACCCTCCTCAAGACCGCCGTCCTCGCGTTCGTCGTGATCTGGCTCCGGGTGAGCTACCCGCGGCTTCGTGAGGACCAGCTCCAGAAACTGGCCTGGACGACGCTCGTCCCGCTCGCCCTCGCGCAGATCGCGCTCACCGGCATCGTGAAGGTGGCGATCAACTAATGGCTCCGTTCCCCGGCTCCGGCCTCGCCAAGGGCCTCGCCGTCACGCTCCGCACGATGACGAAGAAGACCGTCACCGCGCAGTACCCGGACGTCCAGCCCGAGCTGCCGCCCCGCACCCGCGGGGTCATCGGACTGTTCGAGGAGAACTGCACGGTCTGCATGCTCTGCGCCCGTGAGTGCCCCGACTGGTGCATCTACATCGACTCCCACAAGGAGACGGTGCCGCCCGCCGCTCCCGGCGGCCGCGAGCGCAGCCGGAACGTCCTCGACCGCTTCGCCATCGACTTCTCGCTCTGCATGTACTGCGGTATCTGCATCGAGGTGTGCCCGTTCGACGCGCTGTTCTGGTCGCCCGAGTTCGAGTACGCCGAGACCGACATCCACGAGCTCACCCACGAGCGCGACAAGCTCCGCGAGTGGATGTGGACGGTCCCGGAACCGCCCGCGCTCGACCCGCGCGCGGAGGAGCCGAAGGAGATCGCCGCCGCCCGCAAGGCCGCCGAGAAGGCCGCCGCCGCGGCCGCCGCCGCCCAGGCCGAGGCAGAGGCCCAGGACGCCCCCGCCCAGGCGCAGGAGGAGCAGCAGTGACCCCCGCAGCAGTGGCCCTCGCCGCCGCGGCCCAGCAGCCCCACGGCTTCCTCTCGCCGACCGGCGTCGAGATCTCCTTCCTCCTCGTCGGCCTCGTCACCCTCGGCGCCGCCCTCGTCACGGTCACCACCCGCCAGCTCGTGCACGCCGCGCTCTGGCTGGTCGTGGCGCTCGGCGGCCTCGCCGTGGAGTACCTGCTCCTGACCGCCGAGTTCATCGCCTGGGTGCAGGTCCTGATCTACGTCGGTTCCGTCGTCGTGCTCCTCCTCTTCGGCCTCATGCTCACCAGGGCTCCCATCGGCCGCTCCCCGGACGCCGACTCCCGCAACAAACCGGCGGCGATCGCGGTGGCCCTGGCCGCCGCGGCCGCGCTCGTCTGGGTCGTCGTCGACGCGTTCCGTACGACCTGGATCGACCTGGACGGAGCCGTCCAGGGTTCGACGAAGGTGTCGGGCGAGATCCTCTTCCGGCACTGGGTGCTGCCCTTCGAGGCGCTGTCCGTCCTCCTCCTGGCCGCCCTGGTCGGCGCGATCGTGCTCTCCCGCAAGAAGCAGGAGGAGCAGCGCTGATGCATCTCGTCTACCCGGCCGTCCTCGCCGCCCTCCTCTTCGCCATCGGCGTGTACGGCGTCCTCGCCCGCCGCAACGCGATCCTGGTCCTGATGTCCGTCGAGCTGATGCTCAACGCCGTCAACCTCAACCTGGTCGCCTTCGACGTGTGGCTCCGCGACACCCTCCACGCGGGCCAGGCCCTCACCCTCTTCACCATCGCCATCGCCGCCGCGGAGATCGGCATCGGTCTCGCGATCGTCCTGATGGTCCACCGCAACAAGGGCACCTCGGACGTCGACCGCCTCCGCGACACGGCGGAGAAGGCATCCGAGAGCACCGACGACACGCCCACCGGCGAGAAGGCCGAGGCCACCGCGTGACCACCACGACCCTCGCCGTCCTCGTCCCCCTCCTGCCCTTCCTCGGTTCCGCCGCCGGACTCCTGCTCGGCCGCACCGCGCCCGGCTTCGTCCGCCCGCTCGCCGTGCTGCCGACGCTCGCCGCCGCCGTCCTCGCCGTCCTCGTCGCCGCCCGCCAGGGCGGAGGCAGGGCGATCGAAGCGTCCACCCAGCTCACGCCCACCGGCTCCGTCCCCATCGACCTGGCCCTGTACATCGACGGCTTCGCCGCCCTCGTCGCCGTCCTGGTCGGCGTCGTCGCCACCTGTGTGCAGATCTACTCGACCGGCTACCTCCGCGAGGACCCGCGCTACCCCTCGTACGCCGCGCTCGTCTCCCTCTTCACCTCCGCGATGCTGCTCGTCGTCTACTCCGGCGACCTGATGGTGCTCCTGGTCGGCTGGGAGATCATGGGCATCTGCTCGTACTTCCTCGTCGGCCACTACTGGGAGACCCCCGAGGCGCGGGCCGCCTCCCTGAAGGCCTTCCTCGTCACCAAGCTCGGTGACGTCCCCTTCCTCATCGGGCTCTTCGCGCTCGCCACCGACGCGGGCACCTTCCGGATCACGGGCGTCCTCGGCGCCGTCGCGAGCGGCGGCCTCGACCACCCCACTTTGATCGCGCTGCTGCTGCTCGCCGGTGTGGCGGGCAAGTCGGCCCAGTTCCCGCTGCACACCTGGCTCCCGGACGCCATGGCCGGCCCCACCCCCGTCTCCGCGCTCATCCACGCGGCGACGATGGTCGCCGCCGGCATCTACTTCACGGCCCGGCTGCTGCCCGTGTTCGCCGCCTCCGCCGCCGCGATGACGGTGCTCGCCGTGATGGCCGCGATCACGATGGTCGGCTCGGCGCTCGCCGCGCTCGCCCAGGACGACATCAAGCGGGTCCTCGCCTATTCGACGATCGGCCAGCTCGGCTACATGGCCGGTGCCCTCGCCGTCGGCGACCGCGGTGCCGCCGTCTTCCACCTCCTCTCGCACGCCGCCTTCAAGGCGCTGCTCTTCCTCGCCGCCGGCGCGGTCATCCACGCCGCCGGTACGAACTCGCTGACCGCCATGTCCCGCATGAGCGGCCTCGCGAAGCGCGTCCCGGACGCGTACTGGACGATGACCGTCGCCCTCCTCGCGCTCGCCGCGATCCCGCCCTTCGCCGGCTTCTTCTCCAAGGAGGCCGTCCTGGTGGCCGCCGAGCACACCGCGCTCGGAGACCGGGCCGTAGCCCCCGCCGGGGCCGGCTGGACCGTCCTCGTCGCGGGTCTGCTGACCGCCCTGCTCACGGCCGCGTACGCGCTCCGCCTCTGGCTCCGCACCTTCCGTGGCCGAGGCGCCGAAGCACCGGACCACGGTCGTCAGCCCATCGCCATGACGAGCGTCCTGTGGGTGCTCGCGATCCCCTCCCTCGGCTTCGGGCTCACCGCCACGTACGTCGACGACTGGTTCGACGGGCACGCCCTCACCCCGACCGTCACCACGGCCGTCCTGGGCACGGGCCTCGCCGTCGCCGGAGCGGCCGTCACCTACGCCGTCTGGCGCACCCTCGCCGTCCGGACCCCCGTCGCCGCCCCCGTACCCCACGTCGCCCACCCGGGCGCCGACGCGGGTCTCGTCGAGGCCGAGGCGCTGCACCTGCCGCACCCCGCGGAGGACCCGGCCGATCCCGGCCGCGCACTCCTCGGACCACTGCACGGCCCCGCCGCCGACGGCTTCCACCTGGACGCCGTCTACCGGACCGCCTTCGTCCGCCCCGTCCTGGCCGCCGCCTCCCTGGTCCGTTTCCTGGACCGCGAGGTCGTCGACACCTACGTCCGCGCCGCGGGCGACTCCGCCAAGGGGCTCGGCTGGCTCGTCCGCCGCGCCCAGACCGGCAACGTCCAGACCTACCTGAGCGCCCTGCTCGCCGGCTCCGTCGTCCTGGCGATCGCCGCAGTCGCCCTCGCCAACGCCGTCGCCGGAGCGTGAGCCGTGATCGATATCAGCGAATCCGTGATGCAGTTCCTTCTTGCGTTGATCGTCGCCGGACCGCTCATCGGCGCGGCCGCCGCCCTCCTCCCGGCCCCGCCGGGGCTGAAGGGGAAGTCACCCGACCAGGCCGTGCTCCGCCACGGCGTCACGGTCACCGGCGTGATCCTGCTCGCCGCGCTCTTCCTGGTGCTCGGCTTCGACCACGACCAGCCCTCGAGGATGCAGGCCACGACGGACATCAGCTGGATCCACGCACTCGACGTGCGCATCCACCTCGGTGTCGACGGCATTTCCCTCCCCCTCCTGGTCCTGACCGCGCTCCTGAGCTTCCTCTGCGCGCTGTACAGCTCCTACAAGATGCCTGCCGGCCCTTCCCCCAAGGGCTTCGTCGCGCTCCTCCTCGTCCTGGAGTCCGGCACCCTCGCCACCTTCGCCGTCCTCGACCTCGTCCTGTTCTTCCTGGCCTTCGAGATGGTCCTCATCCCGATGTACTTCCTCATCGCCCGCTGGGGCGGCGAGGGCAGGCAGGCCGCCGCCTGGAAGTTCATCCTCTACACGCTGCTCGGCTCCGTCGTCATGCTGCTCGGCCTGCTCCTCATCGGCGTGAAGGCGGGCACGTTCGACATGGTGGCGCTCGCCACTGACAACGGCCGTGGACTGACCACGTCCGTGCAGGTCATCGCCGTTCTCGCGATCGGTATCGGGCTCGCCGTGAAGACCCCGATGTGGCCGCTGCACAGCTGGCTCCCGGACGCCCACACCGCCGCCCCGACCGTCGGCTCGGTCCTCCTCGCCGGCGTCCTGCTCAAGATGGGCACGTACGGATTCGTCCGGATCCTCCTGCCGATCGCCCCGGACGGCATGCGGACCTTCGCCCCGTACCTCGCCGCCTTCGCCGTCGCCGGGATCATCTACGGATCGCTCGCCTGCCTGGCCCTCGCCAGGCCCGGCAACAAGGGCGACCTCAAGCGCCTCATCGCGTACTCCTCCGTCGGCCACATGGGCTTCGTCCTCCTCGGCATCGCCACCATGACCCCCACCGGGGTCAACGGCGCCCTCTTCGCCAACGTCGCCCACGGCCTCGTCACCGGCCTGCTCTTCTTCCTGGTCGGCGCGGTCAAGGACCGGTACGGCACCGCCGACCTCGACACCCTCGCGGGCGCCACAGGGGCAGCCCTCTACGGCCGCGCCCCCCGCCTCGGCGCCCTCCTCGCCTTCGCCGCCGTCGCCTCCCTCGGCCTGCCGGGCCTGGCCGGCTTCTGGGGCGAGATGCTGGCCCTGTTCGGCGCCTTCGAGCCGGCCGAGGGCCTCAGCCGCCCCGCCTTCCTCACCTTCACGGCGATCGGCGCGTTCGGCACCCTCCTCACCGCCGCCTACCTCCTCCTCGTCGTCCGCCGCGTCTGCATGGGCGGTCCCCGGCCCGCCGGGGAGACACCGATCGCCGACGTCCAGGGGTACGAGTTCGCCGCCTGGACCCCGCTCGTCGCCCTCACCGTCCTCGCCGGACTCTGGCCCGCCGTCCTCCTCGGCCTCACCGACCCGGCCGTCCAGAAGCTCCTCGCCGGAGGCACCCAGTGACGTCGTCGCTCGTCCAGTCCGTCGACTGGCTCACGATCGCGCCCCCCACCCTGACGGCCGTGGTCGCCCTCGTCGTGCTCGTCGCGGACCTCTTCGTCCCCGAGGGGCGCAAGCAGCTCCTCGGCTGGACCGCGATCGGCGGCCTCACCGCCGCCCTCGCCCTCCTCGTACCGCTGCGGGCCGGCGACCGCTCCACCTTCTGCCTGACCGCCGACACCCAGGTCACGGCGTGCAGCTACACCGCCGACCACTTCACCCTCGTCATCCAGCTGCTCGTCCTCGGCGGCGCGCTCCTGACGGCGCTGCTCTCGCTCACCGAGACCCGCGAGAGGCTCCCGGCCGGCGAGTTCTGGTTCCTGCTGCTCTCCTCGGCCGCCGGCGCGGCCCTGCTGCCCGCCTCCCGCGACCTCGCGACCCTCGTCGTCGCCCTCGAAGTGGCCTCGCTGCCCGCCTTCGCGCTCGTCGGCCTCAAGCGCGGCGACCGCATGTCCGGCGAGGCGGCGCTCAAGTTCTTCCTCTCCTCCGTGACCGCGACCGCCGTCACCCTGCTCGGCGTCAGCTTCGTGTACGCGGCCGCCGGCACCCTCCACCTCACGGAGCTCGCCCAGCGCCTCGACGACGTCCCCGGGCAGCTCCAGACGCTCGCCGAGGCGGGCGTGGCCCTCACCCTCGTCGGCTTCGCCTTCAAGACCGCCGCCGTCCCCTTCCACTTCTGGGTGCCCGACACGTACGTCGGCGCCCCGCTGCCCGTCGCCGCCTACCTCTCGGTGGTCGGCAAGGCCGTCGGCTTCACCGGGCTCATCCTGGTGACCGTCGTCGCCTTCCCCTCGTACGCGGACGTGTGGGGCCCGGCGCTCGCCGTCCTCGCCGCGCTCACCATGACCGCCGGCAACGTCGCCGCCCTGCGGCAGCTCTCCACGCGCGCGTGGAGCGCGGTCCGGCTGCTCGCCTGGTCCTCCGTGGCCCAGGCGGGCTACCTCCTGGTGCCGATCGCCGCCGCCGCGTACTCCAGCGACGACCAGATCGGCGCCACCGTCGCGTACGCCCTGATGTACGCCGTCGTGAACCTCGGCGCGTTCGCGGTCGTCGCGCTCGTCGCCCGCAGCCACCCCGGGAACCGGATCGAGGACTACCGCGGCCTGTACGCGGCGAGCCCCGCCGCCGCCCTCGCGCTCGCCTTCTTCCTCCTGAACCTGGCCGGTCTGCCCCCGGGCATCATCGGCCTCTTCGCCAAGGTGACCGTCTTCTCGTCGGCCGTCGACGCGGGCCTGGGCTGGCTGGCCGTGGTCATGGGCGTCAACGTCGTGATCGGCCTGTACTACTACCTCCGCTGGACGGCCCTGCTCTTCCGTACGCCGGAAGGGGCGCGGGAGGGAACGCCGGAAGGAGCGGCCGGGAAGGCCCCCCACCGGACCCCCCGCCGGGCCCCCGCGCCGATCACCCTGGCGATCGCGCTGACCGCCGCCGCCGGGGTCGTCCTGTCGGGCTACCCGCAGCTCGCCCTCCGCTTCGCCGCGAACAGCCTCTTCTGACAGCCCTCGCCGGCCCCTCCCACCCGAACGGCCCACAGCACCCCCGGCGCGGCCGGGGGAACCCGAACCTCCCGCCTGGCGTTGACCAGTACGGAAGGGTCCACTGGACCTGGGATCCCTCCCGGACGAAGACCGGGGGCGGACGACCACGAAGCAAAGGGTTCCCCTGCCGCACCGCTTGGAGGGCGTACCGTGCACCGCCGGCACAACGGGCTGAGGACCGCCGTACTCCTCGGAGGGCTCTCCGCCCTCATCATCGTCATCGGCAGCTTCTTCGGACGTACGGGGCTGATCGTCGCGCTCCTCGTGGCGCTCGGCACCAACGCGTACGCGTACTGGAACAGCGACAAGCTGGCGCTGCGGGCCATGCGGGCCCGTCCGGTCAGCGAGTTCGAGGCCCCCGCCCTCTACCGGATGGTGCGGGAGCTCTCCACCCAGGCGCGCCAGCCCATGCCCCGGCTCTACATCTCGCCGACCCAGGCGCCCAACGCCTTCGCGACCGGCCGCAACCCGCGCAACGCCGCCGTCTGCTGCACCGAGGGCATCCTCGCGCTCCTCGACGAGCGCGAGCTGCGCGGGGTCATCGGCCACGAGCTGAGCCACGTCTACAACCGGGACATCCTCATCTCCTCGGTCGCCGGAGCGCTCGCCTCCGTGATCATGTTCCTGGTCAACTTCGCCTGGCTGATCCCGGTCGGCCGCTCCAGCGACGACGACGGTCCCGGCCTGCTCGGGATGCTCATGATCATGATTCTGGGCCCGGTGGCCGCCTCGGTCATCCAGCTCGCCATCTCCCGTTCCCGCGAGTACGAGGCCGACACCTCCGGCGCCCAGCTCACCGGCGACCCGCTCGCCCTGGCCAGCGCCCTGCGGAAGCTGGACGCGGGCACCAAGCAGCTGCCGCTGCCTCCCGAGCCCCGGATCGAGACCGCGAGCCACATGATGATCGCCAACCCGTTCGGGCCCGGACGGGGCATGTCCAAGATGTTCTCCACCCACCCGCCGATGGCCGAGCGGATCGCCCGGCTCGAACAGATGGCAGGTCACCGCCCGTGAAGACGATCCTCAACGTCATTTGGCTGGTCCTGTGCGGATTCTGGATGTTCCTGGGCTACATGCTCGCGGGCGTCCTGCTCTGCATCACGATCATCGGCATCCCCTTCGGACTCGCCGCCTTCCGCATCGGGGTCTACGCCCTGTGGCCCTTCGGGCACACGGTCGTCGACCGCCGCGACGCGGGCGCCCCCTCCTGCGTGGGCAACGTCCTGTGGCTGATCCTGGCCGGCTGGTGGCTCGCCCTCGGCCACATCACCACCGGCATCGTCCTCTGCGTCACGATCATCGGCATCCCGCTCGGCATCGCGAACTTCAAGCTGATCCCGGTGTCGCTGCTGCCGCTCGGCAAGGAGATCGTCCCCACGGACCAGGTCTCCCAGGCGTACGGATACGCGGGACGCTGAGGCACCCCCGCCGAGGCATCCCCGGTGCGGAACCCGACGCGGGGAACCAGGCGTACGGAGACCGCCGACGGGCTCAGGACCGACGGGCTCAGGGCCGAGGGGGTACGGGCCGCCCCCGGCTGACGGCCCACGCCACCACACCGGCGGCGACGACCCCGGACCCCGCCAGGACGGACCCGAGGGGCAGCGCGAACGCGAGGACCCCGCAGCCGACCAGCCCGAGTGCGGCGAGCGGCCGGTTCCGGCCTCCCAGGGTCCACGCGGAGGTGTTCGCGATCCCGTAGTAGACGAGCACCCCGAAGGACGAGAAGCCGATCGCGCCCCGCACGTCCGCCGTCGCCGCCACCACGGCCACCACCGCGCCCACCGCGAGCTCCGCCCGGTGCGGCACCTGGAAGCGCGGGTGCACGGCGGCGAGCGCGGCCGGCAGGTATCCGTCCCGGGCCATCGCCAGGGTCGTGCGGGACACCCCGAGGATCAGCGAGAGCAGCGAGCCGAGCGCCGCGACAGCGGCGCCCACGGTGACCACCGGAACCAGCCAGCCGGCGTCCGCCGCGCGTGCCGCGTCGGCGAGCGGGGCGGGGGAGTCGGCGAGGGCCGTGGGGCCGAGGACGGAGAGCACGCCCACCGCGACGAGCACGTAGACGGCGAGGGCGATCCCGAGCGCGATCGGCACGGCTCGGGGGATCGTCCGGGCCGGGTCGCGGACCTCCTCGCCGAGCGTGGCGATCCGCGCGTACCCCGCGAACGCGAAGAAGAGCAAACCCGCGGCCTGGATCTCCCCGCCCGCCGTGACCTCTCCGCCGATGGTGAGCGGCGCTGTCCCACCGGCCCCGAGGGACACCACGCAGACGGCGGCGAGGACGGCGAGGACAAGGGCCACGATCACCCGCGTGAGCAGCGCCGACTTCTGAACTCCCGCGTAGTTGACGGCCGTCAGGGCGACCACGGCGGCCACCGCCACCGCGTGCGCGTGCCCCGGCCAGAGGTACGTCCCGACGGTCAGGGCCATCGCCGCGCAGGAGGCCGTCTTGCCCGCAACGAAGGCCCACCCGGCGAGGTAGCCCCAGAAGGATCCGAGGCGTTCGCGACCGTACACGTACGTGCCGCCCGAGCTGGGGTAGCGGGCCGCGAGCCGGGCCGAGGCCATGGCGTTGCAGTACGCGACGACAGCGGCGATTCCGAGCGCGACGAGCAGTCCGCTCCCGGATCCGGCCGCCCCGGCGGCGGGCCCGAGCGCCACGAAGATCCCGGCCCCGACCATGGCCCCCAGCCCGATCACGACCGCGTCGAAGACGCCGAGGGAGCGGCGCAGTTCCGGTGTCATGCACCGCACATTAGACGGTGAGGCCGGTCTCCCTGAGCGTGATGTTGAGCCGCCCCGTCAGGCCGAGCGCCGGCTCGGCCGTCCCCGGGTACACCTTGGGAACCCCGTGGTGAACCCAGCGCGAAGCCCCGCCGAAGACGAACAGGTCTCCCGAGGCCAGCTCGACGTCCTGGTACGGCCGTCCACGGCCCTCCTCGTTCCCGAACCGGAACACGCACCGGTCCCCGAGGCTCAGCGACACCACCGGCGCGCCCGAACGCTCCTCCCGGTCCTGGTGCATGCCCATCCGCGCCCCCGGCTCGTAGAAGTTCACGAGCGCGGTGTCGGGGGTGAAACCGCCGTGGTCCCCGTACGCCTCGACGAGCGCCTCCCGGCCCAGGGCGACGAGCGGGCCGGGCAGTTCGACACCGACCGTGTCGAGATAGCGGTACGGCACCCACTGCCGGCCGAGACACAGCGACCGCACCGACATGA
Organism: Streptomyces sp. NPDC058664; assembly: GCF_042716635.1. Classification (NCBI taxonomy): domain Bacteria; kingdom Bacillati; phylum Actinomycetota; class Actinomycetes; order Kitasatosporales; family Streptomycetaceae; genus Streptomyces; species Streptomyces sp. NPDC058664. The sequence continues at coordinate 24,501 of NZ_JBHXRW010000047.1, read as the reverse complement.
CGCCCCCGCCCGGCAGCACGGTCCGCCGGTACGGCACGGGCCCGCGCCCCCACTCCCGACAGGCGTCCACCAGCTCCCGCTGCCGCGCGAACGGGAGCCACGCGGGCACGTGCACGGCCCCGGGCGCGATCACGGCCCGCTCGCGGGGAAACAGCCCCTCGGTCACACGGAGGCCCCTTCGAGCGCCCCTTCGAGCGCGAGGAGCCGCTCCTTCCGATCGAGCCCGGCGGCGTACCCGCGCAGACTCCCGTCGGCCCCGATCACCCGGTGACAGGGCCGCACCAGGAGCAGCGGATTGCGCCCGATCGCGGTCCCCACGGCCCGTACGCCGGCACCGGAGGACCCGACCCGCCGGGCGATCTCCCCGTACGAGACGGTCGTGCCGTACGGGATCTCCTCCAGGGCCCGCCAGACCCGCCGCTGGAACGCGGTCCCGGCCTCGCCGTCGAGGGGCAGGTCGAACCGGTCGCGCCGCCCGGCGAAGTACTCACCGAGCTGCCCGGCGACGTCCACGAACGCCTCGGGCGCGAGCGTCCACCCGTCCCCGACCGCGACGGCACCCTTCTGTCCCGGCAGGGACAGTGAGCGCAGCACGGCACGGCCCCCTCCGGCGAGCCGCCCGACAAGCAGCATCTCGCCCAGGGGGCCGTCGACGTACGCGTACACGGTCATGGCTGGTTCCTCTCCCCGCACGGGTCTTCCACGTCCAGTGTGCGGGGCCCGCCGAGCCTCGGACCGGCGGAATTCGGACACGAACCTCGACGGGTCAGCGGTAGTTCACGAACTGGATCGCGAAGTCGAAGTCCTTGCCCTTGAGCAGCGCCTGCACGGCCTGCAGGTCGTCCCGGCTCTTCGAGCTGACCCGCAGCTCGTCGCCCTGCACCTGCGCCTTGACGCCCTTGGGACCCTCGTCCCGGATGGTCTTCGCGACCTTCTTGGCGTTCTCCTGCGAGATGCCCTCGGTGACCGACGCGAAGAGCTTGTACTCCTTGCCGGACAGCTGCGGTTCGCCCTCGACGTCCAGCGACTTGAGCGAGATGCCGCGCTTGATCAGCTTGGTCTGGAAGATGTCGAGGATCGCCAGGACGCGCTCCTCGCCGTTCGCCTGCATCAGGATCTTCTCGCCCGACCAGGAGATCGAGGCGTTGGTTCCCTTGAAGTCGTAGCGCTGGGAGATCTCCTTCACGGCCTGGTTGAGGGCGTTGTCGACCTCCTGCCGCTCGACCTTGGACACGATGTCGAAACTGGAGTCGGCCATGACTCGTGGCTCCTTGCTCGGATGCTGTGGGGTACAGCCCAAAGCCTAGGGGGTGCGCCACGACCCGAACCGCTGATCAATCCGGTGGCGAAGCACCCCCGGGGATCAGGTATTGTTTACGTCGTTGCCACGGAACACCGCCGGAAAGCGGATCCACGGCAGCGATCTCATGGCGATGTGCCCGAGTGGCCAATGGGAGCGGACTGTAAATCCGTCGGCTTAGCCTACCCAGGTTCGAATCCTGGCGTCGCCACGCGATAAGAACGGCCCCTGATCTGCGGAAACGCGATCAGGGGCCGTTCGCGTGTAAAGGTTGGACCAGGGCTGGAGTGTCTCGCCCTGCCCCTCTCAATCACCCTGTCTACCAGCGTGTCTGGACGGACTGTGGACGGGAATCCGGACGCTACGTGCGGCTCCGGCCGGGGCGGACGTCAGAGGCCAGCGGGAGCACTCACCCGGTGCTGGTTCAGGCGAGCGGAGATCTTGGCGTTCGCGGCCTCATCGCCCCCCTTGAGGAACTTCGCGTAGACGCGGAAGAGGACCCCGACCGAATGCCCGGCCCGCTGGGCGACCAGCTGCGGTTCGACGCCGGAGCTCAGCCATGTGGAGACGGCCGCGTGACGAAGGTCATACGGCCGCTTGGCGAGCTTCGTTTCCCGTTCGGCGGGGGTGAGGACGTCCTCGCGGGCGCCCGCCCAGACCTCCCCGTACCCGCTCTCCTGGACCATGCCGCCACGGGCGGTCCGGAACAGCCGGCCGTCGGTGTGGGTGCCGTAGAGGGTGACGTGCCACCGGAGCATGGAGACCAGCTCGGGCGGGATGGGCACGTACCGGACCGTCTTCCGGGTGCGGTGCTTGAGCCCGCGCCGGTCGTGAGCCTCACCCGTGTCCGTCCAGGAGCTGCCCGAGCGAGCACGGCTCTCCCGGAGCCGGACGAGACCCCAACCGCGCCGGGGAAGGTCGCAGTCCTGGAGCCGCAGCCCGACCAGCTCTCCCGGACGGCCGGCGGAGTAGTACATGCACCCGAAGAACGCTTCCAAGTGCCGGCCACGGGCTCCCTGCTTCCGCACGGCGGCGAGGAGTGCGGCGGCCTGCTCGGGGTCCGGCACGGCCTCGGGGTCCACCTCCTCCTCGACTTTCTCGGGGGCCTTCCACTTGATCGCCGGAATCGGGTTCTCACCCAGCAGCTCAGCGTCGACTGCGAGGCCCAGAGCTTGGTGAAAGATGGCCCGCTTGCGGGCGATGACCGACCCGGCGGAAGTCTTGCCGTCCAGGCGCCGGGTACAGGCGTCCAGGGCCCGGCGTACGAGGATCCGATCTGCGAGCGAGGACGTGGGGACCGACTTCCGATCCACCCAGGCGAGCAGCGCGGCCACGTCCTCCGGGGCCTCCTCCTTCCACCGGTTCACGTTGAAGCCCCAGGTGTAGAGCGCACGGCGCACGGCCTTGTGATCCGCCATGCCCTTCGTGTCCTTCAGGAGCGCGAGCGTCACGGTGGCCATGGCCTCAGCCAGGTTCCTGCGCGTGGAGGCGGGGGAGTGGTCCCACTTCATCTCTACGTAGTTCCTGGCGTGCTGGTACCAGGAGATGTCCTTGGCTTTCTGGACCATGGATTTCGGCAGGCCGCTGTCGACGTCCCAGGGCTCGCCCTCGCGAGTCGCGGTGATGAACTGTGCGCGCCGGCTCTCGGCGAGCCCGAGCGTCAGGAACGACTCCGAGTGTGGCTTCGTACCGACCTGCCAGCGGAGCTGGTACGGCTTGCGATACGGCCGCTTGCGGATGCTCCAGATCCGTACGGTGTAGCTCCAGTCGGTCACGCGGTCTCCAGTTCGTTCAGGAAGGCGTCGAGCGCGCTGCGGCGGATCCGCAGGTGCCCGTTGGGGAGGCGCTTCACCTCGGGGCCGTAGCCGCGGTTGCGCCAGCGGTACCAGGTGGCTCGGGTGATGCCGATCTCGTCGAGGACGTCAGTCAGGGGCAGCCATTCGTCCACAGGCGGACGGCGGCGGGTGGTGCGGGCCATCGGGTCCCCTCCTCGGGGCATGGTCGGGCGGCGTGGCCTTCGTGTAGGCGGTACACGTGGTTGAAGCGGGCCACTGCAGCGGCTGATCGGCTTCGTGTGTGTCCGAGGTCAGGATTTCTGCGTCATCGCGCCATCAGCGTCATTTAGGTCGCTGACCTGCGGATTTCGGTGACGCAGGGGATGACGGACTGCGTCACCGGTGACGCAGCCGTCCGTCACGGGGTGACGCAGGTGACGCAAGGTGACGCAGACTTTTGGGCTCTGCGTCACCCCTGTTGATGCAGGTCAGGTGCGGTTTTCGGGCCCGTAGTGACGCAGGTGACGCAGCGTCTTTCTACTTAGGAAAAAGAGGGGCCTGTGTCTGTTGTTGTGCGCACCTTCGGGCGTGAATGGGGAGCCGCGAAGCGGCACGCCCTTTGGGCGGCGGCGCGGCCGCCGAAGAGCAAGAGGAGCACCGCCTCGCCAGGGTGGGGGTGCTCCTCTTGCCTGTGCGGTCAGGCACGCGTGGCCCGGGGTTAGAACGCCTGCTGCTGCTCGTCGGCCGGGGGCGTGGGCCGGGTCATCTCGATGTAGCGGGCGGTTTTGGTGCGGCCCCAGTCGACCAGCACGCCGCGTGCGGCCAGGACCGGCTGGAGGCGCTTGAGGCGGTCGGAGAGGACCTTGCCAGTGGTGGGCCAGCCCTTGGGCAGGGGACGGAAGTCCTCGCCGCTGTAGAGCTGGGTCAGGCCGTGCAGCCACTCGGCCGACGTCATGCGGACCTCGGTGCCCGGGTCGATGTCGGCGGCGCGCTTAAGGACGGTCTGGGCGAGCAGATCGCCCTCGATGACGTCGTCGTTAAGGTCGTCCAGGCTGGTCCGGTAGGCGTCCAGAGCTCCGAAGCCGGTGGCGGTGTCGAGCTGGGCGCACAGGTGGGCGAAGTCGGCCATGCGCAGGTCGGTGGGGATGTCGGCCTGGGTGGCGCGGGCCTGGACGGCCAGGTCGAGGACGGAGCCGAGGATCACGGGCAGGTCGCGTGCGAACTCCGTCCACAGCTCCGCCTCGGTGCGCCGCACCCGGGGCCGCTCCAGCCGCAAGGGCAGGAGGCGTTCGGCGAGGTCGGGGCGGATGACGCCGACGTCGATGCCGGTCAGCAGCAGCGGCCGGCGGTAGCGGGAGCGGACGACGTCGCCGTCGGTGAACAGGGCCCGCTTGATGTTCTCCGCGCCGGTGACGATGCAGCACATCAGGTCCGAGAGATCCGGTCCGAGGTGGGAGAGGTTGTCCAAGCCGGTGATCCATCCGGCCGCGACGGCCGTGATCAGGTTCTCCTCGTCCTTCGGGGCGCGGCGCAAATCGCCGCTCATGCCCTCGATGATCCGGATGAGCATCTTGCCGGCGGTGGACTTGCCCGCGCCCTGGGGTCCGGTGAGGAAGGGGGCGGGGACCGGGACGTCGGGGCCGAGGCAGCCGATGAGCCAGGCCAGGGCCAGGGACTCGGTGCGGGCGTCGGTGAAGTTGCACAGCCGCATCAGCAGGTCGATGCCCTTGCCGTTGGTCTTCTTCGCGGGCAGGGGCAGTTCCCCGGTGAGCTGGGTGCGCCGCCAGCAGACCTCGCGGGGGTCGGGGGTGAGGATGTCCCAGCCGGTGGGGTGGATGCGGACGGACTGGCCGTCGTCGCGGCCCAGGTCCAGCCAGGTGGCGCCGTCGAATCCGGGGGCGACGCGGATGTGGATGGGCTGGACGTCCTCGGTGAGCGCGAGTGCTTCGATCAAGTCGAGTGCCTCCTTCAGGGCCGTTCCGTTGAATACGCCGATCCCGTCCTTGAACAGGCCGACCATGAGTTCCTGCCGATGGCTGCCGGTCGTGCCCTGCGAGCGGATGGGACGGGCGACGGGGTGGCCGTTGCGCTGGGCGTACACGGTGCCGTCGACGGTGCGGAAGTACCGGAAATGGGCCTGCGCGTAGTCGCTGATGACCTCGCGGGCCGGGTTCTTCTCCTCCTCGGACATGTCACATCCCCAAAGCGGTGCGGGCGTTGGCCCACGCATCGGTGCAGTGCCGCGGGGACTCCCCCTTGGCCTGCGCGGCGGTGAACAGCCGGGCAACATGTGCGTCGGTGAGGCAGCCGCACCGCCCATGGGCGGCCAGCACTGCCAGGAACGTCCGGTACACGGTGGCGTGTACCGCGCTGGCCGCGTCGGTGATCCGCTGCTCGGCCATGGCGATGCCCCGCTCCAGGTAGGCGGGCGAGCGGTGGCGGCACTGCCCGTCCCCGGCCGGAGCGGGCACGGCCACAGCGCGCGGAGGTGCGGGCCGGACGGCGGAGGGTGCCTTCTCGGCGAGCGCGCGCACGACCACCGGGAGCTCCGCCAGGGGGCCGGTGCCGGGGCCGAGCCAGCGGGCATAGGCCATCGTCGACTTGAGGTCGACGCCCTCCCGAACGGCGTTCACCGACCGCATGGTGCCCCGGTAGATCCAGTGCTCCCCACGCGTCGTGGCCACGGTGCGGGTCGGGGGCAGGGTGGCGCGGGCCCAGGCGACGGCGACCGCGTTGTCGAGGTCGACCACGGTCAGTCCGGCGCCGCCGGGGTGATAGCCGACGGCCCCGGCACGGCGCCATGCGGCCGTCCAGGGGGCTGAGGAGAGGACGGCGGGGTTGGTGGTGGCGGCGGCCCAGGCGTGGCACGGCCACGGGCAGGAGCAGGGGCCGGGGGTCTTCATGTTCGGCCGCCCGCCGCACGCGTTGCTAACGCAGGTCCGGCAGTTGCCGAACGGGCCCTTGTCGGCTCGCAGCGGCAGCACCGGCACCCCGCCAGCGGCAAGGGCGAGCGCGATGTCCAGGACGGCGTGTTCTCGTCGAATGAGGATGGGTTGGGTCATGCTGGATGTCTCCAGTTCTGTGAGAAGTACTGGTTGGTGAGGGCGGCCCCGGCTTTGGCGAGACGGGGGCCGCCCTCGGTCGTGCTGGTCAAGCGGCAAGGTCGGGCTGGTGCCAGGCGGGCAGGTCGTCCAGGACGCGGGTGCGCCAGCGCAGGGCGTAGTCCAGGCAGTTCGCGCAGTTCTTGTGCGTGTGGCCGGGCAGCGGGGGGCGTTTGCGGGCGTGGTAGCTCCAGGCCAGGGAGTCGGCGGAGGCCAGGAGGTGGCCGACCCGGGCCAGGCCGAGGGTCTTGAATCCGAAGCCGTGCAGTTTGAGGCCGTGGGCGGCCATCGCGGTGACGATGGCCGCGCCTTCCGTGGTGGACTGGCGGCGGCAGACCGAGCCCAGTCCCACGACCGGTTCGGCCCGCAGGTCCACCCCGGCCTTCTCATAGAGCTCCCGGCAGTGCTCGTACTCGGCAACGGTGTTGCCCTGCAGGGTGGGGATGATCCGCAGGTCGGGTGCCAGGCTGCGGAGGTCGAGGAAGTTGTTCACCGTGCGCCGCTGGTGCTCGACCACGCTCAATCCGGTACCAGCGAAGCGCAGGGGTCCGGCCTGTCCGCCGTGGATGATCAGGTCCTCACACATCCAGTCCTGCCCGGCGGCCCAGTCGTAGGGGCCGACCGACTCCCAGATGCGCCGCAGATCGGTGACGTACTGGCGCGGGGTGCGCGTCCAGGTGCCGTGCTTTTGGAGCTCCGAGAAGCCGCCGGAGTCCACCGCGTAGGGGCCGAGGGCGGGGTGGAGGGTCTTGGTTTCGACGAAGTGCTGGGCTTTGAGGAACAGCGGTATCCGCACCGCGCGGACCCAGTGCTGTTTGTGGGTGGTCAGGTAGAAACGCATGCGAACGCTCCTAGGTGATGTCCGGGGCTTGTCAGCGATGCCGATGCCGAAAACGGAACCTGTGATCACAAGCACCCAGGGAGGCGGAGAGACCCCCTGGCGATGGTGTGTGGAGGGGGTTTTCGCAGGTGGTGGCGGGGCGCCTCCCTGCCTCCCTGGCGGATCATTTGCGCAGGTCAGGTCCAGGGAGGTGGGTCAGGGAGGGGTTCAGGGAGTTCTCCCTGCCTCCCTGCCGGTTCGGAGGGTGCTTCCCTGTCACACTTCGGCGGAAGTGGAACCCGCACTGCCACGGTTGGCCAGGGCGCGGGCGACGCGTTCGCGGCCGACCACCATGCGCCCGTCGGACTTGTACGGCCCGGCCCCGGCCTCGTCCAGGACCTGCTTGAGGTCACCGGGCGTCCACGCGCCGTAGGTCTTCTCGCTGAGCGCGGACAGCCGCTTGAGGACGTCGGCCGTCAGCACCCGGGCGGCGTCACCGAGGACGCTGTGGATGTCGGCGAGCTGGTCCCGCTCCTCGCCGGAGTCGACGGCCGTCAGGGTAGTGACGCCGTCGCGCAGGGCCTTGGCCCGCTGGGCGACGGCGGTGGCGGTGTCGGTGTCGATGTAGTGGGTGCGGACCGTGATGGAGGGCTGTCCGGCGGGGATCTTGATGCCGTCGGAGGCGACGACCACGGTGCCCTTGTCCAGGCCCTGGCGCAGCATGTGCGGCGCGGCGCCGCCCTCGACGGCGGAGTCACCCAGAGCCATGCGGGCCTGGGACTCGGTGCCCAGCACGAGGGAGATCCGGGTGTGGGCGCCCTCGCGGACCAGCTTGGGCAGGTTCTCGTTGGTGGGGTCCTGGGTGCCCTGCCACATCAGCACGTCCACGGCCCGGCCCTGGTTGTGAATCTTGCGGACGGCCTGGAAGTAGCGGGACGTGGCCTTGGTGCCGCCGTAGGGCCGCTTGTCGTCACCGATGGCCGGGGACATGAACGCCACCTGCGCCTCGTCCACCAGGCAGATCAGCGGGGTGAACTTCGTGCCGGGCGGGGCCTGGATGCGCCGTTCCATCTCCGCCACCACGGCCTCGGTCATCTCGGTGGCCTCGATGACGTGCTCGTCGGTGGGGCCCTGGATGAGGACGGTGGCGATGCCGTCGTACATGCCCCAGTCGCCCACGCCCTTGAGGTCGGCGATCCGGAACTCCACCCGGCGGTCCAGCGCCAGCCAGAGAGCGAGTGAGCGCATGGCGGCGGTCTTGCCCTGGTTGGACTTGCCCGTGATCAGCAGGTGGCGCTGGTAGAGGCTCAGTTCGGCCGCGTCCCCGCGCAGGTCCTGTCCCCAGGGCGCCAGGCCTTTGGCGTAGTCGGCGGTGATCGTCTCGTCCGTGACGAGCGGCGAGGGGCCGATCGGCTCGTCCAGGGCGCCGGAGTCGGCGATCCACAGCCGGACGGTGCGGGCGGCTTCGGGGATGGTGATGAACACCTCGTGGCCGTGCCGGTTGAGGTTCTCCGCGAGCTTCTTGCGCCGCCCCTGCACCTCCGCCGTCTCGACACCGGACGGGAGGGTGACGTCGACCTCGACGCCGCATCCGGCGATCCGGATCGGCCCGAGCATCGCCGCGCCGGCGTCGCCCATGTCCTTGATGGCCTTGCGCAGGGTGGCGATGCCCAGGTCGCGCAGGGCGGTGACCACGATGGAGGGGGTGATCGGTGCTCCGGCGTCGCTCGCGCGGGCGGTCGCGGGAAGAGCCCACTGCGGGGCGGCGCCGCGCTGCCGGCCGACCGCCCACACGCCGGCCAGGGCGAGCCAGGGGCCGACAGCGACCAGAGGCCCCCACAGGATGGTGACCAGGGTGACGAGCAGCCGGATCAGCTCGATGAGCGCCATCAGCGGGGTGAAGACGTCGGTGACGTCCTTGTTCGCTATGGCCAGGGCGATGCCGATCGCGATCAGCGCGCCGAGCGAGCCGCCGGCGCCGTAGGCGGCGCCCTTGACCAGCTTCTCCGGCGCGGCGAGCAGGTCCATGCGCCGCTTGTGCCGCTGCTCGTGGAAGCGGTGCAGCCGCTCCTCCCACTCGCCGGCCGCCTGGTAGTTCCCCGCGGCTTCCGCCGCGCGCAGCAGACGTTCGTAGCGGGCGCCGGTGCGGCCGTCCCACGCCCGGCGGGCCACGATCCTGGTGCCGCCCAGGACGTATGAGCCGTGCCGGACGCTCACGCGGGCCACCTGACGGGTCCGCTCGTGCTTCACCGCACCGACCACCGCGCGGCGGGAGCGGACGAACACCCGCACCGGACGTGGCTTGACGGCAGGCTGCGGCACCGTCGTCAGCGTCGGCGAGGGCGCTGGGCTGGACTCTTGGGGGTCGGGATCCTTGAACAGGGGGACCACGTTGTCGGTCATGCTGGGTGTCTCCTGCTGCTCGAAAGGGCGTGGGAAGGGCCCCGGGGACGGCGCTGTTTCCTTGGCCGGGACGGCCGTCCCCGGGGGCGTAGCTACTTGCGCTTGAGGGTCACCGGGGTGCAGGGCTGATAGCCAGCGGCCTGCACCGCCTCGATGACGGCCTCCCGGGCGATGTCCTCGCTGTGGGAGTCGACGAGGCCGCGATGCGTACCCAGGCGCCCCTTGCTGTCGGTCGCCTGAACCTTGAATTTCCAGGTCACTCGGGGGGCGCCCACTCGGCTCCTCACTTGTGCTTGCCGTTGTTCTGCTCGGTGCGCTTGCGGGCACGGTCGATGATCCGGTCGACCTTGGCCTCCAGGTCGCCCTGGTAGACGCTCTCGCCGGCGATGCCCCGCTTCGCCATCCGGGCCACGTTCCAGGCGATCCGGGCGTGCTCACCGGCGGTGAGCGGGGGGTAGTTCGGGTCGTACTCGCTGTCTTTGGCGGCCACGACGTGGTCCTTTCCGGGGCCGGGGCTGTCCCGGCTCCCCTCACCGCCCGAACGGGTCGGGCGGATCGGGCAGCCGTCAGCGACGACGCCTGCGGGCCTTGCTCAGGGTCTTGGCGGCGGCCCGGCCTTCCGGCCCGCCGACCGACTTCACGACGCTCACGACGCCCCAGGCCATGACGGCGGCCAGGAACGCCAGCAGGGCCAGGTTCGCGGCGATGGCGGTCAGCGCGCCGACGAGCAGGGGGCCGAAGTAGACCCCGGCGGCGACCGTGCCGGCGCCGATGCCGGAGCCGAGCGCGATCCGCTGGACCGTGCGATCCGGCGGGGCCTGATGGATGTGCTGGTGCACCACCTGCGGGGAGCCCAACGGGGCCTGTAGGGCGGGGAGGCGGTCGGCGTAGGCGTAGGTGCCGTCCGGGAGCCGGACGACCGGGGCGGGCTCGGGCAGGTTGGACATGGGTTCTCCCAGGTCAGCCATGGCAGCTACAGTCACGGGCCATGGGGGCTCAGCAGAGGCGTACGAGGCCGTGCAAGTGGTGCGGGCGACCGCTCGCGTACCGGTCGTGGTGGCGTTCGCGCCGGTACTGCAACCGGTGGCATCAGGTGCGGAAGTGGATTGCGCGGATCGTCGAAGCGGTCGGGGAAGCCGCCAGCGCCTGACGGCACGGCTCAAGCGGCCGCAGCATCGGGGTAGGCGCAGGGGCTGCACATGCCGAGCGAGGCGGGGATGCGGCATCCGGCGTCCCGCCCGCACTCCGGGCAGATCCGGCGGGCCGCGTTGGCCCGCTCCAGCGCCGCCCACCGGGCCGGGGTCATCGGCCGGACCGGCCGGGCCAGGTCGACCCGGTACAGGAACGCGACCAGCGGTCCGCGCCGGCGGCGGGGCCGTTCGAGCTGGGCCACCACCGGCTGACCACCGGGCCGCAGCCCCAGCGCCCGCAGCTGCCGGAACGTCGCCAGCCCCTCCGGGGCCAGCTGCCAGCGGTAGACCGGCAGCGCGCTCATGAGGCGGTGGCGGTGACGCGCCGCCAGGCGGCCCGCAGCCGGGTCTCACTCGCACTGTGACCGGCCGCCCGGAACCGCAGCGACAACTCCCGGTACGACAGCGGCGGCGTCTCACCGTCGCGGAGCTCCGTGACGATCCGGTCCAGCTCCCCGTCGCTGAGCGCGGGTGCCGGGTCGAGCGCGGGGGTGGGGACGGGTTCGAAGGGGCCCCAGACCGGGAGTTCCCAGCGGGGCTGTGCCCCGGGTGTGACGCGGTCGGTCACGCAGGTCAGAGCGCGTGCGGTGCCCTCGCCCTGCCGGGCCGCCTCCAGCGTCGACCACGCTCCCGACAGCCGCTCGGCGGTCTCCGCCTGGATGCGTGCGACGCGTGCCCCGGCCTCCGTCACGGCCGTCAACCGGGTCTCCTCCGTGCCCGCCTGCGCCCGCAGCCGGGCCCGCGCGACGGCCGCCTCGTCGCGGGCCTCCTGCTGGATGCCCCGGATGGCGTCCAGCGCGACCGGGGTGAGCGCGGTGCGCTCCCACAGCCCGTGCACCAGCCACAGGGCCTTGGCCGCGAGCGGCAGCCAGGACACCGCCAGCCACGCCCCGGTGGACTCCTCCACCAGCGCGTGGGCAACCAGGACACCGGTCGCAATGAGTCCGAAGCCCCAGCCGACCGCCGTCACGGCCCGGTTGTGGTCGCCCTGGGCAGCGAGGCGCCGCTCGTAGGCGAGGGTGGCCAGCCAGCCGCCGTCCAGGCCGAGCCCGACCACCAGGGCGATCTGCCAGGGCATCGCAGCACCGAGCCAGATCACGACCACGGCCAGGGTGAGGACCATGGACACGATCGTCATGGCGACGGCCGGCGCCACGGTCACCAGCTGCTTTTTCACCACCGGACACCTCCCTCGGCGGGGCGGACGTCCAGCGCGCCGAGCAGCCGGACCGGGCCCAGCCCGCTCAGCTCCTGCCACTCCCACACCCGGCCCACCGGCTCGAAACCCAGGACCGCGAGCGCGGCGGCCCGGGACGCCGGGGACGGGACGTCGGTGAACTGGGTGGAGGGCCAGTTCGCCAGCGGGATGGTGTCGTTGGCGACGTACAGCACCCAGATCCCGGAGCGGGTCTGGGCGAGCTGCGCGCAGTACGCCGTGCACCGGCCGCGCTGCCACAGCAGAATCCAGTGGACGGCCAGGACGCCGACGGCCGCCAGGCCCCCGGCGTAGTGGACGCCCCGGCGGCCGACGAGCAGCCCCAGGACCTCTACGGCGATACACAGGAGCACCAGGCTCCACACCAGACGGCGGCTCACTTCTCGCCTCCCTGCTCCTTGGAGCGGAACGGGGTGTAGGTGACGGGGCGGCGCGCCGTCCAGCGGCGGAGCTCCCGGACGGTGGCGTCCAGGATGTCGTTGCCGGGGTGGCGCAGCAGGACCGACAGGGCGATCACCACGTCCGCCGAGCGGCGCTCCAGCAGCCGGTAGTGCTCCTGCTCGTCGGCCCGGCGGACCGACGGCATCGGCACGTCCAGCGCCTCGACGATCGCGGTCAGCAGCCCGGTCACGTCGCCGTCGAGGTCGGTGAGCCTGTTCATGCGGCACCGTCCGTCAGCACCGTGCCGGCGCGGTTGGTCAGGTCCCGGCGTTCCGCCAGGACCCGGTTGTGGGCCCGGCGGATCCGCCGGACGTCCAGCTCGGTGGCCGGCCGGTCGAGGGTCATGATCTGCGCGTCGAGCAGGTCGACCTCCGCCAGGATCAGCGGCATCTCGGTTTCGATCGCGTCCAGCTCCGCGTCCGACGGCTCACCGTCGAACGGGTTGGCCGTAACAACGGCCTGAAGTGCAGCGATGGTCTTCATTGGGTGGGTTCCTTCCAGACAGGAACGGCCCGAACCGACCCCCCGGTGTTCCAGCACCGGGGGGTCTCGCCGTTAGAACCAGGGGATCTCCTCCGGCTCCCCTCGGCCCCGCCCGTACGAGACGGACGGGGGAGGCAACCGGCCGCATTAGCTGCGGAGTTGAGTAGCGCTCTATGGGCCCAGCGGACCCGCGATCTTTGCCCTTGTCTCACCGCGCATGGACGGGTCCCTCAGTCGACCCCGAAGGGGCAACCAGGGAGGAAGGTGCGTACTTCTCATGCGTGGCAGGGCCCACGGCTTGTCGCAGATGCCTGTCGTTCTGTGTCCGCTGTTCAGTTCTCAACCGTGACTGGCGCTTCCATCGAGCCTTTCAGGGGCTCTCCGGGCGGCATAGGTAACACGTGCACTCCTGCACTCGTGTACTCATGTGTAGGAGTGATGTGCAGGAGAGTGCCCAACTCCTGTACATGAGTCAACCCGCCGCGCAGCCTGTGTCGCGGCGGGTTGGGCTCAGAGGGGCCTGGTTTCAGTCACCGGCAGGGATGCGGTACTCCAGAACGAACTGGTCAGCGGCCATGAAGGTGTCGCAGACCTCTACTACTCGGCCATTCGAGGATTCGGCGTTCCGGGTCAGGTGGATGATGGGTGAGCCGGGGCTGAGGCTCAGTGCCGCGACCTCCTGCTTGGTGGCAAGGCGCACTCGGACGGTCTCTGTGAACTCGACCAGCGAGTGGCCGTGTTCCTCCAGCCGGGCGTAGATGCCTCCGCCTCCGGGGTTCTCCTCGAAGAGTTGAGGGATGTCCCTGGCGACATCCCAGGGCAGGTAGGAGATCGCTTCTTCCGTCGGGATGCCGTCGCTGAAGTACAGGCGACGCCGAGCGAGGATCTTGGAGCCAGCAGGGACAGAGAGTCGTTCGGCGATGTCGGCCGGCGCGTTAACCGGGCCCACGTACAGCACGCTGACGCTCGGCTTGCTGCCGGACTGCTCGGCTTCGGCCAAGTAAGCAGCCTTGCCAGCCGTCCGGTGGGACCGCCTGAACCGGTCGGACGACTTCCGGCGGACCGGCGGCCGTCGCTTCACGAAGGAGCCCTTGCCATGGAGGGTGTCGATGAGGCCGGTGGCCCGAAGTTCGGCCATCGACTTCCGTACGGTGCCCTGGGATGCGGAGTACTTCTTCATCAGGTCCGACTCGCTCGGCATCTGCTCGCCGGGCTCAAGCACAGCCTCATTGATCTGCTGGACGAGGTCGTCGGCGATCTGGAGATACCGCGGCTTTCCGGAATCCCGTGCGGGGATGGATGCCATGTCCTTCAGTTCCTCCTAAGCTCCTGTACATAAGCAACGCTACTGGAGGGCGCAACTATGCCGCTGCACTCGGTGTCGGTAGCTGGGGTGGTGGTGCGGGAAGACGGTCGCATCCTCGCGATCCAGCGCGCGGACAACGGCACCTGGGAGCCTCCAGGCGGGGTGCTTGAACTGGACGAGCGCCCCGAACAGGGCGCGGCCCGGGAAGTACTTGAAGAGACGGGCCTGCGCGTCGAGGTCCAGCGCCTGACCGGCGTCTACAAGAACATGACGCGAGGTGTCGTCGCCCTCGTCTTCCGGTGCCGACCAATCGGCGGCGAGGAGAGCACTTCCGCTGAGTCGACGGCCGTCGAATGGCTCACTCGAGATGAAGTCGAGGAGCGGATGACTGAGGTCTACGCCGTGAGGGTCCTGGATGCGCTGAACGCGACAGCCGCCCCGCATGTCCGCGCTCACGATGGGCGGCACCTGCTGGGGGACGCCTGACCTTCAGCGCGATCCGGGCAGCGACCTGCTTCCGGCCCAGCATCTGACCAGGAGCGCAGCAGCCAGGCCTGACGTGCATAACTGAGCGGGTCGGTCTGCAAAGGCGATCCTTCACAAAAACCAAGCGGTGCGGCAGAGCAGCCCAATAAGATTGGCTCCCGCGCGTGAGTGGGTCGACTCAAAGTTCCACCATGCCCACTGCTCCGAGGGAGGGCGCATGCCTGAAACCAGTCCTATCGATGGATCTGTTGGCCCCGTCGATGGCTCCGCTTATGAATTTGACCCCGCCCTCCTCTCTCAACTTGCTCACTTTGTCGATCAAGCCTGCGCCGGCGCCGAGGCATATCATCAAGTCAGTCGGCTCCTGAGAGCTATTTTCGAAAGGGGAGAATTTAACGTCAGCCCTGAATCGGTACGCGAACTAAGCATCGCTTTCATGTTCGTTCTCACTCCTCGACCGCTGGGCTCTTCTCAGCCTGGAGCTGACCTCGGTCCCATTGAAGGTCCGGGTTACCCTCGCCCGCTTCGCGAAGCAAGCGACCAGGTGCGTGAACTTTGGAAGGGCCTGGCTTCTGCAGCATCACACCCCATGGCCAGGGCGCGATTCTCGGACATCGTTTTTACGCTTCGCTTGATAAAAGGGCGCGAATATGCCGAGCGGGCCGTTCAGGGGTATTTGGATATGGTCGGCGGAAACCTTCGACTAGACGAGCAATGCGATGGGCTGCTCCGGGCTTGGACTATCGCGCGTAGTGTTGGGCTAAGCGACCGTGTGGCTGAAATGTCTACGGTAATGCTGAATATAGTGGAGGCGCAAATATCTGTTCGCGATCACGGGTATGTGGCGGTTCATCTGCTTGATGCCCTAGTTATGGGGCAACGCAAAAAAGGTGGAGACCGAGGTGATCCACGGATCGATCAAGTGCTGGACAGTGCTCTACTGGCGTACTCCGAAACACATACGATCAGCGAGTTTGCTGCACTCGTACGTAGGCGCGCCACCGGGGATGAGCCCCGCCTACGGCATGCTGGCGAAGTAGAGGTCCAAGCTCATCTGCGGGATGCCGATAAATCCTCTGATGGAATCGTTATCAGAGCCCATCTGAACGAGGCTGCGTCTAAAGCGCGAAAGCTAGGCCTGGCGCACCTAGAAGCCACCGCTGTCTCGCTTCTTCAGGCTGCTCCGCAGGTTGAATGGAAGACGATGGGGTTTGAATTCGGGGTCCCGAGGTCCAATTTTCACAGATTCCTTCTTCCTTACCTGCGGGCTGATTCCTGGCAGGAGGCTCTAGCAGTCTGGTTCCACTCGGATGCGCCGACTGGCACGTTGTCACGCAATGAAGAGGCGGCGCGTGTTGCACTTAGTGAGTCTACTTTTACGCGACTCGCGACAACGATCGTATTTGGGCGTGATGATCTACCCAAGCGCGTGCTGTCGGGAGACGATGATGCGTACAATCACCAGCTTGTGCGCGCAGAAATGCTGAACGCGAGATTCGGCGGGATTATGCTGGCCGACGCACTTGATTTGGTCAAAAACAGATTCGGCATCCCGGCCCAAGAGGATTTGGGGAACTTCCTGGCTGACGTAGGTGCGCACCCTGCATTGGGTAAATCACTCTCGAAATCTCTTCAGCTATTTTGGGTAGGTGAATTTGAGGCCGCCGTGCATCTCTCGATCCCGAAAATCGAGGCAGCTGTACGTGCTTTGTTGCTTGAGCTTAATGAGCCGATGTATCGGGCTGCGGTGGGGGACGGTACAGGTTCCTTTCCCGGCCTCGGGGCTCTACTGGATCCATTGGTGGATAAGGGATTCGATCCGGACTGGGCGCGTTTCCTCAGGACCTTCCTTCTGGGTGAAGGGGATAACGTTCGAAACCTAACTGCGCATGGCTTCATGGATAACGTCGATAGAGAGAAGGCGGCACTGGCGCTACGTGCTTGCTCCCTAGTCGTTCTCATCGCCTCAGAGGAGGCCGCAAACAGGGACAGGGAGCTAGTGAGAGGGAAGCTAGCCAATCCGGCTCCAATCCCACCCCGTCCTTGGTGGCGACGGGTCAGGCATGCCGTCTGGGCCGCCCATCGAGAGCTGACGCGCTGATAGGCGACCAGACGACGGTCCGCATGTCGGCGCAGACCCGGGGCCGGCGAAACAGGCATAGAGCTCGCCGTGTTGGGGAGAGCCGTTGACAGGATCACAGTCGGGAGGGCTTCGCGTGTTGGCATGGGAGAAGAAGGTCACGGCTTTGGCCAGGAAGGCCGAGAACCGCACTGGAGATGCACACCTGACGGACGCCGTCGGGGAGGGGCTGGCGGCAGTGGCCTACGCCGTTCTGCGGAGGGGGGTGTCCCAAGGGCCGCGTGTCTGGCTCGGTACCCGGGCATCCTCAGGCACCTGGGTCCGATGTGAGGACATCGTGAGTGTCCGCGTACGAGAGGAACAGCAGGACGGAAACTCTGAGTTCGCCTTGGAGGTCTTTGTCCCTGGCTTGGCCTCAGCAGAGCAGTGGCTCATTGTCGCGACCGGCAAGAGCGAGTGGTTCGAGCTGAACGCTGCTGAGCGCCTGCTGATGCTGCTGGATGAGATTGCACGCAATGAGGACGAGGAGGCACCCACAGTGTTTGTTTCCGTCCACGGAGAGGCTGCCGACAAGGGGCGTCTTGAGTGGGATCGGAACTACTGAACTGTGCAGCCAAGCAACCCGATTGGTCGAGGATCAGAACGCGACCGGGGATCCCTTGGACGAGGCGTGGACGGCGGCGTCATCGCAGTTGCGACTGGGAACTCCCGCTGCAGCTCAGGTGGGTTATGGCGTGATCAATACTGGGAGACTGTAAATCCGTCGGCTTAGCCTACCCAGGTTCGAATCCTGGCGTCGCCACGCGAAGAAGGTCCCCGGTGTTTGCACCGGGGACCTTCACTCGTTTCCGGGGCCGCGCGGCCCGGCTCAGTTTCCGGCCACGTCCTTCACCGCGACCGACAGCGGCGTCGAGCCCGCGATCAGTTCCAGGGTGAGGCCGGCCGTCGCCGGGGTGTCGAGGAGTTCCACGAGGGTCGCGGCCACGTCGTCGCGGGAGATCGGGCCACGGCCCGTGTGCGCCTCCAGGCGGACCATCCCCGTGCCCGCGTCGTCCGTCAGGATGCCGGGCCGCAGGATCGTCCAGTCCAGGGCCTTCCGGGAGCGGACGTCGTCGTCGGCGGCGCCCTTCGCGCGGAGGTAGGCGTCGAAGACGTCGCCGCCCGGGTGCGAGGCGTCCGCGCCCATCGAGGAGACGACGACGAAGCGCCGTACGCCCGCGCGTTCCGCCGCGTCCGCGAAGAGCACCGCCGCCCCGCGGTCCACCGTCTCCTTGCGGTCCACGCCGCTGCCCGGGCCCGCGCCCGCCGCGAAGACGGCCGCGCCGGCGCCCTGGAGGACCGCCGCGACCATCTCGACCGACGCCGTCTCCAGGTCCAGGACGACGGGCTCGGCTCCCGCTTTCCGCAGGTCGTCGGCCTGTTCCGGTCTGCGGATGATCCCGGCGACCTCGTGCCCGCCCGCCGAGAGCAGCCTCTCCAGGCGCAGGGCGATCTGTCCGTGTCCTCCAGCGATGACGATGCGCATACTCACGACCGTACGACGGGACCGGCCGGAGGGCTTCCCGGCTCGGGCGGCCGCTCCGGACGCGTCTGGCGCGGCAGGTCCAGCGCCGCCGCCGAGTCGCAGTACTCCCGCACCGCGCTCGTTCGCGCCACCACCCGCCCCCGGTGCACCACGATCCGGCTGTACGCGAGGGACAGCACGCCCGTCAGACGCTCGCCGCGCACCGCGAGCAGCTCCGCCGGGAAACCGGCCTCGACCCGCACCTCCGGCAGCCCCATCACGTCCCGCGCCTCCGCGCTCACCGCCGCGTACGCCTCCTCGGCCGGCAGCCCGCCCAGCGAGGCGAGCAGGTACGCCGCCTCCAGCGGGTCCCCGCGCCCCACCGGGCTCGCCACGTCCCGCAGCGCCCCGCTGCCCGCCGCGACCCGCACCCCGGCCACCCGCAGCAGCCGTACCGGCGCCGCCCCGCGCCGCTCCGCGCCCCCGCAGCCGCCCTGCGGCAGACACACCACCGCCACCCCCGCCGCCGCCAGCTGGTCCGCCGCCCGCCGTGCCGCGTCGGCGGGGAGCCCGCCGAGCCCCGCGCACGGCCCGATCGTCACCCCGGGCCGCAACCCGCCGGCCATCGCCGCGAGCCGGGCGAGCCGGGCCGGGTCGTCCCCGTCGGTGTGCAGGTCGACCGGGACGCCGTGCTCGGCCGCGACCTCGAGGACCGCCTCCACGTAACCGGCCGGGTCGGGGTCGAGGTCCGGACAGCCGCCGACCACGCCCGCGCCCATCTTCACGGCGTCCCGCAGCATCGCGAGACCGTCGGCACCCGCCACCCCGGTGAGCAGCCGGGGTACGGCCACGGCGGTGAGGTCGGCGAGGCCGCGCAGCGAGCGCCGGGCCTGGAGCACGGCTTCCAGGGGGCCGAGCGCGTGCACGTCACCGATCCGTACGTGCGCGCGGAGCGCGGTCGCGCCGTGGCCGAGCTGGAGCAGCGCCGCCTCGGTGGCCCGGCGCTGCACGTCCTCGGGGGCGTACGAGACGGGCCCGGGGGCGTCGGCGGAGAGCGCGGTGTCGGCGTGGGCGTGGGGTTCGGCGGCGGCGGGCAGCAGCAGATAGCCGGTGAGGTCCACGCGCGCGCCCACGGCGGTGAGGCTGCCGGCCGTGCCGACCGCCTCGATGCGGCCGCCGACGAGCCGGACGTCCACGGTCCGTCCGTCGGTGAGCCGTGCGTGGGAGAGCAGGAGCGAGGTCGAGTCGGCGGTGGTGGCGGCCCCGTCCTCGGGTGGCTGGGGCTGCTTGCTTTCGGCTGACATCGGGGCTCCTCAAGGCTCCTCAAGATCAAGATCACGAAGCGTGGGGCCGAGCCTAGGGGCGTCCGGACCGACCTTCGAGGAGGAGCGCAATAGTCGTACCGATGAGGCCACGAGTGGCGTACGTGACGCCTGGTGAGGGCCGTCGGGAGGGCGCCGCGAAACGGATTTGGGTGATGGGCCGGAGACCGTGTAATGTCTTCCTCGCTCGCCCCAATAGCTCAGTCGGTAGAGCGTCTCCATGGTAAGGAGAAGGTCTACGGTTCGATTCCGTATTGGGGCTCTGGTGAGAAGGACCCCGTCTTCGGACGGGGTCCGGATCATCAAAGCGGTGTAGCTCAGTCGGTAGAGCAAGCGGCTCATAATCGCTGTGTCACCGGTTCAAGTCCGGTCACCGCTACACACGGTAGCCGATTGTGGGGTCGGTCCTTCGATCGGCTACTCTTTTATGCGTTCATCCGTCCCATCCGTCCAAGGAGCACTCACGTGGCTGCCACCGACGTCCGCCCGAAGATCACGCTGGCCTGCGTGGAGTGCAAGGAGCGGAACTACATCACCAAGAAGAACCGGCGTAACAACCCGGACCGTCTTGAGATGAAGAAGCACTGCCCTCGCTGCAACTCGCACACCGCGCACCGCGAGACGCGTTAATCAGGCTCGTACACGAGGCCGTCCCCACCAGGGGGCGGCCTCGTGTCGTTTCTCGGCACCAGGCAACAGATCCAGGAGGTATCGAGTCCATGGCGCTCGACCAGTCCTTCGTGGGCCGGACCTATCCGCCCACCCCGCCCTACGAGGTCGGCCGCGAGAAGATCCGCGAGTTCGCCGAGGCGATCGGGGACGCCAATCCCGCGTACGCCGACACCGAGGCGGCCAAGGCGCTCGGACACCCCGATGTGATCGCCCCGCCCACCTTCGTGTTCACCATCACGTTCAAGGCGGCCGGCGCGGTCATCGAGGACCCGCAGCTGGGTCTGGACTACAGCCGGGTCGTCCACGGCGACCAGAAGTTCGCCTACACCCGGCCCGTACGCGCCGGGGACCGGCTCTCGGTCACCTCCACCATCGAGGCGATCAAGTCCCTCGCCGGCAACGACATCCTGGACATCCGCGGCGAGGTCCACGACGCCTCCGGCGAGCACGTCGTGACCGCCTGGACCAAGCTCGTCTCCCGCGCACCCGAGGGGGCCTGACCATGACCGCGAAGATCACCTACGACGAGGTCGAGGTCGGCACCGAGCTGCCCGCGCAGACCTTCCCCGTGACCCGTGCCACGCTCGTCCGGTACGCCGGCGCCTCCGGGGACTTCAACCCCATCCACTGGAACGAGAAGTTCGCGGTGGAGGTCGGCCTCCCCGACGTCATCGCCCACGGCATGTTCACCATGGCCGAGGCGATCCGCGTCGTGACCGACTGGGCGGGCGACCCCGCCGCCGTCGTCGAGTACGGCGTCCGCTTCACCAAGCCGGTCGTCGTCCCCAACGACGACAAGGGCGCGGTCGTGGAGGTCGGCGCCAAGGTCGCCGCGAAGCTGGACGACCAGCGGGTGCGGGTCGACATCGTCGCGATGTGCGCGGGACAGAAGGTCCTGGGCATGTCCCGGGCCGTGGTCAGGCTCGCGTAGTCACGCCGATCGCTGACCAAGGGTGGGCGGCCGCGGAAAGCGGCCGCCCGCCTTCCCCCTTGCAAAGTTAGTGATTGGACACTAACTTTGTTTCATGGCCAGGATGAGTGCGGAAGAGCGGCGCGAGAGCGTCATCCGGGCGGCGATGAGCGAGTTCAGCCGCGGCGGTTACCACGGCACGTCCACCGAGACGATCGCCAAGCGCGTCGGCGTCTCGCAGCCGTACCTCTTCCGGCTCTTCCCGGGCAAGAAGGCCATCTTCCTGGCCGCCTCCGAACGCTGCATCAAGAACACGATCCGCGTCTTCGAAGAGGCCTCGGAGGGGCTGTCAGGCCAGGAGGCCCTGCACGCCATGGCCGCCGCGTACACCCGGATCATCACCGAGGATCCCGACCAGCTCCTCATGCAGATGCAGGTGTACGTGACCGTCGCCGCGGCCGAGGCGGCCGGCGACCACGAGTTCGGCGAGGCCGTGCGGGCCGGCTGGATGGCGTTGTGGGACACCGTCCACCTCGCGCTCGGCGCGGACGTCGACGAGACCACGACCTTCCTCGCGTACGGAATGCTCATCAACACCCTCGTCGCCATGGGCTTTCCGTCCGGGCACCGGGTCTGGGAGGGGTTCTACCCCTCCGTCCACCGTCCCGGTGGTTCGGAGGAGTAGTGCGGCCGCCCGCCTTCACGCGTCCCCGCCGGTACGCCCCCGCTCTTTCATGGGCACGAAAGTTAGTCATCAATAACTAACCTGAGATCCGAGAGGCAGTAATGAACCAGCCAGCAGTCCGCCGCGGTTCCGCCGCCTGGGCACTCGTCATCACCAGCGTCGCCGGCTTCATGGCGGCCCTCGACAACCTCGTCGTCACCACCGCCCTCCCCTCGATCCGCGAGGACCTCGGCGGAGCGCTGCACGACCTCGAATGGACGGTGAGCGCGTACACCCTCACCTTCGCCGTCCTGCTCATGTTCGGCGCGGCCCTCGGCGACCGCTTCGGCCGCCGCCGTCTCTTCCTCGTCGGGCTCACCGTCTTCACCGGCGCCTCCGCCGCGGCCGCCCTCGCCTCCGGCATCGACGGGCTGATCGCCGCACGCGCCGTCCAGGGCGTCGGCGCCGCGATCATGATGCCGCTCACGCTCACCCTGCTCACCGCTGCCGTCCCTGCAGCCAAGCGCGGCACCGCCTTCGGCATCTGGGGCGCCGTGCAGGGACTCGCCGTCGCCTCGGGCCCCCTCATCGGCGGCACCCTCACCGAGCACCTCTCCTGGCAGTGGATCTTCTGGCTGAACGTCCCGCTCGGCCTCGCCCTGCTGCCGCTCGCCCGACTGCGCCTGGCCGAGTCGCACGGCACTGGTGCCCGCCTCGACATCACCGGCACGCTCCTCGCCAGCGGCGGCCTGTTCGGCATCGTGTACGGGCTGATCCGGGGCCCGATCGACGGCTGGACCTCCCTGACCGTCCTCACCGGACTGATCGCGGGCACCGCGCTCATCGGCGGGTTCGTCCGCCACGGCATCCGCGGCAAGGCGCCGATGCTGCCCATGAGGCTCTTCCGCAACCGGGCCTTCTCCGGGATCAACGCGGCCGGCCTGCTGATGTTCCTCGGCATGTTCGGCTCGATCTTCCTGCTCAGCCAGTACATGCAGGGCGTACTCGGCTACTCGCCCACCGAGGCCGGGCTGCGGATGCTGCCCTGGACCGGCATGCCGATGATCGTCGCGCCGCTCGCGGGCGCCCTCTCCGACCGGATCGGCGGACGCCCGGTCGTCGCCGCGGGCCTCGCCCTCCAGGCGATCGGCCTCGCCTGGCTCGCGCTCGTCCTGACCCCCGACGCCTCGTACGCCGCTCAGCTCCCCGCCCTCGTCGTGAGCGGCATCGGCATGGCGCTGTACTTCGCACCGGCGGCCAACCTCGTGATGTCCAGCGTCCGGCCGGCCGAGCAGGGCATCGCGTCCGGTGCCAGCAACGCGCTGCGCGAGGTCGGCGGCGCGCTCGGCGTCGCCGTGATGGCCTCGATCTTCGCCGCGCAGGGCGGCTACGAGTCCGGGCAGAGCTTCGTCGACGGCCTGCTGCCCGCTCTGTGGGTCGGCGCGGGGGCGGTGGCCCTCGGCGCGGTGGCGGTGCTGTTCGCACCGTCGCGGCGCCAGGAGGCCCGGCGGAAGACGGAACCGGAGGACGAGGCCGCGGCCGGGGTCGGGACGGAGGCCGGGAAGCGGGATCTGATCACCACGTGACGGCACGCGGCACCGCGCCGGGGACGGGCCCGCCATGGATGGCGGGCCCGTCCACGTTTCCCCTGTGACAGGGGAACCCCCGTACTCTTGAGCCCGTGCAGCCTCTTCTCGATGCCCCCCTCGCGCCCCTGACCACCTTCCGGCTCGGTGGCCCCGCGGCCCGGCTCGTCACCGCGACCACGGACGACGAGGTGGTCTCGGCCGTTCGCGAGGCCGACGCCACGGGGACGCCACTGCTGATCATCGGCGGCGGGTCCAACCTCGTCATCGGCGACAAGGGCTTCGACGGCACCGCCCTGCGGATCGCGACCAAGGGCTTCGCGCTCGACGGGACCCGTCTGGAGCTCGCCGCCGGCGAGGTCTGGACCGACGCCGTCGCGCGGACCGTCGAGGCCGGACTCGCCGGGATCGAGTGCCTGGCCGGCATCCCCGGCTCGGCCGGCGCGACCCCGATCCAGAACGTCGGCGCGTACGGGCAGGACGTCTCCGCCACCGTGACCGAGGTCGTCGCCTACGACCGGCGCGCCGAGGAGACGGTCACCCTCACCAACGCCGAGTGCGCCTTCTCGTACCGGCACAGCCTCTTCAAGGAGCACCCCGAGCGGTACGTGGTGCTGCGGGTCCGCTTCGAGCTCGAGGACGCCGACGGGATGTCGGCGCCGATCAAGTACGCCGAGACCGCCCGCGCCCTCGGCGTCGGGGCGGGGGACCGGGTGCCGCTCGCGACGGCCCGCGAGACCGTCCTGCGGCTGCGGGCCGGCAAGGGCATGGTCCTGGACCCCGAGGACCACGACACCTGGTCCGCCGGTTCCTTCTTCACCAACCCGATCCTCACGGCGGGGGAGTACGAGGCCTTCCTCGCGCGCGTGGCGGGGCGGCTCGGCGCGGACGTCACCCCGCCCGCCTTCCCCGCGGGCGACGGCTTCACCAAGACCTCCGCCGCCTGGCTGATCGACCGGGCCGGGTTCACCAAGGGGTACGGCTCCGGACCCGCCCGGATCTCCACCAAGCACACGCTCGCCCTCACCAACCGGGGCGAGGCGACCACCGAGGACCTGCTCGCGCTCGCCCGCGAGGTCGTCGCCGGGGTCCGGGACGCCTTCGGGATCACCCTGGTCAACGAGCCGGTGACCGTGGGCGTCGAACTCTAGTAGTACTTCGTTAGGTTCTTCGTCTGGTTCTGTTGCGGGGTAGGGGTCGGCCGCAGGTGGTGCAGGTGCCGGTCCAGCACTGCAGGAGGTC
>NZ_JBHXRW010000046.1:0-60604 GCF_042716635.1 Streptomyces sp. NPDC058664 | reverse complement strand
AAGGGCGCCCCGATCGCGGGCATCGGCGTCGCCGGCGCCCCCTCCGGCGACCTCGACGAGAAGTTCGCCCAGGCCGGCGTCGCCTCCCTCGGCAACTGAGCTTCCGCTCGGCAGCAGCCCCCTGGCCGGTGAAGCAGTCCCCCAGCCGGTGAAGCAGTCCCCCAGCCGGCGACGGCGCCCGGACCCCCCGCCGGGCGCCGTCGCCTTTTCCGTATCCGCCCTGCTTAGGATCGGTACGTGAACCACAGCAGGACCCGAGCGGCCGCGGCCCTCGCCGCCGCACTCACCGCCCTCGCCCTGCTCGCGGGCGGCTGCGCCGGGGCCGACGGCGGCGTCCGGGGGACGCCCGGGGCCGCCGGACTGCGCGACCCGTACTTCCCGAAGCTCGGGAACGGCGGCTACGACGTGCTGCGGTACGCCCTGACCCTCGCCTACGACCCGCGCACCGGGCGGCTCGACGGCACCGCCGAGATCACCGCCCGCGCCGGCCAGGACCTCAGCGCCTTCAACCTGGACCTGGCCGGCCTCACGGTCCGCGGGGCGTCCGTCGACGGCGCGCCCGCCTCGGTCAACCGCGCCGGGAACGAGCTGACGCTCAGGCCGCGCGAGGAACTCCGCGCGGGCGCGGAGTTCCGGGCCACCGTCACGTACGCGGGCGTGCCCGAGCCGGTCACCGACGCGGACGGCACCCGGGAGGGCTGGCTGCGCACCGACGACGGGGCCGTCGCGGTCGGCGAACCGGTGGGCTCCATGACCTGGTTCCCCGGCAACCACCACCCCTCCGACAAGGCCGCGTACGAGATCACCCTCACCGTCCCGGCCGGTCTCGAAGCCCTCTCCAACGGCGTCAGGACCGCCCGCCGGACGACGGCGGACGGCCGTGTCACCACCGTGTGGCGCGCGGCCGAGCCGATGGCGAGCTATCTGGCGACGGTCGCGATCGGCCGGTACCGGACACAGGCGGCGACCGCGCTCGGTTCCGTGCCCGTCCTGACCGCCGCCGAGCCTTCGGTCGCGGCGGGCAGCGCCGCCCTGCGGGACGAGATCCCGGAGGTCCTCGCCCGGCAGACCCGCCGCTTCGGCCCGTACCCCTTCTCGGCCGCCGGGGCGATCGTCACCGAGGACGGGACGCTCGGCTACGCCCTGGAGACCCAGACCCGGCCCGTCTTCCCCGTCGCCTCCTTCGACCGGACGACCCTCGTGCACGAGCTGGCCCACCAGTGGTTCGGCAACTCCGTCACGCCCGCGACCTGGCGGGACATGTGGCTGAACGAGGGGTTCGCGACGTACGCGGAGTGGCTGTACGCGGAGGAGTACGGACAGGTCCCGGCGCGGAAGAGCTTCGAACGGGCCTTCGCCGAGGACGCCAACTGGGCCTTCCCGCCGGCCGCCCCGCCCACCGCCGAGAACCTCTTCGACCCGCCCGTGTACCAGCGGGGCGCGATGGTCCTCCACAAGTTGCGCGAGACCATGGGGGACGAGGCGTTCGGCGAGATCCTGCGCGGCTGGCCCGCGAAGTACCGTCACGCCAACGCCTCCACGGCCGACTTCACGGCCTACGCGGAGAGCGTCGCGGGGAAGGACCTGGACGGGTTGTGGGAGGTGTGGCTGTACGGCGAGGGGAAGCCGGACGCCCCTTAGGGACGGCTCGGGGGCGCGGCTCAGGGGTGCAGTGCCTTCCGCATGACCACGCACGGCCGGCCGTGGGCGCGGTCCCGGCGGCGGTCGGTCTCCTCGTAACCGAGGGCGGTCCAGAAGGCCAGCGCCTTCGGGTTGTTCTCCAGGACGGCGAGGCGGAGGCCGGTGCGGCCCTCCGCGCGGAAGCGGTCCTCGACGTACGCGGCGAGCCGGCGTCCGTGACCCGCGCGCCGCGCGTCCGCGTGGACCATGAGCAGTCCGAGCCACGGTTCGGGTTCCGCCGGGTCGGGGTGGTGGCCGAGGGTCACGGCGACGGCGACGAGCCGGCCCTCGGAGCGGGCGAGGAGCACCTCGGCGGTGGGCTCGGCGAGCTCGTCGGCGAGGGCCGCCGCGACCTGCTCGGGCCGGATGCCGGACGGGTCGGGGAAGTCGCCGCTGAGCTGGTGGAACTCCTCGTTCGACGCGTAGAGCGCGGTGAGTTCGGTGAGCAGCGGGCCCGGCAGGGCCGCACCGTCCTCCAGGGCCTTGGGAGTGAGGGCTTCGACGATCACGCGGAAAGGGTAGAGCCCCGGCCGGGTCCCGGCCGGGGCTCTCACCGTGTCGATCCGTCCAAGGCCGACGGGTCCGTCAGAGGCCGACGGGTCCGTCCAAGGCCGACGGGTCCGTCAGAGGCTGACGCCGAAGTCGCGGGCGATGCCCTCGAGGCCCGAGGCGTAGCCCTGGCCGACCGCGCGGAACTTCCACTCGGCGCCGTTGCGGTAGAGCTCGCCGAAGACCATGGCGGTCTCGACGGCGGCGTCCTCGGAGAGGTCGTAGCGCGCGAGCTCGGCGCCGCCGGCCTGGTTGACGATCCGGATGTACGCGTTGCGCACCTGGCCGAAGTTCTGCGAGCGGTTCACCGCGTCGTAGATGGAGACCGGGAAGACGATCTTGTCCACGTTCGCCGGGAGGCCCGCGAGGTTGACGTTGATCTGCTCGTCGTCGCCGCCGCCCTCGCCGGTGCGGTTGTCACCGGTGTGGACGATGGTCTGGTCCGGCGTCGCCTTGTTGTTGAAGAAGACGAAGTGCGCGTCGGAAGCGACCTTCCCCGCGGCGTCCACGCCGATCGCGGAGGCGTCGAGGTCGAAGTCGGTGCCGGTGGTCGTGCGGACGTCCCAGCCGAGGCCCACGGTGACAGCGGTGAGGCCCGGGGCCTCCTTGGTCAGAGAGACGTTGCCGCCCTTGGACAGGCTCACAGCCATGGAAAGTCCCTTTCATCGTGGTGTCGTCGCCTGGAGGAACGCGTACGCGCCTCCAGCGGTTCCCGGTGGTCCCCGGTCGAAAACAGGATGACTCCGATGGCCCACTGCGGGGAACATGGAGGGCATGTCCGGTCCGTATCCCATCCGCGGCTCCGTCTCGCTCCCCGAGGCCGAGCTCCAGTGGCGTTTCTCGCGTTCGTCGGGTCCGGGCGGACAGCACGTGAACACCAGCGACTCACAGGTCGAGCTTCGCTTCGACCTCGCGGCCACGGAGTCGCTGCCCGAGGTGTGGAAGGCCCGCGCCCTGGAGCGCCTGGCCACCCGCCTGGTCAACGGGGTGGTGACGGTCCGCGCCTCGGAGCACCGCTCCCAGTGGCGCAACCGCGAGACGGCGGCGGTCCGGCTTGCCGCGCTCCTCGCCGAGGCGACGGCCCCGCCGCCGAAGCCCCGCAGACCGACGAAGATCCCGCGCGGCATCAACGAGCGCCGGCTGAGGGAGAAGAAGCAGCGCTCGGAGACGAAGCGGACCCGTCAGTCCCGCGACTGGGGCTGAGCGCGCTTCAGGAGCGAAACTTCAGCTTCAGGAGTTCCGGGCGCCTCAGGACAGGTGCCGGTACTTCCCCTGGTAGTACGTCAGCGGGCCGCCCTCCGCCGCGAGGGAGCCGACCGTCAGGACCCGGCCCACGACGAGCGTGTGGTCACCGGCGACGACGCGGCTCTCCGTGCGGCACTCCAGGGTCGCGAGCGCGCCGCCCATGAGCGGGGCGCCGCTCGCCTCGCCGCGGGTGTACGGCAGGTCGGCGAAGAGGAGCCGGTCGCTGACGCGGTTCTTCATGGCGAAGCGCCCGGCGATGTGCCGCTGGCTCTCGGAGAGGATCGACACCGCCCAGACGGGGACGTCGGTGAGCAGGTCGTCCATGCGGGAGCCGTTGCGGAGGCTCACCAGGACCAGGGGCGGCTCGAGGGAGACGGACATGAAGGCGGTGGCGGTCATGCCGACGTCCTCGCCGCGCGGGCCGTCGTCGGGGTCGTGCGCGGTCACGAGGACCACGCCCGCCGCGAGGCGGGACATCGCCGCCCGGAACTCGTCGTTGCTCACCCCCTCAGCATGGGGGATGGCGAGATCGGACACGGGGGGCGAGGCGGGGGTCTTCTGGAGCACACTCGCACGCTAGTCCGGGTCTTCCGGGCGCCGCATCGGGCGGGGGGACCAGTCGGCCACCCCCGCGGGTCCTAGGACCCGCCTCCGGCCGCCCCGCCCGTGAGGCTGCTGCCCGCCTCCGGCGGCCCCGTCCGGAAGGGCCGGGGCGCCCTCGGGCGTCCGGGGCGTCGGGGTGTGCGTCTGACCTGCGCGGAGTCCGTCACGGGAGGGCTCGCGCGACCCGCCATGATCTTCTGTGACTTGAGTCACAGAGTCGAGTATTTGCTGACCCTGTGTACCGGGTGCGCAGCTCGCTGTGATTCAGTGGCGGTGACAGTGCAGTACGAAACCGATGAGAACCCTGGAGTTGCTGTCGAGGTCTCGGGGAGAGCGAGCGATGGAGACCGAGTCGGAGCCGTACGTCCGTCTCTCGACCCTGCGGCAGCTGCATCAGGTCGTGGCGGACCTCAACACCGCGCGCAGTCTGGCGGACACCCTGCAGACCGTCGCCGACGGTGTGGTCGCCGGTCTCAACTACGAGCTGGCCTGCGTCAACCTCGTACGCCCCGACGGTGACCTCGTCGTCGCCGCCTTCGCCGGAAGCTCCGCCGCGGAGGCACTGATCACCGGCCGGGTCGGCTCCCGCGCCTCCTGGGAGCGGCGCCTCGCCATGGCCGACGCCTGGGGTGACCTGCGGTTCATCTCGCACACCGAGGGCTGGGTGCTGATGGAGGACGACGTCCCCCAGTGGCACACCGACGGCCCCGCGCCCCGCTTCGAGGACGAGTGGCACCCGCACGACCGCCTCTACGCCCCGATGTACGCGTCGGGCTCCGGCCGTGAGCTCCTCGGCGTCATATCCGTCGACCGCCCGCGCAACGGCCGGCACCCCGGCCCCTGGGGCCAGGAGGCGCTCCAGATGTACGCCTCCCAGTCGGCGATCGCCATCAGCAACGCACGGCTCCGCTCCAACATGCAGCGCGCCCTCGTCCGGCTCGAACGGGAGCAGCAGGCCCTGCGCGCCAGCGAGGAGTCCTTCCGCCAGGCCTTCGAGTACGCCCCCTCCGGGATGGCCATCGCCGAGATGGGCGGCGACCAGCACGGCCGGCTGCTCCGCACCAACGACGCCCTGTGCCGGCTCCTCGGCCGGCCCGCCTCCGTCATGCGGCGCTACTCCTTCGCCGACCTCGTCCACCCCGAGGACATAGGCACCCTGCTCCGGACCTCCGCCGAGGGCGGCCGGGCCGAGCTGCGGCTCGGGCGGCGCGACGGCACGTACGTGTGGGTGTCCCTCCGCAACTCGGTCGTCGCCGACACCGCCGACGGCCCCCGCTTCCTCCTCACCCACGTCGAGGACATCGAGGAGCGCAAGCGCCACGAGCTCCAGCTCGCCCACCGCGCCTCGCACGACGCCCTCACCGGCCTTCCGAACAGTGCCGAGCTGCGCTCCCGGCTCTCCGCCCGGCTCTGCGAGCGCCCGGCGGCGCACGCCGCGGTCGAGCAGGCCGGCGGATACGGCGGCGGTTACGACTCCGCCCGTGACGGCGGCTACGACACGGGCCACGACCCGGGCCGCTCCGGCTACGACACCGCCGTCTCCGCCGTTCCCGCCCACGCGGGCCACGCGGGCCACTCCGGTTACGAGGTGGCGTACGAGCACGAACACGAGCACGGCTTCGGTTTCGAGCCGGCGGGCGGCGCCGGGCCGTACGACCACCACGTCCACATCGTCGCCCCTTCGAGCGGCGACACGGACGACGGCACCAAGGGCCTCGCCGTCCTCTTCTGCGACCTCGACGGCTTCAAGTCGATCAACGACCGCTTCGGCCACCACACGGGCGACGCCGTCCTCATCGAGGTCGCCCGCAGGCTCACCACCGGCGTGCGCGACGGGGACACCGTCGCCCGGCTCGGCGGTGACGAGTTCGTCGTCCTCGCCGACGGCCTCGGCGCGGCCGACGCCGCCGACCTGGCCGTACGCCTCCGCAACGCGATCATTCCGCCGATCCGCGTGGACGGCCGGGCGGTCCGCGTCGGGGCCAGTTTCGGCATCGGCTGGGCCGAGTGCGGAATGACCGTGGAAGAGGTCCTGAACTCCGCGGACCAGCGGATGTACGTGGAGAAGCGTTCCCGCGCCAAGCTCCACCGGCGGGCGGGCTGAGTCCCTCGACACCCCTGGGACCGCTCCGGGGGCTGGTCCGTTCGAGGTAGGCTCGGCCGGTCGGCGACGGCTGGCGAGCATGGAGAGGAACCCGGATGGCTGCCGGTAACGACGGCGCGAACAAGCCCGAGAACGACGACCCGTTCGGCTACCTGTACGAGGACGGGCAGGCGGCGGGTGCCCAGCCCCCGCAGGGCGGCGGCTACGGCTACCCCGGTCCCGCGGCCCCTCAGCCCGGTGTGCCCCGGACCTCGTACAACCAGGTCAGAACGGTCGGCGACCGTCGCCAGTACGGCGGACAGCCCCAGGGGCACCAGCAGCCCTACGTACCGCCGCAGCAGCAGGCCCCGTACGGCCGGCCGCAGGCGCAGTACGCCGCCCCGGAGACGTACGGCGGCCCGCCGAGGCAGTCCCCGCCGCCGCAGCATCAGCACGGCGGCTCCGGCCGCGGCCCCAACACCAAGGGGCTCCTCATCGGCGCGGTCGCGGTCGTCGCGGTCGTCGTGATGGGCATCACGGCCGCGGTGATCAGCAACAGCGGCGACAAGGACGACAAGGGCACCCAGGCCGGCGGCGGCACGACCGCGACCGCGCCCCCGACGGTCTCCCAGGAGCCGAGCGCCGAGCCGAGCACCGCCGAGACCCCGGCCGAGCTCCCGAAGCAGGACGCGGCCACCTTGAAGCTGGGCGGCACGGCGACCGTCGGCAAGGACATCAAGGGCGCGAAGGGGCCGGACGGCGCCTACGTCTCCTTCAACGGCGTGGGTGGTTCGGCCAGCTGGTCCGTCGACGTGCCGGACTCCGGGGCGTACACGCTGCGGATCATCTACAGCGTGCCGGGCAAGGACGCCAAGACCTCGCTGACGGTCAACGACGCGACGCCCCGCGAGGTGAACATGTCCAACTTCGCCAAGGCCGCCGAGGGCGACTGGGAGAAGGGGTGGACGTACACGTACGCCTACGTGAACCTGAACAAGGGCACGAACACGCTCAAGATTTCGTGCGAGGCGGGCAACACCTGCGACGCGATCCTCGACCAGGTCTACCTGGAAGCCGGCGAGACCGGCCGGTGACTCCGGCGCCCACCCGCCCTGGTGGGTCCGGCGGTCACGCCGCGTCCGTCAGTCTCTCCGTCGTCACCTTCGGCAGCAGCTCCTCGTAGGCCGTCGCGTCGAACTCGCCGGCCACCGGGGAGAGCACCGTCGCCGCCGAGAGGGCGACCGCCCGGGACAGTCGTTCGGGCCAGGGCGTGTCGTCGACCAGGCCCGAGAGCAGGCCCGCGACGGCCGAGTCGCCCGCGCCCGTGGGGTTGCCCTTCATGGTGGCGGGCGGTGTCGCGCGCCACAGGCCCTCAGGGGTGGCGGCGAGCAGGCCCTCGGGGCCGAGTGAGGTGACGACCGCGCGGGCGCCGCGTCCCCGGGCGTCGCGGGTCGCGCGCAGCGGGTCGCGGGAGCCGGTCAGCCGGGCGAGTTCGTCGGCGTTCGGCTTGACCAGGTCCGGGCGGGCGGCGATGCCACGACGGAGGGGTTCGCCGCCGGTGTCCAGGAGGGCGGGGACTCCGGCCGCGCGGGACAGACGGACGAGTTCCGCGTACGCCCCGACGTGGATGCCCGGCGGGAGGCCGCCGCAGAGGGCGACGGCCGCGGCGCCGTCGAGGAGCTCCGTGAAGCGGGCGCGGAAGGCGGTCCACTCGGCGGGGGTGACGGCCGGTCCGGGTTCGTCGAGCCGCGTGGTGTCGCCCGTCGAGGTGTCGACGATCGTGACCGTACGGCGGGTGGGGCCCGCTGTCTCGACGAGTTCGTCGCGGACCGTCGAATGCGCGGCGAGCCCTTCGCGGAGCATCGCGCCGGTCGCGCCGCCCGCGAAGCCGGTGGCGACGGTCTCGTGTCCGAGGGCGGCGAGGACGCGGGCCACGTTGAGGCCCTTGCCGCCGGGGCGTTCGATGACCTGGGTGACCCGGTGCGAGGCGTGCGGGGTGAGGGCGGGGACCCGGTAGGTCAGGTCCAGTGCGGTGGCGAGGGTGACCGTGACGATCAAGACCTGTCCACCCCGTGACTCCGTACTCCGCGTGAAGTTCTGCGGAACGCATGTTCCGACGGGCACCGATCATGCCAAACGAAAGGCGGTTGGCCCAGACCCGCGGCCGACCGCCCTTCCGTATGACCCCTGATCAGACCGCCGTCGGATCCACGATCCACTCGCCCTTGCGCATGACGCCCTTGAGCTCGAACCCGGCGTCGAGGACGACGATGTCGGCGTCCTTGCCGGGCTCCAGGGAGCCGACCCGGTCGTACACGCCGAGCAGTCGGGCGGGGTTGGCGGAGATGGCCTGGACGATCGCCTCGACGGGGAGGCCGTCGATGGTGGCGGCGCGCTTGAAGGCGCGGTCCAGGGTGAGGGTGGAGCCGGCGATGGAGTCGCCCTCGACGAGGCGGGCGACGCTGTCCTTCACCTCGACCTCCAGGGAGCCGAGCATGTAGCGGCCGTCGCCGAAGCCGGCGGCGTCCATGGCGTCGGTGATGAAGGCGACGCGCTCGGGGCCCGCGTGGTGGAAGGCGAGCTCCAGGGCGGCGGGGTGGAGGTGGGTGCCGTCGTTGATGAGCTCGACGGTGATCCGCTCGTCCTCCAGGAGGGCGGCGATGGGGCCGGGGGCGCGGTGGCCGAGGCCGGGCATCGCGTTGTAGAGGTGGGTGGCGACGGTGGCGCCCGCGTCGATGGCCGCCACGGTCTGCTCGTACGTCGCGTCGGTGTGGCCGATGGCGGCGATCACGCCGTGCTCGGCGAGCAGGCGTACGGAGTCGATGCCGCCGGGCAGCTCGGTGGCGAGGGTGACCATCCTGGCCTGGCCGCGTGCGGCGTCGATCAGCTTGCGGACCTCGGCCGGGTCGGGGTCGCGAAGCAGCGTCTCGTCGTGGGCGCCCTTGCGGCAGGGGGAGATGAACGGGCCCTCGAAGTGGAGGCCGGCGAGCTCGCCCTGTTCGGCGAGTTCGGAGAGCAGCCCGGCCCGCTGGGTGAGGAAGTCCATCTCGCCGGTGACGAAGGAGGCGACGACGGTGGTCGTGCCGTGCAGGCGGTGGGTGTGGACGCCCTTGAGGACCTCGTCGACGGTGCCGGAGGTGAAGGAGGCGCCGCCGCCGCCGTGGTTGTGCATGTCGACGAAGCCGGGGACGAGCCAGTGGCCGGTCAGGTCCAGGGTGGGGGCGTCCTCGGCGGTGGCCCCCGCGATGCGTCCGCCGTCGACGATCACGCGTCCGTTCTCGACGATCCCGGTGGGCAGCACGACGTGTGCGCCGGCGAGAACCTTGTGATCGGCCATCAGGCGGAAACCTCCGAGTCGGTGGGGCGCTGGGGGCGCTGGTCGGCGAGCAGGTCCCAGGCGAGGAGGCCCGCGCCCAGGCATCCGGCGGTGTCCCCCAGGGCCGCCGGCACGATGGCGGGCAGTTTCTGGAACGTGACGCGTTGTTCCACGGCGGCCCGCAGGGGTGTGAACAAGGTTTCCCCGGCCTCGGCCAGTCCGCCACCGATGATCAGGGTGCGCGGGTCGAGGAGGGTCAGGGCGGTGACCAGGCCGTCGGCGAGGGCGTCGACGGCGTCCTGCCAGACCCGCACGGCGGCCGGGTCGCCGGAGGCGACGGCCCGGGCGCAGTCGGCGGCGTCGGCGCCGGGCTCGCCGCTGGCCTCGGCCCAGGCCTGGGAGACGGCGGAGGCGGAGGCGTAGCGCTCCAGACAGCCGCGCTGGCCGCAGGCGCAGGCGGTGCCGCCGGGGCGGACCACGATGTGGCCGATCTCGCCGGCGCAGCCGTGGGCGCCGGCCTCGATCCGGTCACCGATGCCGATGGCGCCGGCGATGCCGGTGCCCAGCGGGACGAAGAGGAAGCGGTCGGCGCCGTGGCCCGCGCCGATGCGGCCCTCGGCCAGGCCGCCGGTGCGCACGTCGTGGCCCAGGGCGACCGGGACGCCGTCGAGGCGGTGGCTGAGCAGGGCGCGCAGCGGGACGTCGCGCCAGCCGAGGTTGGCGGCGTAGACGGCGATGCCGTTGTCGGCGTCGACGATGCCCGGGACGGCGAGTCCGGCGGCCGCGGCGGGCCGGCCGTAGCGTTCCAGGCCGAGGGTGCGGAGCTCTGCGGCGAAGCCGAGGATCGTCTCCACGACCGCCTCGGGGCCGCGGTCGCGTCCGGTGGCGCGGCGGGCCTCGTGGAGCAGGGTGCCGTCCGCCCCGACCAGGGCGGCCTTCATGCCGGTGCCGCCCACATCCAGGGCGATGACGTGTCTCACGGGGGACAGTGTGTCGCGCGGGGACCCAAAAGGTCTAGTCCACTGTCGAGGATTGTTGCGCACGGATACAAATTCGGGGCCCGTCATGGGCCCATCGTCCCGTCGGCCCCCGTCGCGGGCCCGTCGCCCCGTCGGTGTTGCGCAAGCGATACCCAGGTGGTGTAGACCTCATACCTGTGGCCGGGAGAGACTTACGGCCCTGCGCAGAGCAAACAAGGCGCTCGAAGCAGCTCAACGACGAGCAAAAGGTGGATGAAGCCGTGGAGCGGCGACGATTCCTTGGACTGACCGCGGCCGCCGCCGCACTCGGACTGACCGCGACGGTCGCCGGCTGCGGCTCCCTGGGAGGCGACTCCGGCGACGTGACCCTCAGACTGGTCGCCGCCGACTACGACCTCACCGGTGGCGACACCACCAAGAAGTACTGGACCGACCTCGTCGCCGCCTTCGAGGCGAAGCACCCGGGCGTCAAGGTCGAGGTACAGGTCGAGTCCTGGGACGACGTCGACCGCAAGGTCGCCGAGATGGTCGAGGCCGACAAGGCCCCCGACATAGCGCAGATCGGCGCCTACGCCGACTACGCGGCCGCCGGCGAGCTCTACGCCGCCGACGAACTGCTCTCCATCCCCGTCCAGGCCAACTTCCTCGCCCCGCTCGTCGCCGCCGGCGAGTACAAGCGCACCCAGTACGGCCTGCCCTTCGTGGCCTCCACCCGGCCGCTCTTCTACAACAAGGCCCTCTTCGAGGAGGCCGGCGCCGAGGCCCCCACCACCTGGGACGAGCTCGCCGACGCCGCAGAGAAGCTGAAGGACAACGGTGTCCGAACCCCGTTCGCGCTGCCGCTCGGCCCCGAGGAGGCCCAGGCCGAGGCCCTGATGTGGCTGCTCAGCGGCGGTGGCGGCTGGACCGACGGCACCGACCGCTACGCCATCGACTCCGACGCCAACATCAAGACCTTCGACTGGCTGAAGAAGAACCTCGTCGGCAAGGGCCTCACAGGCCCCCTCGCCCCCGGCAAGCTCAACCGCAAGGCCGCCTTCGCCGCCTTCGCGAACGGCGAGGTCGGCATGCTCAACGGCCACCCCTCGCTCCTCCAGCAGGCCGCGAAGAAGGGCGTCGAGGTCGGGCAGATCCCGCTCCCCGGCGTCGACGGACCGCCGGAGGCCGCCATGGGCGTCGCCGACTGGATCATGGGCTTCAAGCAGAACGGTCACCGCAAGGAGATCGGCGACTTCCTGAACTTCGCCTTCAACGACGAGAACGTGCTGAAGTTCGCCGGCGACAACGACCTCCTGCCGGTCACCGTCAGCGCCTCGACCCGCATGGAGACCGAGCCCGACCACGCCGACCTGCGCGTCTTCCTCAAGACCCTCCCGGACAGCCAGCTCCCGCCGGTCGGCAAGACGTCCTGGGCCAAGGTCAGCGAGAACGTCAAGCAGAACATCGGCAAGGCCGTCACGCCGGACGGCCGCCCCGCCTCCGTACTCGGCTCGATCGGCCGGATGGCGACGGCGGCCGAGAACGCCGAGTGAGTCGAGTAATAGGTTGGTCGTATGACCGAAGACCAGGAAGCGGTGCGGGACGACGAGAGCGGACTCGGCGCGCGTGAGCGGGCCCTTCTCGCCGTCGAGCGCCGCTCCTGGCCCGGCCCCGGTGCCAAGGAGCGGGCCGTCCGTGAGCGGCTCGGCCTCTCGCCGACCCGCTACTACCAGCTGCTCAACGCGCTCCTCGACGACCCGAGGGCCCTCGCCCACGACCCGGTGACCGTCAACCGGCTGCGGCGGGTCCGGGAGGAGAGGCAGCGGAGGCGGTAGTCGGCCCCGCTGACGTGACCGCTGTACCTCGGTAAGGTCGGGAGCATGGTCAACAGCCTCCCGCACCCGACCACGTCAATCGGCCGCGACGGCCTCGACGCGCTGCTCGCGCGGCCCGAGAAGGCCGTGGTCGCCCTCGACTTCGACGGCACCCTCGCCGAGATCGTGCCCGACCCCGAGCAGGCCCGCGCCCACCCCGGCGCCGTCGCCGCGCTCGCGACCCTCGCCCCCGAGGTCGCCTCCGTGGTCGTCGTGACCGGCCGGCCCGCCGGGGTCGCCGTCCGCTACGGCGGCTTCGCCGGAGTGCCAGGACTCGAGCGCCTGGTGGTCCTCGGCCATTACGGCGCCGAACGCTGGGACGCCGTCACCGGCACCGTCCAGGCCGCCGCCCCGCACCCGGGCGTGGCCTCCGTACGCGCCGAGCTCCCCGGCTTCCTGGACCGGGCGGGGGCCTGGTCGGGCGTCTGGATCGAGGAGAAGGGCCGCGCGGTCGCCGTCCACACCCGTCGCGCCACCGACCCCCAGGCCGCCTTCGAGGCGCTCAAGGGCCCGCTCGGCGACCTCGCCACCCACCACGGCCTGGTGCTCGAACCCGGCCGCATGGTCCTGGAGCTGCGGCCCCCGGGCATGGACAAGGGCGTGGCGCTCGCCGAGTACGTACGGGAGGTGGGGGCCGGGTCCGTGCTCTACGCGGGTGACGACCTGGGCGACCTGCCCGCCTTCGCCGCCGTCGAGAAGCTCCGCTCCGACGGCACCCCGGGCCTCCTGGTGTGCAGCGGCTCCACGGAGGTCCCGGAACTGGCCGACCGCGCGGACCTCGCGGTGCGGGGGCCGGGGGGCGTGGTCGCGTTCCTGACGGAACTGGCGAGGGCGGTACGCGAGGAGGCCTGAGGCCCCGCTCCCGTACCGCCCCTTCAGCGGTCGATCAGTGCGCGGCCGGGTTGGTCACGCTGATCGTCAGGTCGTCGCCGGCGTCGCCGGTGATCGTGACGCGGACGCCGTGGCCCGCGACCTTCACGCTGGCCTGCGGGGCCGTCGTGTCGTAGTAGGCGTTCGGGTCGGTGTCGTCGAAGACCGGGATGCCGGGGACGGAGGGGGCGCAGGCCGCCCGTGTCTCGGCGGTCTGGCTGTTGCCCTTGCCCACCAGGACCTCCTTGTGGAGGCAGGTCGCGTCCGTGGCCTCGAGGCCGAAGGTCGCGTCGAAGGGCTGGCGCCGGTTGCTGGGCGCGGTCCCGTCGGCGTACCGGAACGGGGCCGGGCGGGCGTCGACGGCCATGGCCTGACCGCCGCCCGGGTGGGCGCTGACGTTGTTGTCGTCGAAGGACCGGTCGACGTACCAGACGAGCATGCCGTTCTGGTACCGGAAGTACTCGACCCAGTCCGGCGCGGTGAGGGGCTTGCTGAACTGGTACGGGCCCTCGGCGAGGAGCGCGTCGGAGCCGACGTACTCGCGGTTCTCCAGGAGGTAGTAGCGCGGGTGGGTGGCCGTCTCGGTGCCGGTGGAGATGTTCCAGCGGCCGGTGGCGGTCCAGCCGCCGGTTCCCTGCTCGACGTCGTCGGTGGCCAGGGTCGTACCGCCCGAGCTCAGCGTGATGTCGTCGAGGAACGCGCCGGCGAAGTGCACGCCGCCGTCGGTCTGGTAGCGGAACCGGAAGAGGGACGGCTTGCCCGCGGAGTCGTAGGCGTACCGCAGGGTCGTCCACTTCCCGCCCGACGAGCCGTCGACGGCCGCGCCCGCGCGGGCCCAGTTGGCGCCGCCGTCGAGGGAGTACTCGGCGAAGAGGTAGTCGAAGTCGGCCTCGATCTCGTACCAGGCGCTCGCCCTGACGGTGACGCGCGAGGCGGCCGGCACGGAGCGGGTGAGGGACTGGTTGAGGCCGTCGGCCGAGCCGGTCCACCAGGCGTGGGTGCCGGAGGCGGGGGTGGTGTAGGTGGTGCTGCTCGCCTTGTCGGGGAGCGCGACGCGGACCGCCTGGTCCTTGCCGGTGACCTGGAGCTGCGCCGGGTTGAGGGTGTACGTGCCGGTGGCGCCGAGCGGGGCGTCGGTGTAGTCGAGCCAGCCGAGGAAGAGCTTCTCCTCGGCGCCCATGAGGCCCGGGTGGGTGCCGATGCCCGCGTTCGCGGCGGCGCCGTGGCTCAGCCAGGAGCCGGAGCTCATGAGGGTCCAGAAGGCGGTGGAGTTCTCGCCGCCGTCGGTGTCGTAGTAGTCCGGCAGGCCGAGGTCGTGGCCGAACTCGTGGCAGAAGACGCCGAGTCCGCCGTTCTCGCCCTCGGTGGTGTAGTCGCCGAGCCAGTACTTGGACTGGCCGATGCGGGCGCCGCCCGCCTTGTTCTGGGTGCCGGAGACGTCGGGTCCCGTGAGGCCGTAGTCGTCGCCGTTGACGTACCAGCGGTGCGACCAGATGGCGTCCTCGCCCTGCGCGCCGCCGCCGGCGTCCTCGCCCATGCCGGCGTGGACGGCCTGGAAGTGGTCGATGTAGCCGTCGGCCTCGTCGAAGTTCCCGTCGTGGTCCCAGTCGTTGCGGTCCCAGACGTCGAACCGGGCGAGGTACGCGTCGATCTCGGCCGGGGTCTTGCCCGCGGCGATCTGCGCGTTCCACCAGGCGTCGCCGGTGTCCTGGACGAAGGCCCACGAGCCGCCGTTGTCCTCGACGGCGTTGTCGCCGTAGAAGGAGGCGTTGTGGGGGACCTTGACCCAGTCCTCGACGGTGTTGGTGACCGAGTAGCGGCCGCCGGAGAGCTTCTCGTAGTACGTCTTCATCGACTCGCCGGGGCCGTTGAAGAGGTTCTCGTAGTACGCCTTGTCGAAGTCGGCCGTCCAGGCGTTGGAGTTGTCCACGCTCCGGTCGGGCCGGGCTATCTCGTTGTGCAGGGGGCCGGGGACGGTGCCGAGCTTGCCGGAACCTTCCGTGCCGAACTCGGAGAGGATCGTGAAGATCTTCTCCTGGCGGTCGGCGGTGGTGGTCTCGATCTCGGTGAACTTGCCGGGCGCGACCTCGACGACGCCTTCGGCGTTCGCCTTGGCCTTGCCCTTGGCGACCAGGTCGATCGCCTTCTCCCGCAGCTCGGTGCGCTGCTTGGTGAGCGGTCCCGGACGGTTGTCCGGCCGGTGCGCGGCGGCCCCGGCCGGGGTGTCCGGGGCCTCCTGCGCGGTGGCGGGGGTGGGCCCCGCGGCGAGAAGGGCGGTGAGCGCGGACCCGAGGGTCATGCCCACGACAATCTTCTTCACGTCTGTCGCGATCCTTCCGCTTGCCTTTTGGGGGAAAACGGATCGCCTGGGGGAACGATCGCCGCAGAGTCTGACACGGGACGACCCCTCAGGAGGAGATGTCGTACCGATCAACGGTCACGGATTACCGGATCGACGGTCGCGGATCACCGGCGAAGGAGGTCCACCACGCCCGTCAGGTCCTCCTCGCCGCTGCCCGCGGCGAGCCGGCGGCGCATCAGCTCGAAGTACGGCTGGATCAGCTCCGGGCTCACGCCCTGCTCCTCGGCCGTGGTCAGCAGCGTCCGCGTGCCGGCCACCTGCATCGCCAGGTTGGAGACCACGTCCGTGGTGTAGTCGCCGCTCTTCAGCTGGGCGGCGGTCTGCAGCACGGCGGGGCCTGCCATCGCCGCGATCCAGCCCGAGAGCAGCGGGCCGAACGCGGCCGGGTCGATGGCCTCCCCCCGGATCAGGGAGAAGGCGTGCGCGAGGCCCCCGAACATCCCGTACATCGCGCTCAGCAGGGCCACGTCGTGCAGCGCCGCGAAACCGGCGTCCTCACCGACGTAGCTCGTGCCGACCGGCACGGCAAGGGTCTCCCGGTGCTCCTCGAACAGCTCGCGCGAGCCGCTGTAGAAGACGTACCCGCCGGCCTCCGGGACACCGACCATCGGCGGTACGGCCATGATCCCGCCGTCCAGGTAGCGGGCGCCCCGCTCCTCGGCCCAGGCGGCGCGGGCCCGGGCCTGGGCGGGGGTCGTGGTGGTCAGGTTGACGAGGTCCTTGCCGG
Source organism: Streptomyces sp. NPDC058664 (assembly GCF_042716635.1). Taxonomy (NCBI): domain Bacteria; kingdom Bacillati; phylum Actinomycetota; class Actinomycetes; order Kitasatosporales; family Streptomycetaceae; genus Streptomyces; species Streptomyces sp. NPDC058664. The sequence continues at coordinate 44,336 of NZ_JBHXRW010000046.1, read as the reverse complement.
TCAGGTCGACGCCGTCGAGGGCGGCGCCGACGGAGGCGTCGTCGAGGAGGCAGACGACGACGAGGGTGCCGGCGGCGACGGCCGCGGCCGCGCTGTCCGCGGCCTTCGCGCCCTCGGCGGCGAGCGCCTCCGCGCGGGCCGGGGTGCGGTTCCAGACGGTGAGCGGGTGACCCGCGTCGAGCCAGGTACGGGCCAGGGCGGTGCCCATCGCACCGAGGCCGAGGAGGGTGACGGGGGACTTCACTGCGGTGTTCTGCGTCATGTCCACAAGGCTGCGGCAGGCCTCCGACCTGCTCAAGTACCCACTTCGGAGTGGGTGGTTACCCTGAGGTGAGCGAACAGGCCGGAGGGGGACGCATGGCGACGCTGAACAGGCCGGGAGCGGACGACGGACACGTCTGCGGCATCGACACCGCGATGGAGGTGATCGGCGGCAAGTGGAAGGTCCTCATCCTCTGGGCCCTCCACCAGCAGCCGCACCGCCGCTTCGGCGAGCTGCGCCGGCTGGTCCCGGGCATCACCGAGAAGGTCCTCGCCTCCCACCTCCGCGAGATGGAGGCGGACGGCATCGTGGACCGCGTCTCGTACGACGAGGTGCCACCCCGCGTCGAGTACGCCCTCACGAAGGACGGCATCCGCCTCAACGAGGCCCTCGAACCGCTGGCGGCGTGGGGGAGGGAGCAGCGGGAAGGCTCCCGCTGAGTCCGGCCTCCGGACGGGCCCGCGTCAGGTGTTCACGGCGGCTCGGTCGGAGTCGCTGCGCAGAACGCAGAATTCGTTGCCCTCGGGATCGGCGAGGACCGCCCAGCCCGAACCGTCGGGGTTCCGGTGATCGGCGACGAAGGTGGCGCCGAGGCCCAGCAGCCGGTCCACCTCCTGATCGCGCGAGGTCTCGGGGCGCAGACAGAGATGGACACGATTCTTGACCGTCTTGGCCTCGGGCACCTGGTTGAAGTACAGCACCGGTCCCTCCGCGAGCGGCACCTGGGTCTCCCGGTCGCCCGGCCCGGCGTCCGGATCCAGCGGACGGTCCGTCACACCGCTCCAGAACCGGGCCAGCTCATAGGCGTCCGCACAGTCGATCGCCACGTTCTGCACTACTGAAACCATGCGCCGCAGCCTTCCCGACTTTCGTTCCGGGCGCCACTGAGCTGCGCCCGTCACGGGTCTCACCGCGCTCAGGACTCCCGCAGCGCCTCCAGCTGGTCCAGGAACCAGCGCTGCGGGGGCAGGGCGGTGGCGGCCGCCGCGAGGCGCTTGGTGCGGTCCGCCCGTTCGGCCGGGGGCATCGACAGGGCCTTGTGGAGGGCTTCGGCGGTCTCCGACACGTCGTAGGGGTTCACGGTCAGGGCGTCCTCGCGCAGTTCCTCGTACGCGCCCGCGCCCGTCGACAGGACCAGTGCGCAGCCCGCTTCCGAGACCACCGGTATCTCTTTCGCGACCAGGTTCATGCCGTCGCGCACCGGGTTCACCAGGGCCACGTCCGCGAGGCGGTAGGCGGCCAGGGAGCGGGTGAAGTCGTCCTGGACCGAGACGATGACCGGCTGCCAGTCGGCCGTGCCGAACTCGGTGTTGATCTCGTCCGCCAGCCTCGTCACCGAGGCCGTGTACGTCCGGTACGACTCCAGGTCCTGGCGGGACGGGTACGCCGAGGCCAGGTGGACGATCCGGTCGCGCCACTCGGGGCGGGTGGTGAGCAGCTCGCGGTAGGCGAGGAGGCCGCGCAGGATGTTCTTCGACAGCTCGGTGCGGTCCACGCGGACGACGGTCTTCCGGCCGCCGACCTCCTCGCGCAGCCGCGTCAGCCGCTCGTCCACCTCGGGCCGGTGCGCGAGCGCCCGCAGCTCGTCGGCGTCGACGCCCAGCGGGTACACCTCGACCCGGGTGGTCCGCTCCGGTTCCGTCCCCCGCCGGTGCGTCACCCACCCGCGGGGGTCGCCGCCCGGGAACGAGGGGTCCGCCACCCCGGTCGCGGTGTCGAGGCCGGAGCCCCGCAGGAACTCCGTCGCCCAGTCCCAGGTGTGGAAGCCCAGCCGGTCCGCGCCGAGCATCCCCCACAGGAGTTCCTCGCGGACGTCCCCCGGCAGCATCCGCAGGTACTCGGGGGAGGCCCACGGGGTGTGGGTGAAGTGGGCGATCCGCAGGTCGGGGCGGAGGTCGCGGAGCTGCCCCGGGACCAGGGCCAGGTGGTAGTCCTGGACCAGGACCGCCGCGCCCTCGTCCGCCTCGGCGGCCAGCGCCTCCGCGAAGGCGCGGTTGTAGGCCCGGTACGACTCCCAGCGGCGCCGGAACGCCGCGTCGAACACCGGCTCGCGCGGGATGTCGTAGAGGTGGTGGTGGAGGAACCACAGCACCGAGTTCGCGATGCCGTTGTACGCGTCGGCGTACACCTCCGGGTCGATGTCCAGCATCCGTACGCCGGGCTCGCCGACCCCGCGCCGGACCGCTTCCCGGTCGCCCTCCCCGAGCGCCGCGCACACCCACACGCTCTCCTGGGAGGACACGGCGCTCAGGCCCGAGACCAGGCCGCCCCCGCCCCTGCGGGCGTCGAGCGAACCGTCCTCGCCCAGCGTGTACGAGACGGGTCCACGGTTTGATGCGACCAGCACAGTAGCCATGGGGCGAACCTAGCCCGTCCCGTAAACGCTCAAACGTACGTATACGAGACGGGGGGATCCGGCCACGCCCCGTAGCCGCAGGTCAAGCAGGTCGCGGCCCCGTAGCCGCAGGTCAAGCAGGTCACGCGGGTCACGCGGGTCGGTCGCCTCCGCCGCGCGTCGCCGCCCTCGCCACCAGGCCCGTCGCCGCGAGGGCGAGCGCCAGGGCGCCGAGCAGCCAGAGCCGCTCGGTGTTGCCGCCTGTCCCGGCCGTCGAGCCGCCGTCGCCCCGGGGACCGGGTGCCGGGGGCGCCGGGGAGGGAGTAGGGGTTCGCTTCACCGTGCGCGGGTCCGCCCGGGTGGTCTCCGGGTCGGGAACCGGTACGGAGAAGGCGAGGGCCGACGGCACGTGGGTGCCGCCGTACAGCGACCCCTCGTACCGCTCGCCGACGGGCTCGGCCACGTTTGCCGCGGCCGGTCCGGCCGTGGCGAACGCGAACGAGCCCGTCACCAGTCCGACGGCCGCGAGCACCCTTCCCAGGTGATGGTGTCTGAAGCGCATAGAAGGGAAATGTAGGCAAAACGGATCATCGTAGGGCGTTACGCCACGCGGCGGCGCGCGTACTCCGCGATCTCGGCCATCGGCGGCCGCTCCTCGGTGTCCACCGCGTACGTCCGCGGCTCGAAGCCCTTCTCGCCGCGCTCGAACTGGGTCAGCCACGGCCGGACCAGATGCCCCCGCGACAGCCGCAGCTGCGCCGTCCGGTAGATCGCCGCCGCCATCCGGCCGAGCGCCTGCCCGTCCTGGTGCCGGTGCTTGCGCACCCCCACGTCCACCTGCGCGAGGGCGTCGAGCCCCACCGTGTGCAGGGCGTCCACGAGCAGCCCCAGCTCCACTCCGTAACCGACAGGGAACGGCAGCCGTTCGAGCAGCGAGCGCCGTGCCGCGTACTCGCCGCCCAGCGGCTGCACGAGACCGGCCAGCTGCGGCCAGTGCAGATTGAGGAGGGGACGGGCCACCAGTTCCGTCACCCTGCCGCCCTGACCAGGGGTGTCTCCGAAGGGCCGGTCGTACATCGCCTTCACGAAGTCGACGTCGGGGTCCGTCAGGAGCGGGCCCACGATCCCCGTCACGAAGTCCGCGGAGAAGTCCCGCAGGTCCGCGTCCACGAAACAGACGACGTCCCCGCTCGTCACCATCAGCGACCGCCACAGGACCTCGCCCTTGCCCGGCACCGCCGGTATCCGGGGGAGTATCGCGTCCCGCGCGACCACCCGTGCCCCGGCCGCCGCCGCCACCTCCGCCGTACGGTCCGTGGAGCCCGAGTCGATCACCACCAGCTCGTCGACGAGCGGCACCGACTCGCTCATCAGCTCGCGCCGGATCACGGCGACGATGTCCCCCACCGTCGCCTCCTCGTTCAGCGCGGGCAGCACCACGCTGACGCGCGTCGAGCGCTTGGCGGCGAGGATCCGCTCCAGCGGCCGGTCCGCCACGGACCAGGACCGCCGGCCCAGCCAGCGCTCCACCTCTTCCAGCACGTGATCTCCATCTCGCGGTTCGGACGGCCGGTCCAAGCGTCCGGGCCTTCGGTTACAGTCTTGAACAACGCGGATCCCCGATGCACGTCGGGGTGCCGACCGCGTCGGAGCACAGGAACGAAGTCGGCGACCGACTTCACCGCGCTTCACAATCGAATACCGCTCATCCAGAGGGGCAGAGGGAAACGGCCCGTTGAAGCCCCGGCAACCCTCCAGTCGGTTACTCGCCCACCCGTCTCCCGGCCACCACCCCTAGTGGTGTCCTGACGGACGCAGCTTGTTTGCGCGAGGCTCCCGGCTAGGGAAGGTGCCAAATCCGTCTCATGGCGAAAAATTCGTCATGGGAAAGATGAGGAGAAAGGGCCTCGCCTCCATGGCTGTACAGACCGCCACCCCCGCCACCACCGTCGACCTCGGTCCCGCTTCCGGGCTTTCCTGTCGCGAATGCGGTGAAGTCTTCGCCCTCGGTCCGATCTTCGCCTGCGAACTCTGCTTCGGACCGCTCGAAGTCGCGTACGAGCTCCCCACCGGTGACCCCGAGGCGCTGCGCAAGCAGATCGAGGCCGGCCCCGCCAACATCTGGCGCTACGCCCCCCTGCTGCCCGTCCCCGCCGACGTCGCCGACAAGCCGAACCTGAACCCGGGCTGGACCAAGCTCGTCCAGGCCGACAACCTCGGCCGCGAGCTCGGCGTCGCCCCCGGCAAGCTCTTCGTCAAGGACGACTCCGGCAACCCGACCCACTCCTTCAAGGACCGGGTCGTGGCCCAGGCCATCGAGGCCGCCCGCGCCTTCGGCTTCACCACCCTCTCCTGCTCCTCCACCGGCAACCTGGCCGGCGCCGTCGGCGCCGCCGCCGCCCGCGCCGGCTTCCGCTCCTGCGTGTTCATCCCGCACGACCTGGAGCAGGGCAAGGTCGTCATGGCCGGTGTCTACGGCGGTGACCTCGTCGCCATCGAGGGCAACTACGACGACGTCAACCGCTTCTGCTCGGAGCTCATCGGCGACCCGCTCGGCGAGGGCTGGGGCTTCGTCAACGTCAACCTCCGCCCGTACTACGGCGAGGGCTCCAAGACGCTGGCGTACGAGATCTGCGAGCAGCTCGGCTGGGTCATCCCCGACCAGCTCGTCATCCCGATCGCCTCGGGCTCGCAGCTGACGAAGATCGACAAGGGTCTGCAGGAGCTCATCAAGCTGGGCCTCGTCGAGGACAAGCCGTACAAGATCTTCGGCGCCCAGGCCGAGGGCTGCTCCCCGGTGTCGGTGGCCTTCAAGGCCGGCCACGACGTCGTACGGCCCCAGAAGCCGAACACCATCGCCAAGTCCCTCGCGATCGGCAACCCGGCCGACGGCCCGTACGTCCTCGACATCGCCCGCCGCACCGGCGGCGCCGTGGAGGACGTGAACGACGAGCAGGTCGTGGACGCGATCAGGCTGCTCGCGCAGACCGAGGGCATCTTCGCCGAGACCGCGGGCGGTGTGACCGTCGGCGTCACGAAGAAGCTCGTCGAGGCCGGTCTGATCGACCCGAACCTCACCACCGTCGTCCTCAACACCGGCGACGGACTCAAGACCCTGGACGCGGTGGCCGACACCTCTCAGGCGACCGTCACCATCCGCCCGAGCCTGGACGCGTTCCGCGACGCCGGCCTGGCCCTCTGAAAGGTTACGAAGACATGGCCGTGAACGTCCGCATCCCCACCATCCTCCGCACCTACACGGGCGGTCGGTCCGAGGTCGAGGCCGAGGGCGCGACCCTCGCCGAGGTCATCGCGGACCTGGAGAAGAACCACAAGGGCATCGCCGCCCGCGTCCTGGACGACCAGGGCAAGCTGCGCCGCTTCGTCAACGTCTACGTGAACGACGACGACGTGCGCTTCGAGCAGGGTCTGGAGACGGCCACCCCGGCCGGCGCGGGCGTCTCGATCATCCCGGCCGTCGCCGGAGGCTGACCGTCGGGCACAGTGCCGGCGGCTGCTGAGCCTTATCAACTGCCCCATCTTTCTCGAAGATCTCGAATTGCCCCTTCCGCGCCATAAAGCGGAAGGGGCAATTCTGCATGGTTGAGCGGGGTAGAGTTGGGGAAGTCCCCTCCGCTGCCCATGCCGGACGCATATGAGAATGCGTCGCCGCGCGACAAGAAGCAGCCAAAGTGCCTGCGCGTTGTGTACCTTCTGCGCGATTTGCCGGGCCCGACTTGCCCCGTGATCCAGCGAATTCTCCCCTATTCGCCTTTCCGTGACGCCCAGAATTCTCGCTCGAATGACCTGTTGCAGAGGGCAGTTGGGCAGATACATTCAGCCGCGGTCGACGCGTTCCGGCGCAGGGTCTGACCCGGGTCCGCGAAGTGCGGTCCCGCGCAAGGGCCAGTAATAGGGGAGTTAGGCATGGCTCAGGGCACCGTCAAGTGGTTCAACGCGGAGAAGGGCTACGGCTTCATCGCGGTCGACGGTGGTGCGGATGTTTTCGTCCACTACAGCGCGATCCAGATGGATGGCTACCGCAGCCTCGAAGAGGGACAGCGAGTCGAGTTCGAGATCTCGCAGGGCCAGAAGGGTCCGCAGGCGGACATGGTCAAGCTCGCCGTCTGAGCGCGGCGCGATCGGCCACCGACGCAACGCCGTCGAGGGGCCCGCATCCCTGAGGGGACGCGGGCCCCTCGTGCGTTCCGGCGCGGTCCGGTCCGCGTTCCGGCACCGCCCGGTCCGCCTTCCGGAGCCGCTCGGTCCGCGCTCGGACGCCGCTCGATCCGCGCCCCGATCACCGTCCCGATCGTCGAGAGTCGCTTGCACTCGCATGGGTCGAGTGCTAATCATTGGCGTTAGCACTCGGAAGGTGAGAGTGCTACGAGGATCGAGCACGACGAGGTCGCCGGCCGGGTGGGGCAAGGAACCACACGGAGTTGCGGAGGCCGTCCGTCGCGGGCGTCGGCGCGGTCCTGGAGCGTTATCCACCCCATGTCCGGGAGGACCACTTCACATGGCCAAGATCATCGCGTTCGACGAGGAGGCCCGGCGCGGTCTCGAGCGCGGCATGAACCAGCTCGCTGACGCCGTCAAGGTCACCCTCGGCCCCAAGGGCCGCAACGTCGTCCTCGAGAAGAAGTGGGGCGCCCCCACGATCACCAACGATGGTGTCTCCATCGCCAAGGAGATCGAGCTCGAGGACCCGTACGAGAAGATCGGCGCCGAGCTGGTCAAGGAAGTCGCCAAGAAGACGGACGACGTCGCCGGCGACGGTACGACCACCGCCACCGTTCTCGCCCAGGCGCTCGTCCGCGAGGGCCTCCGCAACGTCGCCGCCGGTGCCAACCCGATGGCCCTCAAGCGCGGCATCGAGAAGGCCGTCGAGGCCGTCTCCGGCGCCCTCCTCGAGCAGGCGAAGGATGTCGAGACCAAGGAGCAGATCGCTTCCACGGCCTCCATCTCCGCCGCCGACACCCAGATCGGCGAGCTCATCGCCGAGGCGATGGACAAGGTCGGCAAGGAAGGCGTCATCACCGTCGAGGAGTCGCAGACCTTCGGTCTCGAGCTCGAGCTCACCGAGGGCATGCGCTTCGACAAGGGCTACATCTCGGCGTACTTCGCCACCGACATGGAGCGCATGGAGGCGTCGCTCGACGACCCGTACCTCCTGATCGTCAACTCCAAGATCTCCTCCGTGAAGGACCTGCTCCCGCTCCTGGAGAAGGTCATGCAGTCGGGCAAGCCGCTGCTGATCATCGCCGAGGACGTCGAGGGCGAGGCCCTGTCGACCCTGGTCGTCAACAAGATCCGCGGCACCTTCAAGTCCGTCGCGGTCAAGGCTCCGGGCTTCGGCGACCGCCGCAAGGCGATGCTGAACGACATCGCCATCCTCACCGGCGGCACGGTCATCTCCGAGGAGGTCGGCCTCAAGCTGGAGAACGCGGGCCTCGACCTGCTGGGCCGCGCCCGCAAGGTCGTCATCACCAAGGACGAGACCACCATCGTCGACGGTGCCGGTGACAGCGAGCAGGTCGCCGGTCGCGTGAACCAGATCCGCGCCGAGATCGAGAACAGCGACTCGGACTACGACCGCGAGAAGCTGCAGGAGCGCCTGGCGAAGCTCGCCGGCGGTGTCGCGGTCATCAAGGCCGGCGCCGCGACCGAGGTCGAGCTCAAGGAGCGCAAGCACCGCATCGAGGACGCCGTTCGCAACGCGAAGGCGGCCGTCGAGGAGGGCATCGTCGCCGGCGGTGGCGTGGCCCTGCTCCAGGCCTCCTCGGTCTTCGAGAAGCTCGAGGCCGACCTCACGGGCGACGAGGCCACGGGCGCGAACATCGTGAAGCTGGCCCTCGAGGCCCCGCTGAAGCAGATCGCGATCAACGCCGGCCTCGAGGGCGGCGTCGTGGCGGAGAAGGTCCGCAACCTGCCCGTCGGCCACGGCCTGAACGCCGCGACCAACGAGTACGTCGACCTCATCGCCGAGGGCATCATCGACCCGGCGAAGGTCACGCGCTCCGCGCTGCAGAACGCCGCGTCGATCGCCGCGCTGTTCCTCACCACCGAGGCCGTCATCGCCGACAAGCCGGAGAAGGCGTCCGCGCCGGCCGGCGGCGGCATGCCGGGCGGTGACATGGACTTCTGATCCTCCGGGATCGGTGGTTCATCGCTGAACGCGAAGAACGGAACGAGGGCGGCACCCCCACCAGGGGGTGCCGCCCTCGGGCGTTTCTCGGCAGCGGTGATCAGCGCACGTCGACGTAGTCGCCGCCGGCCGCGGCCGGGGAGCTGAAGTGCCGGTAGTCGCCGTAGTGGCGGATGCGCCAGGAGCCGTCCGCGGTGGCCTTCACCCGGAGCGAGACCTTGCCGTTCGCGGCGGCCCGGCCGGTCGCGACCTGCTTCCAGGTCGTGGTGCCCCGCGGCTGGAACTGCACGACGACCGGGGCGTTCCCGTACGCCCGCCAGGCCCCGTCCCAGTAGTGCTGGAGCCCGCCGGTGACGGTCACGTACCCGCCCTTGACGACCGGCTCGGGGCCGGCGTTCAGGGAGACGATCCGGGTGTCGTTGCGGACGAGCCGGAACGAACCGGAGCCGGACTCGGCGAACTGGTCGGTGGTCAGGTGCCGGACGCGGTACCAGCCGCCCCGGCTCGCGGCCGAGAGCGTGAAGTCGTTGTAGTAGGCGGAGTTCACGCTCGCCGTGGCGATCCGCTTCCAGCCGCCGATGACGGACTGCTCCAGCTGGATGTACTGCGTCGTCGGGAAGTAGTCCTTCTCGTACGTGGCGCGGAAGGTGCCGGAGACCGTGACCCGGCCGTCGGCGGAGAGGCCGACGGAGGTGAGGTCGGTACGGGACTCCACGGGGATGGCGAGCGCCCCGTAGACGGGGTCGTAGCTCAGGTAGCGGTCGGGGGAGTCGACCGTCCAGCCGCCCGCCTCCCTGCCCGAGGCGGCGACGAGCCGTGCGACGTACCGGCCGTCCGCACCCGTGAGGACGGTGACGGGCGTGCCGATGCCGTACCGGGGGGCGCCGAGGCGCACCCGGACCGGGTGATGGGGGACCGGAGCGTTCCCGGCCGCCGGGTCGGTCATCCGGCCGCTGATCGTGACGGTCTCGCCGTTGAGCGCCCGCCTCTTGTCGGACGCGGCCGTGACGAGCACCTTGCGCGGGATCCACTCGTGGACCTGGCGGTACTGCTCGGTTCTGCCGTGGACCTGGGCGGAGTCCCCCGTGAACGTCGCCACGAAGGTGCTCCCGTGGTCGAACTCCTCGGTGGAGATCGGATACGGGGCCCCGGCGAAGCCGCCGGAACCGTCGGTGAACACCTCCTGGGCGGGGGTCTTCACCGGGGTGATCCGCTGGACGGAGACCGTCTCGCCGGCGAGCGGCACCACGTCCCCCGAGCCGGGCTGGATGCCGACGAGCGCGCCCGCGGGGCGGGCGTTGCGGTCGGCGTAGGTGGGCTTGCCGAGGGTGAAGACGGAGAGCTCGGGGCGCAGCCGGAAGTCGAGCTGTCCGGCGTCGGTGCGGGTCTCCTTGTTGCCCAGCGAGTCGGTGGCGGTGACGTCGATGGAGTACGTGCCGAGGGCCGGGATGCCGCCGCCGTCCTCGACGAGCTTCAGCGTGGCCGAGTCGGGCAGCACGAACGTGTTCACGAGCGCCGGGTCCCAGGAGGGCGCCGGGGTGAGCGCCGGGATGTCGGCGAGGACGGTGTCGCCCTGCCGGATCCGGGCCGAGACGGCGGTGACCTTGGCCTGCGCCGCGTCGGTCCACGCGGTCACCCGGAAGGTGCCGCGCTGGGTGTCGTCGGTGACGGCCCGGCCGATGCCGACGGGCGTGTCGGCCGCCGTGGTCCCGTCGGCAAGGGCGGGCGCGGTCGTGACGGCCAGGGCGGCGGCGGTGAGGACCGCCGTCAGGGGGAGGCGGAGGTCAGCGCGCATCGATGTACTTCGCAATCGTCTCGCTGTAGTAGTAGGTGCCCGTGCTGTTGAGGTACAGGGCCCAGGAGCCGTCTCCGTAGGCGGTGGCGCGGTAGCTGAAGTTGCCGTAGCTGTTGGTGGTGACGCCCTGGTTCACCCAGTACCACTGGTTCTCGCCCCGGGGCTTGTAGACCAGGGTCAGCTTGGCGCCGGCGAGCGGCTTCCACACTCCGCCGACCATGCGCTGGACGGTGCCGGAGACGGTCATCTTCCCGTTCACCACGGGCCGGGTGGGGCTGATGGTGAAGGCGGAGAAGCGGGTGTGCAGGCGGGTCCGCTTCAGGGCCGTGGCGGTCTTGGAGACGAACTCGTTCGTCTCGGGGTGGTGGACGCGGTACAGCGCGGTCTCGAAGCCCACCCGGGCGGTCAGGTTGTACGCGCAGGAGGAGTCGGTGCCTCCGTAGCGCAGGACGCGCCAGGTGCGTCCGCCGTCGACGGAGGCCTGGAGCTGCACCGGCTGGCCGTCGCCGCAGTTGTAGCTGGTGCCGACCATGCCCTTGGCGGTGACCAGCCCGTACTCGTCGAGGGTGAGCGTGTACTGGGCGTACGAGAACTGCTGCGGGACGGCGATGTCGCTCCGGTCGTACGCGCGGCCCTCCCGGTAGTACACCGAGGGCCGCAGGGACGTGTAGACGTCGCTGGTGCTGTACTGCGCCCGCGCGGCGAAGGAGAAGGTGCCGGTCGCCGAGGAGGTGGCGCCGCCGATCACGTTCACGGCCGTCCGCTCGTAGTAGCCCGGCTCGCTGCCGGTCGCGATGACCGGGGCGGCGGCGAAGGGCTTCCAGCCTCCGGCCGTGTACCGCTCCACGTGGCCGGTGACCTGCACGTCCGATCCTGCGAGGACGCGGTACTTGTTCACGTCGGCGCTGATCCGGTAGACGAGGGCCTCGATGCCCAGGTGCGGGACGGAGGCCGGGGCGTCCGGGTCGTCGGCGGTGCCCGTGGTGACCACGGTCGCGGATCCACTGTTGACCACGCCGTTCGGCGTCACCGGCAGGGAGAAGGTGCCGTCCGCGCGGGTGGTGGCCGTGGCGGTGGTGGTGCGGGAGTCGCCGTCGTACAGGTCCAGCTTCACCTGCACCTTCGTGCCCTCGGGGGCGGCGGTGCGGGCACCGGTGGCCGGGTTCCAGAGGGTGGTCGTGCCGGAGAGCACGGCCTGCCGCTGGTCGTAGCTGGTGCTGCGGCGGTTCCAGGACAGGCCGGAGACGCCGATGTGCTGCCGGTGGCCGTAGGTGCCGGTCCACTGCTTGGTGGTCTCGCCGGGCAGCCGGTAGTCCACCCGGACCGGGTAGTCGCCGAGGGCGGTGCCCTCGGGGAGGGCGATCGGCGCCTCGGTCGTCCAACTGCTGTAGTTGTCCGAGGTGAGTGCCTCCGTGGAGGCGAGGACGACGGCGTCCGGAGCGGTGGAGGCCAGCACGCTGACCTTGATCCACAGGGCGCTGGCGGGCAGCGCCAGGCGATAGCGTCCGTCGTCCAGCGTGGTGCCGGACGTGCCCTGCCAGTCCGCGTGCGCGGCAGGGGCGTGGACGACGGCGGGCACGATGACGCCCGCCGAAAGAGCGAAGACGGCGGCCGCACGGACGAAGGCGTGCGGAAGCCTGCGCGTTGAGCGCGGCAAGGGGACCCCCCACAGGTCGGAACGGCGGCGCGCGCGATGGATGGGGCGGCCGCGTGGGAGCACCATAGCGCCCGGCACTTGAACGTGTTCACTCGCTTTACGCGGATGCCGGGGTGATCCTGGAATCACCCCTTCGTGAAGGGACACGGCGATGGTCACCCTCCTGACGACACCGGCCGACCGCGAACTGGTCGTCACCCGCACCTTCGACGCCCCGCCGGACCGGGTTTGGGAGGCGTGGACGGATCCCGGGCACGTGCGGCAGTGGTACGGGATGTCCGGGCTGACCACGACGGTCGTCGACATCGACCTCCGGGCCGGCGGCGCCTGGCGCTGGGGCCAGCGTGCCCCCGACGGCCAGGAGATCGTCTTCTCGGGCACGTACGAGGACGTCGTCCCGGTCGAGCGGCTCGACTACACGGAGGTCTTCGAACAGATGCCGGACGCGGACCCGGTCAGGGTGACCCTCACCTTCGACGCCACCCCGGACGGGGGCACGGCCCTGACCAGCACGTCCCACTGGCCGTCGAACGAGCTCAGGGACCAGGCGCTGGCGGCGGGCATGGAGGCGGGGGTGCGGGAGCAGTACGACCGGCTCGCGGAGCACCTGAGGACGATGCGACGCGGTGACGCGGTGACGCGGTGACGATGTGACGCGGTCGTGCCACGCGCAATTTTCTGGCGCGTCGATTCGCGTGAATGTACGATCCAGCTGCCGACAGGGGGGGTCCCGCCGGCCCCCGGCCCGCGCAGCCCGAATCCGGCGCCCTGCCGCCGCCGCTTCGCCCGTCGTGCCCGCCCTCCCTCGTCGTACCCGTCTTCGCACCCGTACGAGGGGACACGTACTTGTCCGTCCGAAGAGCCGTCGCGCTCGCGCTGAGCGCGGCCCTCGGCATCACCGGCCTCACGGCCCTCACGACCACCCCCGCCGTCGCGTCCGGCGCACCGTACGACGTGACCGTCGCCGCGCCGCCGAGCATCGCCCCACCGCCCCAGTCCCTCTTCGGTGCGGGTACGGGTCTCCAGACCATCGACCCCGCAGTGGGGCTGCGCTGGCAGAGCCTCTCGGACGGGCGGGTGGCCTCCCGCGACGCCTGCGACTCGATCGACATGATCCTTTTCCACGGCGACAGGTTCGGGTGCGTCGGCCCTTACGGCGACTGGGACGCCTCCGTCCACGACTGGACCACCGGCACGACCCTGACGCGCACGCGTCCCGAGGGACACACCTGGCTCCGGGCCTTCGGCACGGACCGGCTGCTCAGCTTCAGCACCGACTCCGAGGGGGCCGTGACCCTCCATCTGCCGGGCCTCGGCGAGGGCGCCCCGGCGGACGCCGCCGTCACGACGGCCGAGCGCATCATCGGCCACCCCAAAGTCCTGGCCTTCGACACCGAGGGCGCTGTCGTCAGCTACACGCGGGCTGACGCCGTGCGGGCCGCCGGCCTGGTCGACTTCGCCACCGGCGTCCTCGTCCCGCTGCCGACCGGGCCCGATCTCCCCACCTACCTGAAGGCCGCGCTCAGCGACGACCACGTCGTCGTCTACAGCGAGTACGGCGAGATGGCGATGGAGGCGCTCGTCGTCCCCCGTGCCACCCCCGCGGGCCCTGGCACGACCGTCAAACTGCCGAACGACGCGTACAGCAACGACGCCCGCCTCGGCCTCGTCGGCGACTGGATCGTCGGCCACTACGGCGACCGGTACACGCCCCATCCGCTCAAGGCCACCTCGCTCACCAGCGGCGCGACCCGTGACCTGGGTGTCTCCGCCGCCGCCGACGCCGAGCTCAAGGCCGGTTCGGACGGCGCCCTGTACGTCGTGGGCGGCACCGACTCCACCCACTGGGGCGTACGGCGCGTCACCCTGGACGCCGCCGGCGTGCCGGTCACCGCCCAGGTCCTGAGCACCCCGCCCCAGCCGATCCGGCGGACCGGCCTGTCCATGGCGAACGGCCGGATCACGGCCGAGCACGAGGACGCCCACCGCACGCTCCAGGGGTACGACCTGTCCCTCACGGAGCCGCGCACGGCCACCCCGGTCTGGAGCTGTGCCGTGACCTCCGCCGGCACCTCCGGCACCTCGCCGTGTGCCGATCCGGTCGGCCCGCAGCCTGTCGGGTTCCGTTGGACCGACACCGGAGACGGCCGCCTCGTCGCCCTCGGGGCGGACGACCTCCCGCCGTCCCGCGGGAATCCGCCCTGCTCCTCCTGCGCGCCGACGGTGTACGTGGCCACCACCGGGTTCGGCTCGACCACCCGCAAGATCACACTGGACACCACGCGCCAGCTCAAGCCGTCCCACTTCCTCGACGTCGCCGGACGCTACGTGCGCTTCCGTGCCACCGAGAACTCCGCGAGCCGCTCGGTCGTCGCGGACATCGAGACCGGGAAGGTCCTCTCGGTCTCCGAGGCCAGGAACCAGGCTCTGTGGGGCACGTGGCTCTGGACCGCGTCCACGGCGAACGACACCGTCACGGCGGTCGACCTGCGCACCGGCGCCACCGTCGCGACCGTGGACCTCGGGACCGACTGCGGCACCTTCGACTTCGACGTCGTCGGCAAGTGGATCTACGCCCGCTGCGGCGACAACACGTCCGCCGTCGTGTACGACCGGGAGAAGAAGACCTCGGTCCGCTTCCAGCTGTCCCGGTACGCCCGGCCGCAGCTGGGTGACGGCTTCCTCGCCCACACCGAGACCGGCAGCGGCAGCGACGGCGACTCGCTGAGCGTGACCGACGTCCGCTCCGGCGCGCCCGTCACCCGTACCCTCGGAACCCTCGCGCCCGGCGTGACCAACTACGGCCAGAACTGGACGATCGACCGGTTCGGCGGGGCCGTCGCCTTCATCGACTCCCGGCAGGCGATCCGCGTCGTCGGCCTCGGCGGTGTCACCAGCCGCGTGACCGCCCTCGACGCGGCCGTGCCGACGTCGGTGAATCTGAAGTCCGCCACCTGGAAGCCGCGTTGGACACTGTCGAAGCCCGGCACGTGGTCGCTCGCGCTCAAGAACAAGGCGACCGGCAGGACGGTCCGCACCCTCACCGGCGTGGGCCGTGGCACCGTCGCCCCCGCCTGGGACGGCAAGGACGCCACCGGCAGGTTCGTCGCCAACGGGGCCCACACCTGGACGCTTGCGGTGAAGCCCGCCGACGGACAGGGCGCCGATCTCGCCGTCTCCGGCGCGCTCTCCGTGAGCGGTGGCGAGGCCGTGCGGCGCGACCTCGCCGGGGACGACGGTTTCGGTGATCTGCTGGTGATGGACACGGCGGGCCTGGTGTCGATGTACCGGGGGACCGGTACGGGCGCGGTGTCGGCCCGTATCGCCGGTACGGGGACGAAGTTCGCGACGACCTCCGCGTTCGTGCCGGCGGGCGACCTGAACGGCGACCGGTGCGCCGACGTGTACGCCCGCGTCGGTGACCAGCTCCGTGCCTACCGGCCCGGGTGCGGCAAGGTGGTCTCCGCCTCCTCGCCGTACACGCTCGTCGGCTCGGGCTGGGGACAGTACGACGTGCTGACCTCGCCGGGTGACGTGAACGGTGACGGGTACGCGGACCTGGTCGTGCGCCAGGCGTCCACCGGTGACATGTACTTCTACGGCGGCACGGCCGACCACCGGGTCAAGGCCCGGGTGAAGATCGGCAGCAACTGGAAGCCGTACAAGAGGATCGTCGGCGCCGGTGACCTCAACGGCGACGGACGCGGCGACCTGCTGGGCGTCGACGCGGCCGGGGTGCTGTGGCGGTACCACGGCACCGCCACCGGCGGTGTGACCGCCCGGGTGAAGGTCGGTGCCGGCTGGGGCGGTTACTCCTCGCTCGTGGGCGTCGGCGACCTGTCGGGTGACGGGCGCGCGGACCTCGTCGCGCGGGACACGGCCGGCAAGCTGTGGCGGTACAGCGGCACGGGCACGGGTGCGTACGGCACGCGCGCTCTGATCGGCGCGAGCGGCTGGAACACCTTCAAGGGTCTCTACTGACGGATGACCCACCCACCCTGAGGGCCCGGCCGTGACGACCGGGCCCTCGGGCGTTCCCGTCAGGGCGTTCCGGCCGGCGGCCTTCCCGCCGTCAGGCCCTCGCCGTCCTGGAACTCGATCAGGATCCCGCCGTCCGTGAGCAGGATCCAGCAGGCGTAACCCTGTTCCAGGATCGCCCCCGCGTGCCGCGCCGCCAGGGCGGCGGGCAGACCGATCGACGGGACCGCGAAGTTGTCCCAGAAGACGATCACGAGCTCGTCGGGTCCGGCGTGGGCGCCGAGGAGGGCCGCCAGCGCGTCCCCGTCGAACCCGTCGCGCCGCTCGACGACCTCGGCCCCGTGCCAGTCGAGCCGGGCGGAGCCGATGGCCGGGAACCGGTTCAGGCTCACCGAGGCGAACTCCCGCTCCTCCTCGTACGAGAGGAGCAGCACGTCCTCGCCCAGGAGGTCCAGGACTTCGGCGATGTACTCCGGGTGCTTCCCGTACCCCTCACGTGCGGTCATTCCGCAATCCAACCAGTTCCGACCGACGGGGGGTTGGCCCCACCCCTGACCCGCGTGCCTGCCGGATGGGACGGGAGCGGCCGGTTCGGGAGGCTGTGTGCATGACAACGAACCGTGGACGCAAGGCCCTGCTGCTCGCCCTCTCCGCCGCCGCCGTCGCCGGTGTCGCCCTCACCGGCGCGGGGGCCGTCCCCGCGACCGCGGCCGGGCTGGACTGGGGGGACTGCGACCCGGCCGTGAAGCCGCTCCCGGGGCAGCGGTGCGCGACCCTCTCCGTACCCCTCGACTACGCCGATCCCGACGGTGAACAGATCGGTCTCGCCGTGTCCCGGCTGCCCGGTGGGCGGCCGGAGGCGCGGCGCGGGACGCTGATGGTGATCCCCGGCGGGCCCGGGAGTTCGGGGGTACAGCGGCTCGCGCAGAAGGGGGCCGCCCTGGCGGCGGAGACGGACGGGGCGTACGACCTGGTGGCGTTCGACCCGCGGGGTGTCGGCGGGTCCGCGAAGGCGCGGTGCGGGCTCGCCGAGGAGGACCGTTGGATGGTGACCCTGCGGTCGTGGCCGGGCGCGGACGGCGGGATCGACGAGAACGTCGCCCGGTCGAAGCGGATCGCCGAGGCCTGTGCCCGTAACGGCGGCGCGATGCTGCGCGGACTCACCACCGCGAACCAGGTGCGGGACCTGGAGCGGCTGCGGCAGGCGCTCGGCGAGCGGAAGCTGTCGGCGTGGAGCGTCTCGTACGGGACCTACGTGGCGGCGGCGTACGCCGAGAAGTACCCGGGGCGGACCGACCGCTGGGTCCTGGACAGCAGCAGCGACCCGGACCCGCGGCGGGTGGCGCGCGGCTGGCTCGAGGGCATGGTGCGGGGGGCCGAGGACCGGCTGCCGGACTTCGCGGCCTGGGCGGCGCACCCGGACCGGACGGCGGAGGGGCTGCGGCTCGCGGAGCGCCCCGGGGACGTACGGCGGGCCGTACTGGACCTGGCGGCCCGGCTCGACCGGGAGCCGCGCGCCACGGCGACGCCCGGGGTGTCGCTGACGGGCGCCGTGTTCCTCCAGGCCTTCCAGCTCGCGCTGTACTCCGACACGGCCTTCCCGTCCTTCGCGCGGCTGATGACGGAGGCGCTCGACCCGGCGGGCGAGCCGGTGCTGCCGCGGGAGCTCACGGGGGCGATGCCGGACGACGCGGCGGCGATCACCGTGGGCGTGATCTGCAACGACGTGAACTGGCCGGCGTCCGTGCCGGCGTACGCGCGGGCGGTCGCGGCGGACCGGGTGCGGCACCCGCTGACGGCGGGGATGCCGGCGAACATCACGCCCTGTTCCTTCTGGAAGGGCGGGGCCGTGGAGGAGCCCGTACGCGTCACCGACCGCGGTCCGTCGAACATCCTGATGATCCAGAACCTGCGGGACCCGGCGACACCGCACTCCAAGGGGCTGCGGATGCGCGAGGCGCTCGGCGAGCGGGCCCGGCTGGTCTCCGTCGACCACGGAGGGCACGGGGCCTACCTGGGCAACGGCAACGCCTGCGGCGACCGGGCGGTGACCCGCTTCCTGACCGAGGGGGTGCGGCCGGACGAGGACGTCCTCTGCCGGTGACGTGAGGGATGGGGAGGGAAGGGCCCGGCCGACCGGTGTCGGCCGGGCGTCCCGTCCTCGCGGGGATTGCGGGGGTTACGGGGATCGCACCGGGGTTACGCGGTGGGCCCGGGTCCGGGTGCGTGCAGCGCCGCGCGCAGGTGCCCCCGGGAGGCGGTCAGCCGCTGGGCGGCCGTCGGGGCGTCGACATCGGCGAGGATCATGAGGATCGCGTTCTTCACCTCTCCGTCGGCGGCGGCGAGGGCGGTCTCGATCTGCTCGTCCGGGGCGCCGGTGGCCAGGGCGACGATCCGCCGCGAGCGGGCCTGGAGCTTGTCGTTGGAGGCGCGGACGTCGACCATCAGGTTTCCGTAGGTCTTGCCGAGCCGGATCATCGTGATCGTCGAGATCATGTTGAGGACGAGCTTCTGGGCGGTGCCCGCCTTGAGCCGGGTCGAGCCGGTGAGCAGCTCGGGGCCGGGGACGACCTCGATGCCGTGCTCGGCGGCGGCGGCGAGCGCGCTGTCCGCGTTGCAGGACAGGCCGATGGTGAGGGCGCCGAGGGCGCGGGCGTGCTCGACGGCGCCGATGGCGTACGGGGTGCGGCCGGAGGCGGAGATGCCGACGACGGTGTCGTCGGCGGTGACGCCGAGCGCGGTGAGGTCCTCCGCCGCGAGTTCCTTCGAGTCCTCGGCGCCTTCGACGGCCTTGACCATGGCGGACGGGCCGCCCGCGATGAGGCCGACGACCTCGGACGGGTCGGTGTTGAAGGTGGGCGGGCACTCGCTGGCGTCGAGGACGCCGAGACGCCCGGCGGTGCCGGCGCCCAGGTAGATGAGGCGTCCGCCGCGGGCCATGCGCTCGGCGGTGGCGTCGATGGCGGCGGCGATGGCGGGGAGCTGCCGGGCGACGGCGGCGGGGACGGTCTGGTCCTCGCTGTTCATGAGCGCGGCGATCTCGGCGGTGGGCAGCTGGTCGATCTCGGCGAGCTCGGGGCGGAAGGCCTCGGTGGTGAGGGTGGCGAGCTGGGCGCGGAGTTCGGAGTAGGTAGCAGACACGTGCGGCTCTTTCGATGCGGTGGTCGCGGTGGTCGCTTTGGTCAGCGCATGGGCGTCAGCGGGTGCGGGGGGAGTGGCGGTGGGCGAGGGCTTCGTACGAGGCGGCGAGGGCGGGGGCCGCCGTCTCGTACGTACGCTGGGTGACGCAGGTGAACAGGCAGTCCACCACCAGGAGTTGGCTGGTCCGGGACGACATGGCGGCGGGGCGCAGTTCGCTCTCGCGGGCGGTGGAGGTGGTGAGGATGTGGTCGGCGTACTGCGTGACGGGCCCGTCCGGGCGGCCGGTGATCGCGACCGTGGTGGCGCCGTGGTCGAAGGCGACCCGCAGCGGTTCTATGACGTCGCCGGTGGAGCCCGAGTGGGTGATGGCGATGGCCACGTCGCCGGAGCGGAGCTGCACGGCGTTGGTGACGGCGAGGTGCGGGTCGCTGTGGGCGTGCGCGATGAGGCCGATGCGGAGCAGTTTCTGGCCGAGGTCCTGGGCGACGAGGCCGGAGGCGCCGATGCCGTAGATGTCGATGCGGCGGGCGGTGGCGAGGGCGGCGACGGCGGCGCCGAGCTGGACGGTGTCGAGGCCGGCGGCGGTGTCGGCGAGGGTCTGCTGCTCGTCGTAGGCGAGCTTGGCGACGACGTCGGCGATCGGGTCGTCGACGGCGATGTCGGCGGTGACGGCGGGCGCGCGGCCGGACTGCTGCTGGGCGGCGAGTCCGGCGAGGGCGAGCCGCAGGTCGCGGTAGCCGGGGTAGCCGAGGAGGCGGGCGGTGCGGACGACGGTCGCCTCGCTGGTGCCGGTGAGCTCGGCGAGGCCGGTGACCGTGAGCGCGGCGCAGCCGGCCGGGTCTCCGGCGACGGCCTCGGCGACCCGCTGCATGGAGCGGGTCATGGACGGCGCGAGGGTCCGTACCTTGGCCGCGAGGGCTGCGGGCGCGGGCGGCGCGTCACTTGTGAAACTTTCCTTCACCACATTGGTCACCCCTGAAAGATACTTTCGGCAGTGGGGGGCGACAAGACCCCGTCGGTCCCGGGATCCGGCCGGGACCTTCGCCCTGTCTCGTGTGGTGGGCGCGGGGCGGGTGACAATGAGTCCATGGACGACATCGACCCCGTGGAGCAGGCGCTGCACGCCGCTCGCGCGCTGGTACTGGCCGACCTGGCGGCCCGAGAGGTGGCCGCCGCCGAGGTCGTGTCGATGGTGGAGGACGCGGTGACCCACCGGCGCTGGTGGGTCGAGCAGTGGCCCGAGGGGGTGACGTACGTCGCGGGCCTCGTCGCCCAGGACGTCCAGGACGCCCTGCTCGAACGGTACGGCCGCTGGCCGATCTGCCCGGTCTGCGCGTCGGGCGACCCGCACGCCCTCGACGTGGAACCGGAGCTGGGCCCGGACCCGCACTGGGTCTGCGGCAAGCAGGGCGTGGTGGTCGCGCCGGTGGGGGGCCTGACGTGAGCGGTCGGCGCGGGGCGAAGGCGGGCATGCCGTGACCCTCTACATCGACCCGCCCACCTGGCCGGGTCACGGCCGCATGTGGTCGCACCTGGTCAGCGACGTCTCCTTCGAGGAGCTGCACGCCTTCGCCGCCTCGATCGGCGCTCCGCCCCGCGCCTTCGAGCGCGACCACTACGACATTCCGTCCGACCGGTACGCGGACGCGGTGGCGGGCGGCGCGGTCGAGGTCGGATCGAAGGAGCTGCTGCGCCGCCTCACGGCGGCGGGGCTGCGACGACCGAAGAGCCGTCCGGCTTCGTAGACCGTTCAGCCGAGGCGCGCCGCGATGGCGCGTGCGCAGTCCAGGGACTCGGTGCGGGTGGTGTCGACCGTGAGGTCGTACTCGACACCCTCGTGCACGATCTGAGCCTGCTGGGCGGCCATGCCGGGCGTGCGGTCCCCCCGGGCGATCTCGCGCCCCGCCGCCGCCGTGGGGTCGCAGTGGACGCCGACCCACAGGACGGGCAGGTCGCCGAGGGCGTCGCGCCATCGGGACTGGGAGGCCGCGCCGCCCAGGAAGACGTCGTCGATGATGATCCGGGCGCCCGCGCGGGCCATGGTCACCACGCCCTGCGCCCAGGCCGCCTCCAGGGCCCGGAAGTCGTCGCCGATGCTGACCCCGCCGTCCGCGTCGAACACGATCCCGCCGTCCGAGTCCCGCATCCGCGCGGGCAGGGCGTCGACGAACGAGTCGCACCCGAACGTCAGCCACGGATCAGGGAGTACGGACTGCAGGCACCGGACGATGCCGGACTTTCCCGAGCTGGAGGCGCCGTTGAGGATGATCATCCGAGTCGTCACCGCGCCACAGTAGGGCGGTGACGACTCCGTACGCACCGGATTTCAGCGGGGCGACGGCACGGTCTCGCGTACCGGATCTCAGTGGAGCGATGGCACGGCCTTCTCGGTCCGCGGGGCGCCGGACGTCACCACGCGGGACGGCGACCTGTGCAGCTTCAGCGCCACCGCCGCCGTCGCCAGGCCCAGGGCCGTCATCGCCGCGCCCGCCCAGGCCGTGGAGGCGAAGCCGAGGCCGGCGTCGATGACGGTGCCGCCGAGCCAGGGGCCGCCCGTGTTGCCGAGGTTGAAGGCGGCGGTGGTGGTGGCGCCGGCGAGGGTGGGGGCGGCGCCCGCGACGTTGAACATGCGGGCGTTGAGGGCCGGGGCCGTGTAGAAGGCGGAGACGCCGAGGAGGAAGGTGAGGACGACGGTGGCGGCCGGGTCGGTCGCGAAGAGTGCCAGGGCGACGAGGAAGACGGTGGAGGCGGCGATGCCGGTGAGCATCACGCCGAAGAGGTGGGCGTCGGCGACCCGGCCGCCGATCGCCGTACCGACGACGGCGCCGATGCCGAAGAGCCCGAGGACGCCCGAGACCCAGCCCTTGTCGAGGCCGGAGACGTCGGTGAGCAGCGGGGCGAGATAGGAGAAGGCGCAGAAGACGCCGCCCGCGGCGAGCGCGGTGACCACGACCGAGAGGAGGACCTGGCGGTCCCGGTAGATCGCCAGTTCCCGCTTGAGCCGGGGCTTGGTCTCGGGGAGGGGGATGCGCGGGATGCGGGTCACCACGCCGACGAGCGCGACGGCGGAGGCCGCGCCGACCGCCCAGAACGCGGAGCGCCAGCCGAGGTGCTCGCCGAGGAACGCGCCGGCGGGGACGCCGAGGACGTTGGCGATGGACAGGCCGCCGATCATGACGGCCATGGCCCGGGCGCGGGAGTTCACCGGCACCATGGCGATGGCGACGGCGGCGCCGACCGCCCAGAAGCCGGCGCAGGCGAGGGCGCTGATGACGCGCGAGGCGAAGAGGACCGCGTAGTTCGGGGCGAGCGCGCCCGCTATCTGGCCCAGGCCGAAGACGGTGATCAGGGCGATCAGGGTCGTCTTGCGGGGGAGCCGGAGCGTCGCCACCGCGAGGAGCGGGGCGCCGACGACCATGCCGATCGCGAAGGCCGAGATGAGGAGGCCGGCGCGGGGGATGGAGACGTTCATGTCCTCCGCGATGGGCGGGAGGAGCCCGGAGAGCATGAATTCGCTCGTGCCGAGCGCGAAGACGGAGAGGCCGAGGACGTAGACGGCCATGGGCATCCGGGTGGTGGCGGGCGGGGCGGGGGCGGATGTCGTGGGCTCGGCTGAGGAAGACGGCATGACATGCGTCAACCGTTGATTCGTTGCTGTCATTCCATGGCGGCCGGGCTTCTTGGGATGTGAGACGGCCGGATGCGGGGGCGGGGCGCGGAGTGCCTTACGCCGGGTAACAACATGATCAATGAGCAGGTCGGTTTGCCCTCGTGTGGCCATCGGTGGGGGATTCGTGAAGCTTATTTGATCTTCACGTGAAGGGCTGGACATGGCATCGTCGCGGAGCAAGCGGTAGCGCCGGTTCGTGGGGGGCGAGCGTGCCGGCAGTCGCGTTCCGGGGGAGTGTGTCCCGGGCGCGGAGCCGCGGTGCTGTCATGCCCATGCCCAGGTGCTGCCTGACGATCGAGAGATTGCAGGGCGGGACATGTCTTTGCTCAGAGACGTCGGCAGACGCCGGCGTCGCATACGGTCGGCCCTGATCAGGGCCACCAGTACGACGGCCTTGATGACGGCGTCCGCCGTCCTCGCGGGAATGGTCCAGGCGGCCCCGGTCGCCGCCGAGACCGAGCCCGAACGGGACGACCTCACCCAGTACCGCAACAGCATCGGCAGCGACCGGCGCCTCGACCGCTGCATCGGGGCGAACGCGCTCCACATCGGCGGCCCTCTGATGAAGGCCAAGGCCATCGAGGGCCTGACCGGCACGGAGCAGCAGCTCAAGGACGTCGTCCATGCCGTCGAATGGTTCTACGACAGCCCGCTGCGCGAGGCCGCGAAGGCCGACGAAGCGGCCGGCAGCGTCTACGCCAACACCGTCCGGGACCGCGACGAGGCCCTGTCCGCCGCCAACCAGGTCTACGCCAAGAACGACATCACCAACACGCTGAAGTGGCTGGCGCCGAAGTTCGGCGACGGCGTCTGGAACTTCACCTTCGGCACCCAGCGGCAGTTGGCGTACCGCCTCGACGAGGACACCCTCAGCGAGGCCAGCCCCGAGGCCCTCGCCCGCGCCAAGGTCATCGCCGAGGAGAACCTCGGCAAGGACGAGTGGCACGACTGGGCATCGAGGAGCATGCTCAGCGACAGCCAGGTCAGCTGGAGCTCCCGGACCTCCACCGACATCGCGGCCTACCTGAAGCGCGGCGGCTTCCCGACGGTGACTCCCGTCAAGGACTCCGCCGAGTACCGCGTCGAGGTCGAGGACCTCAAGCAGGCCTGGGCCGCCTGCGACTACGCGAACCCGTACGACCCGTCGCGCAGGCTCAACGAGCTCGTCATGAACGCGATGGTCGAGTGGGAGCTGGAGTACGCCGGTCAGGCCGGCCAGCGCGCCACGATCATCCAGGCGGAGGCGGACGCCGCCACGGCGACCCGCGCGGCCACCGACGACCTCGTCGAGGCCATGGGGCAGGCGTGGCTCGCCGAGCAGCTCCTGATCTGGCGCAAGGGCTGGCTCGACACCATCGCCAAGTGGCCCGGCTACTACAGCAACGAGCCCGACAAGGCCACGCTCGACAAGGCCGACGCGGACCTCGCCCGCTACCGCGCCAACGTCGCCACCCAGGCCGCCGAGGCCAAGGCCCACGCGGCCCAGGCCACCGCCGCCGCCCAGAGGGCGACGACGGCGCAGCAGGAGGCGTGGGCCGTCGCCGACACGACCCACGTGCCGCGCGGCCGGGGCCTGACGTACGCCCAGCAGTCCGTGCAGGTCGCCCGTGCCTCCGCCGCCGCCGCCACGGCCGCCGCGAAGGCGACGGAGACCGCGCTCGGTGCGGCCAACGCCACGGTCGCCACGACCGACGCGCTGCTCGCCAAGGCGCAGACCGAGATGCAGGCGCTCACCACCGAGTTCCGTCGGGTCGCGGCGGAGGAGGCCGCCGCGCAGGCGAAGGCCGCCGCCGACAGCGCCGAGGCGAACGCCACGGCCGCGACGGAGAGCGCGAACACCGCGAAGGCCGCGCGGACGGCCGCCGAGCAGAAGCGCGACAAGGCCGAGACCGCTGCCGAGACCGCCGCTTCGGAGCGCGCGAAGGCGCAGGCCGAGCAGGCCACCGCCGTCGCCTCCCGCGCCAAGGCCGCCGCCGAGCGGACCAAGGCCAAGGAGGCCGAGGAGCGCGCCGCCACGCAGCAGACCATCGCCACCAGCGCGGATACGGCCGCGGGCACGGCGACCGCCGACGCTACGGCGAAGCGCAAGGTCGCCGACGAGAAGGCGCGGGCCGCGCAGGTCGCACGGGAGCGGGCGGTCGCCGCGCTCCGGGCGAAGCAGGCCACCGCGGCCCGCGCCGCCGCCCTCGAAGCCGCCGCCACCGCCGCCGAGGGCAGCGCCGCGGCCACGGAGACCCGGGCCGCCGCCACCGCGGCTCGTACCGCGGCGAACCAGGCCGTCACGGCCGCGACCGCCGCGCAGACCGCCGCGGACCAGGCGACCACCGCCGCGGTCTCGGCACGCACCGCCGCGACCACGGCGGAGGGCGCCGCCGGGCGCGCCGAGGCCAACGCCGACACGGCCTGGTCCGCTTTCCACGCCTCCCAGGGCGCGGCTTCCACGGCGCACGCCGCCGCGGCCACCGCCCTGGACGCGTCGCAGGACGCGGCGATCCGCGCCGACAACGCGGCCACGGCGTCGGAGAACGCGACCGAGCTGGCCAGGAAGGCCCAGCAGGAGTCGGTCGCCGCCGGAACCGCCGCGGCCGAGGCCGTGAAGTCGGCCGCGACCGTCGTCGGCCGCGCCCACGCCGCCGCCCAGGCCGCGCTCGCGGCCCGGGACGCCTCCAAGGCGGCGATCACCGCCGCGGCCGAGGCCGTCGCCCTCGGCAGCCCGTACCAGGAGAAGGACAGCGCGGCCGCGTTCGCCGTCCTCGTCGGCCAGTCGTCGAAGACCGCCGCCGAGCAGCAGGCCGCCGCGGCCGAGGCCAAGGCGGCCGAGGCCGCCCGGGCCGCCGAGTCGGCCCAGCAGACCGCCGCGCAGGCCACCGGCGACGCGAAGCTCGCCGCCGAAGCGGCCGCACGCGCCGCCACCGATTCGGTGCGCGCCGTCGAGGCCCTGAGCCGCGCCCGGGGGGCCGCGGCCGACGCGGCCGCCGCCCAGAAGGGCGCGAAGGACGCGTCCGCCGCCGCCGCCGGCCACGCCGAGCAGGCGGGGAACGACGCGCTCAGCGCCCGTACCACCGCCGGTGCGGTGAGCGGCATCGCCGCCGAGGCCGGCCGTGAGGCCACGGACGCCGAGCGGCACGCCGCCGAGGCGAACGAGAAGGCCGGCCGGTCCGCCGAAGCCGCTCTGGAGGCCGCTCGCAAGGCGACCGAATCGGAGAAGGACGCCAAGGACGCGGAGGACAAGGCGTCCGACGCGGAGGGCGACAGCTCGGCCGCCGAGGAGGCCGCCAAGAAGATCGAGCAGGAGCAGCGCGAGAAGAACGAGGCCGCGCACCAGGAGGCTTTGGACGAGGGCACCACGCCCATCAAGGGCGGTGCCTCCAACTGGCCGAAGCTCGGTGAGCGCGAGGAGCAGATCCTGCTCGGCGCGTGTGGTCAGACCTGTGTCGACGACTACCGGAAGGGCCTCGCGGCCGTCTCCGTGAACGTCGTCGAGTGGGCCACGGCCAACGGCGGGCAGATCCTCTTCGAGCAGCTCGACCCCGTCAAGGTGAAGGAGTGCCTGGCGTCGAGGGACGTCGACGACTGCCTCTGGGCCCTCGTCGACATCCCGTCGTCCGCCGTGATCGTGGGGCGTGTCCCCGCGCTCGCCGTGGCGATCGAGAAGGTCTCCGACGGCATGCGGACGATCTTCGACGCCGCCGACAACGCGCTGCGCAGGCTCAACGAGCTCGCGGCCGCCATCAGCGGCGTCCGCTCCACCCCGCGCCTGGAGCGCTGCATCACCGGTGTCGCCCTGCACGCGGGCGGCGCCAGGACGAAGGCCAAGGCCATCGAGGGCCTGACCGGGACCGACGCGCAGCTGCACGCGGTCATCGGCGACCTCGCGTGGCTCCAGCTGATGCCCCTGGGGCAGGCCAACTCCCAGGACAAGAAGGCCGCCTACGAGTACGTGGACGCCATCGCGGCCCGCAAGGCCGTCCTGGAGGACGCCAACAGGCCGTACGCGATGAGCTCGTTCAGCGAGCAGATCACGCTGCACGCGCCGCAGTTCGGCGCCGAGATCATGGCGTTCACGCACGCCACGCAGCCGAAGCTGTCCACACGCCTCGGCTGGGACGGACACACCAACCCCGGCGCGGAGGCGCTCACCCGGGCGAAGGCCGTCACCGAGCAGAACCGCGGCAAGGACGACTGGCACGACTTCGCGGCGGACTCCATGCTGCGCGACGCCAGTACGACCAACAGCATGTTCTGGGGCGGCACCACGTCGGCGGACGTCGCGACGTACCTGCGGCACGGCGGTTTCCCCGCCAAGAAGGTCACCGAAGGTACGGCCGAGTTCCGCGTCGAGGTCGAGAACCTCAAGCAGGCGTGGGCCACGTGCAACCACGGTGACCCGGTCGACCCGCGCAACGCCCTGAGCGACGTCGTCTCCCAGGCTTCGGCCGAGTGGGAGTCGGAGTACGCGGGGCAGAACACGCAGCGCGGCCTGATCATGCGGGCGGAGGCCGACGCCGCCGCGGCGACGAAGGCCGCCACCGACCACATGGTCGAGGCCATCGGTCAGGCGTGGCTCGCGGAGCAGGTCCTGCTCTGGCAGAAGTACTGGCACGACGAGCTCGCCCGCGACCCGCACCACATCCTCAAGCCGAAGCAGGCGCTGTTCGACCAGGCGAACACGGACCTCGCGAGGGCCCGCGGCAAGGTCGAGGCCCTGGTCACCAAGGCCAAGGAGGAGGCCGCCCTGGCCACCGCCGCTTCCCAGCGCGCGGTGACGGCGCAGCAGCAGGCGTGGACGATCGCGGACGCCACCGAGGTGCCGCGCGGCCGGGGCCTGATGTACGCCCAGCAGTCGGTGCAGGTCGCGCGTGCTTCCGGCGCCGCTGCCACGGCCGCCGCGAAGGCGACGGAGACGGCCCTGAACGCGGCGAACGCCACGGTCTCGACGTCCCAGACGCTGCTCGCCCTGGCGAAGACCCAGGCGCACGCGGTGAACACCGAGTTCCGCCGCATCGCCGCCCAGGAGGCCGCCGCCCAGGCGAAGGCCGCGGCGGACAGCGCGGACGCCTACGCGGCCTCGGCCGCGGCGAACGCCGAGAAGGCCAAGAAGGCCAAGGAAACCGCGCTGGCGGAGGAGGAGGACGCCCGGAAGGCCGCGGCGAACGCGCAGCAGCAGCGCGCCGTCGCCGAGCTGGAGCGCGCCAACGCGGCGGCCCACCGGGCCACCGCGGAGCGCGAGCGGGACAAGGCGGCGGGCCACGAGGCCGACGCCCTCGCCCAGGGCCGGATCGCGAGCGAGGCCCGCACCTCGGCCGAGGCGGCGGGAACCACGGCCTCGGCCAAGCGGGGCGTCGCCGAGCAGGCGGAGCGCGACGCGGTCGCCGCCCGCGACAGGGCCCTCGAGGCCGAGCTGCGGCGGGACTCGCTGAACGCGAAGGCGGCGGCCTTCGAGGCCAAGGCCGACGCCGACGAGGGTACGGACGCGGCCACGGCCTCCCGTACCGCCGCCACCGACGCCCGGGCCGCCGCCAACACGGCGACCGCGGCGGCCACCAACGCCCGCGCGTCGGCGAACGCGGCCACGGCCGCGGCCGTCGACGCCCGTGAGGCCGCCACGAAGGCGCAGGGCTCCGCGTCCCGCGCCAGGGCGGCGTCCGACAGCGCCTGGGCGTCCTACTGGATCGCGGCGGGTTCCGCGGCAGCGGCGCACGCCGCGGCGGCCGAGGCCATCGACGCCTCCGAGGCGGCGGCGGCCGACGCCAAGGGTGCCAAGGAGCAGTCGGAGAAGGCCTCCGCGGCGGCCAGGACCGCCAAGACGGAGGCAGCCGCGGCGCGCAGCGAGGCGCTGCAGACCGCCGCCTGGGCGGCGACCACCGCCGGCAAGGCCCTCGCGGCCGTGCAGGCCTCGCTCGCGGCCCGTGACTCCGCGAAGGCGGTGATCAAGCCGGCCAACGAGGCGATCACCCTCGGCGGTCCGTTCCAGGAGGCCGACAGCTCGGCGGCGTTCGCGGTGCTGACGGGGCAGCAGTCCCTGACAATCGCACAGCAGCAGGCGGCCGCCGCGGCCGCCGCCGCGACCCAGGCGGAAGGGTTCTCCGCCGAGGCGAAGGCCCTGGCCGAACAGGCCGCGGCCGACATGAAGGTCGCGGCGCAGTCGTCCGCGGCCGCGGCGACCGACGCGGCCCGTGCCGCCAAGGCGTACCAGCGGGCCCAGGAATCGGCCACCCAGGCCGCGGCGGACGCGAAGGCCGCCCAGGCCTCGGCGAGCCGGGCCGACGGCTACGCCAAGTCGGCCGGTGAGGACGCCCTCAAGGCGTCGTCGGCGGCGATGGACGCGGAGGCGGACGCGGCCGCGGCGGACACCGCCGCCACCGAGGCGGAGAAGGACGCCGCTTCGGCCCGCGCAGCGGCCACCAAGGCCGAGGAGGACGCGGCGAGCGCCCGTGCCACCGCCACCAAGGCGGAGGAGGACGCGACGGCGGCGGAGAAGGCCGCCGAAGGCGCGCGTGACGCGGCGACGGAGGCCCAGGACGCCGCGGACCGCACGGAGAAGAGCGGCAACGGCGAGCAGATCTCGCAGGGCGTCACCACCGGGATCGGCGACGTGTGGGCGGTTCTCGACCACATCGAGTACATCGGTGAGCCGAAGAACGTCGTCAAGGACAACTGCAGCCCGTGGGTCCACGTCGGGAACTGCACGGTCACGGCGGACGTCACGTACAGGTCGCACGTCGACGTGTACATGTGCGCGGTGTCGTGGGAGAAGTACGCGACCACCACGGGCAGCTGCCCGGCCGCCGACACGATCTACCTCAAGCCCGACGTGTCGGAGCCCGAGACCGAACGGCTCAGCTACACGCTGACGATGCTCGAGTTCAACTCGGGCATCGACCCGGTCGACGTCATGCTCGGCGACTTCATCGGCTGCGCCAAGCTCCTCACACCGGGGAAGTCGGGCGGCACGTGGGGCGACTGCGCCTGGGCGGCCAGCTGGTTCGTCGCGGGCCCGATCTTCCGGACGGCCAAGGCCGCGGTGGCCGCGCTGGACGCCTCCCTCAGGCTGGGCGTCGGGTTCATGGACGCCTATCGGGCCATGCGCACCATCGGTCTGACCGAGGCCGCCGTCCAGGGCATCCTCAGCCGCATCCTCCGGAAGGCCGGCGAGGCGTGCGAGGCGGCGGACGCCGGGACCTCCAGGGTCGCGAGCTTCACGGTCGCGTCGTTCTCCGTCGCGTCGACCAGCAACGACGCCATCGTCAAGAAGTGCGAGGAGATCCTCAAGGACATCGTCAAGCCCGGCGATCACATCGTCCTCGGAGTCAACGCCGGGTCGACCAGCCCCGGCTCGAACCACCTGGCCGACGCCATCGGCGGGCGCACCTTCAACAACCTGGACTACGGCATCGTCATGCCGGCGAGCATGGGCATGGGAGAACGCGCCCTGTGGACGGTGGGAGTGGAGCGAGCGGTGATCCACCCCAACGTCAGGATCTCGGTGTCCCTGGACGGCGTCCAAGGCGCCAGGAACGCCGACGAGGCGCTGAGCATGCTCCTGGCGCGAGGGGAGACGATCCAGAACAGCACCTGGAGCGTGATCCAGTCCGGAGGCTACGGAACCGCGTGGGAGATGATCAAACTCCGCACGGCCGTCCGGCGGGAGTACCGCACCTGGAAGTCCATCGAGTGGCACATGTGGAACCCCGAACTGAAGGCGTACGAGCGCGTCTACCCCAAGCGCTTCACCTACCCCGACGGATCGCTCGTTCCCGAGGAATTCTGAGGAGCTGGAGGGCATGACAGATTTCGTCCGAGAGGGGCGGTTCTTCAGAGTGACCGGGTTCAACCCCTCACACCGCCAGCTCTTTCTGACCAGTGAGGCCCTGCTCGCGGACCGGACCACGACGAGGGTCGAGGTCTTTATCGGGCATGTGGAACTGATGTTCCTCAAGCCCTACTACGAGAACGGGCTCCACATCCGGCGGGCGACCGCAGAAGAGTTCGCCGTGCTCCACGAACGGCACGGCATTCCGGCGGAGAACGCCGCCTACACCTGGATGCTGGAGCGGGACGGCGAGAGCTTCGTCGTCGGCAGCAATCCGAACTGGCGGGAGGCGGAGTACGAGCTGATGGGCGAGCGGCAGTCGTTGTACGACGCGCGTCTGCCCTGGCCGCCGGAATTCCCGGCGGAATCGGGGAGCGTCAGCTGACCGTCTGACCGTCCGAGCGAATGAGGAAGGGGGCCTCCCCGGTGCACCGCGCATCGGGGAGGCCCCCTTCGTGTTACGTCAGCCCGTCTGGGTGGAGAGGCGCTCCAGCTGGGCCTTCACCACCGGCTCCGGGATCGCCGCCTTCTTCGGGTCCAGCATGTTCACGCCGTAGAACGCCACGATCACACCCCCGCTGCGCACCACCGTGTACGTCATCGGCACCTTCTGCTTGCCGATGTCGCCGGTGATCCGGTAACCGACGGCCTCGTCGCCGAGCTTCGGCGCCGGGAGGTTCTCGACCTTGCCGTACGTGAGGCCCAGGGTCTTGAAGCCCTTGGGGCATTCGGCGACGGCCGTGCGGAGTTCCTTCATGACCTTGACGGCGTCGTCCTCGGAGTGCGAGGCGAGCCACATGGAGCCGACGGTCGCGTTCGTCGCCTCGCCGGGCTGGAGGGAGCGGTGTGCCACGCTCACCGCCGGGATGTGCGTGAACCCGCCGATCAGGCTGGCGAGGGGCTGGCAGGCCTTCTTGTCGGCCTCCATGCCGCGGCCGGCCTCGACATCCGCCGTGGCGACCTTCTTGGCGTCGAAGCCCGCGGTCCTTCCGGTGATGGCGGCCTTTTCGATGGCCTTTCCGTCGAGCGCCCCCAGGCGCTTCGCCTCGGCGGCCTTCTTCTCCTCGGGGCTCTGCGTGATCTTCGCGCTCGCGCCGGCCTTCGGCTTCTTGCCGTCGGATTCCGGCGATTCGCCGCTGCAGGCGGACATCGCGAGAAGGGCCGGTATGACGGCGGCAATAGGGAGGGCCCTGCGCATTTTCATGGTCTTCCTGGCATCTCTCGCTGGCGAAGAATGAGCAGAATGATCTTACCGGCGGTAGGCGGGCCCTCCCATTACGTTTTGGCTTCGACTGGGCCTTTTCAGTCCCGGTCGGAAATGTCCGTCAATTCCTTGAGTTCGCGTTCCATGTTCTCCCGGGCCTTCTCCTCCCACGCCGCCGCGCCGTACGGCGTCCGGAAGAGCCGGGGCAGGCCGAGGAGCTGGCGGAGGACCGCGGCGCGGCCCTCGCGGAAGGCGGGGTCGGGGACGAAGGCGTACTCCTCGCGGACCGCCGCCACGTACCCCCCGTAGGTGTCCGGGTCGGTGGCCAGGATCGCGAGGTCGGCGTCGCAGAGCGTCTCGCCGTTCAGGTCGCCCGGGTCCGGGTCGTGGGTGGTGGTGAGGCGGACCAGGCGGGCCACCTCCGCCACCTCGTGCGCGGTGAGGCCGGCCTCGGTGAGGGCCTTCTCGGCCAGGACCGCCGAGCGTTCCTCGTTCTCCGAGCGGTCCGGGCGGTAGACCGCGTCGTGGAACCAGGCGGCGAGCCGTACGAGCTCCAACTCGCCTCCTTCGCCGCCCTGGTCGGCCAGTTCGTCGATGTGGTCGAGGACCGCCCCGAGGTGGTCGACCGTGTGGTAGCGGCGCTGTGGCTCGGCCCAGCGGGAGAGCAGGTTCCGGCCGTACGGGGCGGGGTCGGGGCCCCCGCGGCCGGCGCGGGCGGCGAGCAGGGTGGCGTTCCAGCGCGGGAGCAGCTCGTGGTCTTCCTCTGCGGTCATGGGGGCATTCTGCCCGGCAGGCGGTGCGGAAGGGGTGCTTCCCACGCGCCCCCACCCCTCCCTTACATACCCCCCATGGGTATGCTACGGTGCTCCGCGAAGGTACCCCCTAGGGGTATGCCCCGAACGTAGCTCGGGGCTCGTCGCGAGCGAAGGGTCAGGGCAATGTCAACCGTCAATCCCCGGCGCTGGTGGGCACTTGTCGTGCTCGCCGCCGCACAGTTCATGGTCATCATGGACACCTCGATCATCGGGGTCGCACTCCCCGAGATGCAGAAGGACCTGGGCTTCACGCAGAGCGAGCTCTCCTGGATCTTCAACGCCTACGTGATCGTCTTCGGCGGTCTGCTGCTCCTCGGCGGACGCCTCTCCGACCTCGTCGGAGCCCGCAAGATCTTCGTCACCGGCTGGGCGGTCATGATCGCCGGATCCGTGCTGGCCGCCGCCGCGCAGACCGCCTGGGTCGAGATCGCCGGGCGCGCCGTCCAGGGCGTCGGCGGTGCGCTCATCGCGCCCTCCGCGATGACCCTGCTGATGATGCTCTTCATGCACGACCCGAAGGAGCTCGGCAAGGCGATGGCGCTCTACGGCGCAGCCGCCCCCGCCGGCGGCACCGCGGGCGTCTTCCTCGGCGGTGTCTTCACCGAGTGGATGAGCTGGCAGTGGGTCTTCATCATCTACATCCCGATCGGCCTCGCCACCCTCGCCGCCACCAAGCTGCTCCCGGACGTCGAGTCCCGCCGCGGCTCGGTCGACGTCCTCGGCGCCGCCGCCGTCACCGCCGGTCTCGCGCTCGCCGTCTTCGCCGTGGTCCGCGCCCCCGAGGTCGGCTGGGGCTCCACCGGCACGATCCTCCAGCTGATCGGCGCCGCCGCCCTCCTCGTCCTCTTCTTCGTGATCCAGAAGAGCATCAGCGAGCCGCTCATGCCGCTCAGCGTCTGGCGGGTCCCGCGCCTCGGCTCGGCCAACCTGGCCATGACGCTGCTCGGTGCCGCGTGGATCCCGATGTGGTACTTCCTCAACCTGTACCTCCAGCAGGTCCTCGGCTTCGGCGCCTTCGAGTCCGGTGCCGCGCTGCTCCCGATGACCGTGCTCCTCATGATCTTCATGACGGCCATCACCTCCCGGCTGATGACGAAGTTCGGCGCCAAGCCGCTCGTCGCGGGTGGTCTGCTCGTCCTCGCGGCCGGTCTGGTCTGGCTCGCCGCCGTCCCGCCGACCGGCAGCTTCCTCGTCGACGTCCTGCCGGCCTCGCTCGTCGCCGCGCTCGGCATGTCCCTCGCCTACATCCCGGCGATGATCGCCGCCATGTCCGGCGCCCCGCAGGAGCAGGCCGGTCTCGCCTCCGGAATCGTCAACACCACGTACAACGTCGGCTCCGCGCTCGGCCTCGCCGCGCTGACCGCCGTCGCCATGTCCCAGGGCGCCGACCAGCTCGGCAACCTGCCGAAGCTGACGGACGGCTTCTCGGCCGCCTTCATCGGCGCCGCGGTCGTCGCCGCCCTCGGCGGTGTGATCACCCTCCTCGTCATGAAGAGCGACAAGGCCGTGGCCGCCGAGGCCGCCGCCGCGCCCGCCGCGCAGGGCGAGAAGGTGTCCGCCTGAACCGCCCCGAAGGGGCCGCCCGACGTCCGTGTCCAGGACGTCGGGCGGCCCCTTTTCCGTATCGCGACCCCTTTTTCCGTATCAGGGAAGGAAAGCCGTGGAACTGAACACCCGCGCCGTGCACGTCTTCAACGAGCCCTTCCAGGGCGGCAGCCGGCCGCTCTCCGTGCCCCTCGTGCAGTCCTCCGCCTTCGCCTTCGACTCCGCCGCCGAGCTCGCCGACGCCATGGCGGGACCCGACGGGCAGTACGTCTACAGCCGCCGCGGCAATCCGACCGTACGGGCCCTGGAGCAGACCCTCGCCGGGCTCGAGCAAGGTGCGGGCGCCATCGCCTTCGCCTCCGGGATGGGAGCCATCAGCGGGGTGCTGCTCGCGCTCCTGCGGCCCGGCGACCGGGTGGTGGCCCAGCACTGCCTGTACGGGGGCACCCACGCGGTCCTGTCGGACCTGGCCGAGCGGTACGGGATCGAGGTCGTACGGATATCGGGCGACGACCCCGCGGAGGTCGAGGCCGCCGCCGTGCACCCCGCGACCCGGCTGCTCGTCCTGGAGACCATCGCCAACCCCACCGGCCGGGTCCCCGACCTGCCGGGGCTGCTCGCCGCCGCCCGCGCGCTCGGTGTGACGAGCGTCGTCGACAACTCGCTCGCCTCGCCGGTCCTCTGCCGCCCCCTCGAGCACGGCGCCGACATCGTCGTCCACTCGACCACCAAGTACCTCTCCGGGCACTCGGACGTCCTCGGTGGCGCCGCCGTCTTCGCGGACGACGCCCTGCGCCGCCGGGTGTGGCCCCGTACGGTCGAACTCGGCGCCTGTGCCGATCCGTTCGCCGCCTGGCTGACCCTGCGCGGGATACCCACCCTGCCGCTGCGGATGCGGCAGCACTGCGCCAACGCCGCCGCCCTCGCCGAGCGGCTCGAAGGCCACCCGGGCGTCACGGCCGTCCACTACCCCCTGCTCGCCGGCCACTCCTCGTACGACATCGCCCGGAAGGTGCTCTCGGGTGGCGGGGGGCTGCTCTCCTTCGAGCTCGCGGGCGGCCGGGAGGCGGGCCGGCGCTTCGTCGAGCGCGTACGGGTGGCCCGGCTCGCGCTCTCCCTCGGCGGGGTGGAGAGCCTCGTGACCCATCCCGCGTCGACCTCGCACCGCGAGCTGGACGGGCCCGCGCTCGCCGCCGCCGGGATCGCCCCGGGCCTGGTGCGGATGTCCGTCGGCATCGAGGACGCCGAGGACCTCTGGGCCGACCTCGAACAGGCCCTGAACCGAGGGGAATCCAGTTCTTTTGGGTTGACAAAATAAACGACTGATTCATAGATTGGGGGGTGCCAGGAAAAGACCACTCCTAGGTCAAGGGGGGCGCGTGATGCGTTACTTCGAGGACTTCCGGCCCGGCGACGTCCACGAGCTGGGCACCGTCACCGTCACGACGGAGGAGGTGCTGGAGTTCGGCAGGCGCTTCGACCCGCAGCCCTTCCACACGGACCCCGAGCGCGCGGAGCGGTCGCCGTTCCGCGGCCTGATCGCGAGCGGGTTCCACACCCAGGCGATGTTCATGCGCCGCTACGTCGACGGGCTGCTCGCCTACAGCGCCTGTACGGGCTCGCCCGGCATCGACGAGGTCCGCTACCTGCGTCCCGTCCGTCCGGGCGACGTCCTCACCGCGCGCGTCGAGATCCTCGGCTCCACCCCGTCGCCGTTCAACCCCGCCACCGGCACCGTCAGACCGCGGTGCACCCTGGTGGCCCCCGACGGGACGGCCGTGTTCAGCATGATCCTGCACAGCATCTTCCGCCGGCGCCCCGCCGACTCCGAGGCCGACCATCCGTCGTCGATGCCCGCGGCCGAGGACCCCGTCGCCTGCGCGCGACCGGCCAAGAACTGTGTCCCGGTCATGAGCGCCTGACGGAACCGTCCTTCCGTCAGGCCCTGCCCCTGAACACGGCCGTCCGTACCGCCCGTACCGCCGGCCGCCCGTATCCCGGCCACCTGTATCCCCGGCCGCCCGTACCGCCGGAAACCAACCGAAGGGAGACCTCCTGTGGAGGCCGTATCCCGCACCGCCCAGTGGACCGCCGCCGCGCGCGCCCTGGAGACCGAGCGCGAGGACCGGCTGTTCGCCGATCCCCACGCGCGCACCGTCGCCGACGAGATCGGCTTCGAGCTGCTCGACCGCTACGACGGCGGCGGCATCGTGCCGTTCCTCGCCATCCGCACCACCTACCTCGACCGGGCGATCGTCAAGGCCGTGGAGGAGCGGGGCATCCGCCAGGTCGTCCTCCTCGCCGCCGGCATGGACACCCGCTTCTTCCGGCTGCCCTGGCCCGACGGCGTCACCGTCTACGAGCTCGACCGCCCGGCCCTCCTGGAGGCCAAGGCCGAGATGCTCGCGAACGAGCCGCGGCCCGCCGGCCGCACCCGGATCACCGTCCCCGTCGACCTCACCCAGGACTGGACCGGTCCCCTCGAGGAAGCGGGCTGGAAGAGCGAGGAGCCCGTCCTGTGGGTGGTCGAGGGCCTGCTGTTCTTCCTGCCCGAGCAGGCCGTACGGGCCCTCATCTCGACGCTCTCCGCGCACGCCGCCCCCGGCTCCGTACTGCTCGGCGACGTCATCTCGAAGTCCGCCCTGGACAACCCGCTGGCCCGCACCTTCATGAGCGCGCTCAAGGAGGACGGCAACCCGTGGCTCTTCGGCACGGAGGAGCCCGAGGCGCTGCTCGCCGACTGCGGCTGGGCCGTGCGCGAGGTCAGGCAGCCCGGTGAGCCGGGCGCCGACTTCGACCGCTGGCCCTACCCGGTGCCGGCCCGGTCGGTCCCCCGCGTGCCCCGCTCGTTCCTGTTCACGTGCGATCTCCCCACCCACCGCGAGGAGGCGGCCGCATGAGCGCCCACGACTTCCACCAGAGGGTCATCACCGACGCCGGCGCGGCCGTCCGCGGCCTGTACAAGGCGCTGGCCGCCGACGGCCCCCTGACCGCGGCGCAGCTCGCCACCAGGACCGGCACGAACGAGCGGTACATCGAGGAGTGGCTGCACGCCCAGCTCTCCGCCGGGTACGTCGAGCGGCACCCGAGCTCCCGCGCGTACACCCTCCCCGCCGACCACGTCGAGGTCCTCGCCGACCCGAAGGCCGTCACCTACGCCGCCGGGTTCTTCACCGCCCTCAAGGCGCTGTACGCCACCGAGGACCTGCTCGTCGACGCGTACCGCACCGGTGACGGCGTCGGCTGGGCCGAGCACGACGCGGCCCTCGACACCGGCATGGGCTCCTTCTTCCAGCCGACGTACGAGCACAAGCTCGTCCCGGACTGGCTGCCCGCCCTCCACCAGGTCACCGACAAGCTCGCCGCCGGCGGCACGGTCGCCGACGTCGGCTGCGGCGTAGGCCACACCACCCTCCTCATCGCCAAGGCCTTCCCGCAGGCCACCGTGCACGGCTTCGACTACTCGGAGGAGGCCGTCTCGATCGCGCGGGAGCTCGCCGAGGAGGCCGGTCTCTCCGACCGGGTCGTCTTCGAGGTCGCCTCCGCCGACGACTACCCGGGCTCCGGCTACGACCTGGTGTGCTTCTTCAACGCCCTGCACGACATGGGCGACCCGGTCGCCGCCGCCCAGCACGTCCACAAGTCCCTGGACGCGGACGGCACCTGGATGCTCGTCGAGTCGAACGTCTCCCCGCAGGACATCGACGCCCAGACGCCCGCCGCCCGCATGTTCATGGCCCTGTCCGCCGTGATGTGCCTGCCCGTCGCGGTCGCCCAGCGCGGCCCGCACGCCCTGGGCAACCACTCCGGCGAGAAGGCCTTCCGGGCCATCGCGGAGGAGGCCGGCTTCACCCGCTGGCGGCGCGCCACGGAGACCCCGGTCAACGCGGTCTACGAAGTCCGTCCCTGAAAGCCGCCGGGGCCGGTCCCCCCGCACCGGCGAGTGAGCCGAAGGGGGCCGTCGGGGGAACGCGTCCGAGCACGCGGAGCTCCCGAGGGACGGGGGAGCGAGCACGCACGGACGCGTGAGCCCGACTCCAGGCCCCGGAGGCGAACCGAGCCCCAAAAAAGAGGAGCCACGATCATGGGCGTGACCGCCCCCCTGCCCGTCACCGACCGGTTCATGGAGGTCCTGGAGCGGCTCAGCGAGCGTTCCGTCGAGGACTACTACAACCCGTACCAGACCTTCCAGTGGCCCGAGACGCTGGAGGAGAACCGTTTCTGGATGACCCCGGAGCTGCTCACCGTCCACGGCACCGAGCACTACGACACCCTCGGTGAGGAAACGCTTCAGCGCCTGTCGAAGTGGGAGTCGATCAACTTCTACAGCCTCAACGTGCACGGCATCCGCGAGCTCCTCATCGAGGTCGTCGGCCGCATCCACATGCCCGGCTTCGAAGTGCCCTCGGACTTCTTCCACCACTTCATCGGTGAGGAGAACGAACACATGTGGTTCTTCTCCGAGTTCTGCCGCCGCTACGGCCACAAGATCTACGGCTCCACCGCGATGCGCGCCGACGCGGCCTGGGAACCGGAGGTCGAGAACTTCCTCGTCTTCACCCGCATCCTCTTCTTCGAGGAGCTCGTCGACCACTACAACGCCCGGATGGCGAAGGACGACTCCCTCTGCCACACCATCCGCGAGGTCAACCGCATCCACCACCAGGACGAGTCCCGGCACATCGCCTTCGGACGCGAACTGGTCTCCCTGCTGTACGGCCGGATGTGCCAGGCCGTGAGCGCCGAGCGGGTCCGCGAGGTCGAGGCGTACCTCAAGCGGTACGTCGTCTACAGCGTCAACTCCCTCTACAACCCCCACGTGTACCGCGACGCCGGCATCCCCGATCCGCTGGCCCTGCGCAACGCGCTGGTCGCCGACCCGAACCGCCGCCCCCACGAGCGCAAGGCGATCCGCAAGCCGCTCGCCTTCTTCCTGAAGACCGGGATCTTCTCCGACGACACCCTGCCCGTCGTCTGAGCGACGGCGACCGGACCCCTCACCCGAGAGGTGCACCGACCATGACCGTGACGACCCCCGAG
This sequence comes from Streptomyces sp. NPDC058664, assembly GCF_042716635.1. NCBI lineage: Bacteria > Bacillati > Actinomycetota > Actinomycetes > Kitasatosporales > Streptomycetaceae > Streptomyces > Streptomyces sp. NPDC058664. Next base: position 4,933 of record NZ_JBHXRW010000046.1, on the reverse strand, counting down.
AACGTCGGGGCGACCAGGGGCCTGCCTTCCCTGGGACCAGAGGGGACCCGCCTGCTGCGGCTCCTCGACGACACCTTCGAGAGCTGGGGAGTGACCGCGGGCGCCCGCCCGATGACCATGCCCCCGCTCCTGCCGGCCGCCGACCTGGCGAAGCTGGACTACTACGACAACTTCCCCCACCAGGCCGTCCTCACCGCCCCGCTCGACCTGGAGGGGCGCCTCACCGCACCCTTCGACGGCGAGCACGGGCACTGGCCCGCCGCCGCGCTCGAACCCGCCGCGCTCGGCCTGCCCTCGGCCTCCTGCTACGCCGTCTACCTCGACCACCAGGGCACCCGGGTCGCCGACGACACCCTCGTCACGACCTGCTCCTGGTGCTTCCGCAAGGAGACCCACTACGAGGGCATGCGGCGCCAGCTCGGCTTCCGGATGCGCGAGATCGTCGCCATCGGCGGCCGCGAGCACGCCGAGACGCACCTCGCCGACTTCACGGCCCGTATCCAGGCCTTCGCGGCGGCGCTCGACCTGCCGCTGCGCAAGGAGGCCGCCTGCGACCCGTTCTTCGACAAGGGCGGCTCGAAGGCGCTCCTCCAGCGGCTCACCCCGGTGAAGTACGAGTTCCTGTACGAGGACCTGGCCATCGCCTCGGTCAACACGCACCGGAACTTCTTCGGCGACCGCTGCGACATCACCCTGGAGTCCACCGGCGGCCCGGCCTTCACCAGCTGCGTCGCCTTCGGCCTCGAACGGTGGCTGTCCGCACTGACCCGGCGCCACGGCGACTGGGAGTCCGCCCGCCGGGCGGTGCTCGACGCGAACGCCCGTATGCGGGCCGATGCGAGTGGCGCGGCCGGGCCGGTGATCTGACGTGCCGGCCCGTCCCGCCGCCCCGCCGGCGGGCGGCCTGGGGTGGGCGAACCTCGGCATGGACATCGTGTCCGTCAACCGTGTCCGCAGGCTCCTCGCCCAGTACGGGGAGCGGTTCTTCGAGCGGATGCTCACCCCCGGCGAGCTCGCCGACTGCCGTACCTCCTCCGGGCTCGACGTACTGAGCCTGTGCGGGCGGATCGCGGCCAAGGAGGCGGCCTTCAAGACCTTACGGGTCAGGGGCAGGTTCCTGCCCTGGTCGGACATCGTGGTGCGGCGCTCCGAGGGCGGCTGGCCGCTCGTGGAGCTGCACCGATCGGCCGCCGAGATGGCCGCCGAGTCCGGCATCACCGAGATCACCGTGTCCATCAGCCACGACGTGGACTACGCGGTGGCGGTGGCCGCCCCGATCATCGCCCCCGCCCCCACCCCTTCCGTATCCAGTAGCAGCTAAAGGAGAGCAACCATGGCCGACGGCCTGCAGACGGTGAAGAACTGGATCCTCGACCGTCACCCCGAGCGCGACGACATCGCGTCCGACCTCGACCTGATCGAGAACCGGCTCATCGACTCGCTGTCCTTCGTCGAGTTCGTCTTCCTCCTGGAGCAGGAGAGCGGCACCGCCATCCAGATGGAGACCCTGGAGGTCGAGTCCATCCGCACCCTCGCCGCCATCGAGCAGCACTTCTTCAACACCCCTGCGCAGGTTCCGGTGGAGGTCCAGGCATGAGCCGCCGCCTCTTCACCTCGGAGTCGGTGACCGAGGGACACCCCGACAAGATCGCCGACCGGATCAGCGACACCATCCTCGACGCGCTCCTCACCGAGGACCCGTCCTCGCGCGTCGCCGTCGAGACCCTGATCACCACGGGTCTCGTGCACATCGCGGGCGAGGTCACCACCACGGCGTACGCGCCGATAGCGAAGCTGGTGCGCGAGGCCGTCCTCGACATCGGCTACGACTCCTCCGCGAAGGGCTTCGACGGCGCCTCCTGCGGCGTCTCGGTGTCGATCGGCGCCCAGTCGCCGGACATCGCGCAGGGCGTCGACACGGCGTACGAGTCCCGGGTCGAGGGCACGGGCGACGAGCTGGCGGCCCAGGGCGCCGGCGACCAGGGCCTGATGTTCGGCTACGCCTGCGACGACACCGCCGAGCTGATGCCCCTGCCCATCGCGCTCGCCCACCGCCTCTCGCGCCGGCTCACCGAGGTCCGCAGATGCGGCACCGTGCCCTACCTGCGGCCCGACGGCAAGACGCAGGTCACCATCGAGTACGACGGGGACCGCCCGGTCCGCCTCGACACGGTGGTCGTCTCCTCGCAGCACGCCGCCGACATCTCCGTCGAGGGCCTGCTCACCCCGGACGTGCGCGAGTACGTCGTCGAGCACGTTCTCAAGGAGCTGGTCGAGGAGGGCGTCAGCCTGGAGTCCGACGGCTACCGGCTCCTGGTGAACCCGACCGGGCGCTTCGAGGTCGGCGGCCCGATGGGCGACGCCGGACTCACCGGCCGGAAGATCATCATCGACACGTACGGCGGGATGGCCCGGCACGGCGGCGGCGCCTTCTCCGGCAAGGACCCGTCGAAGGTGGACCGCTCGGCGGCGTACGCCATGCGCTGGGTCGCGAAGAACGTCGTCGCGGCCGGCCTCGCCCGCCGCTGCGAGGCGCAGGTGGCGTACGCGATCGGCAAGGCCGAGCCGGTCGGTCTCTTCGTGGAGACCTTCGGCACGGGCACCCTGCCGGACGAGACGATCCAGGCGGCCGTGAGCGAGGTCTTCGACCTGCGCCCCGCGGCGATCATCCGCGACCTGGACCTCAAGCGGCCCATCTACGCGAAGACGGCGGCGTACGGCCACTTCGGCCGCGAGCTCCCCGAGTTCACGTGGGAGCGCACGGACCGCGTGGAGGCCCTGAGGACGGCGGCGGGGGCCCTGAAGAAGGCAGCCCGTCAGGGAGAAGGGGTCTGAGGGACATGCGTATCGCTGTCACGGGATCCATCGCGACCGACCATCTGATGACCTTCCCCGGCCGGTTCGGCGAGCAGCTGCTCGCCGACCGGCTCGACCGGGTCTCCCTGTCGTTCCTCGCCGACAACCTGGAGGTCAGGCGCGGCGGAGTGGCAGCGAACATCGCCTTCGGACTCGGTGTCCTCGGCCTGCGTCCCGCCCTCGTGGGCGCGGTCGGCGCCGACTTCGAGCCGTACCGGGTCTGGCTGAAGGACCACGGTGTGGACACCGACTCGGTGCGCGTCAGCGAGTCGCTCCACACCGCCCGGTTCGTCTGTACGACCGACCGGGCCCAGAACCAGATCGCCACCTTCTACGCGGGGGCGATGGCCGAGGCACGCGAGATCGACCTCCGCGAGGTCGTGGCGCGCACCGGCCGCCTGGAACTGGTCCTGGTCTCCCCGGACGACCCCGAGGCGATGCTCCGGCACACCCGCACCTGCCGCGACCTGGGGATCCCCTTCGCCGCCGACCCGTCGCAGCAGCTGGCGCGGCTCGACGGGGCGCAGGTGCGGGAGCTGGTGGACGGGGCCAGGTTCCTGTTCACCAACGAGTACGAGACGGCGCTGCTCCTGGAGAAGTCGGGCTGGGCGGAGGCGGAGGTGCTGCGCAGGGTCGGCACCTGGGTCACCACCCACGGCGAGGCGGGCGTCCGCATCCGCGGCGAGGCCCGGGAGCCGCTCGCGGTGCCGGCGGTGGAGGTCGCAGGAGTCGTCGACCCGACCGGGGGCGGGGACGCCTTCCGCTCCGGGTTCCTCGCCGGCTGGCTGTGGGGCGTACCGGAGCGGTGCGCGGCGCAGCTGGGCTGCGCGGTCGCGGCGACCGTCCTCGCCTCCGTGGGGACGCAGGAGTACCGGCTGTACCGGGACACGCTCCTGGACCGGATCAGGACGACGTACGGGGTGGGTTGCACGGCGACCCTGGTGACGCATCTGAGGGGGTTGTCGTGAGCGCTGTCCGGCCGTCGCTCCGGGACGAGTTCGCGAAACGGGTCGTGGTGGCCGACGGGGCGATGGGCACGATGCTCCAGGCCGCCGACCCGAGCATGGACGACTTCACGGGCCTCGAAGGCTGCAACGAGATCCTCAACCTGACCCGCCCCGACATCGTCGCCTCCGTCCACGACGCCTACTTCTCGGTGGGCGTGGACTGCGTCGAGACCAACACCTTCGGCGCGAACCTGGCGGCCCTCGCCGAGTACGGCATCGAGAACCAGGTGTACGAGCTGTCCGAGGCCGGCGCCCGGATCGCCCGCACCACGGCGGACGCGCACACGGCCGCCGACGGCCGCCCCCGCTGGGTCCTCGGCTCGATGGGCCCCGGCACGAAGCTGCCGACCCTGGGACACGTCACGTACGAGCCGCTCCGCGAGGCGTTCCGGCAGAACGCGGAGGGCCTGATCCGGGGCGGCGCGGACGCCCTCCTCATCGAGACCTCGCAGGACCTGCTCCAGACGAAGGCGGCCGTCATCGGCGCCCGCCGGGCCCTGGACTGGGTCGGCGTGGACCTGCCGGTCATCGTGCAGGTCACGGTGGAGACGACGGGCACGATGCTGCTCGGCACGGAGATCGGCGCGGCCCTCACCGCGCTCGAACCGCTCGGCATCGACATGATCGGCCTGAACTGCGCCACGGGCCCTGCGGAGATGGCCGAGCACCTGCGGCACCTGTCGCGGCACTCCCGCATCCCGATCTCCGTCATGCCGAACGCGGGCCTGCCCGTCCTCACCTCCGACGGCGCCCACTACCCCCTGTCGCCGGCCGAACTGGCCGACGCCCAGGAGGCGTTCGTACGGGACTACGGCCCCGCCCTGGTCGGCGGCTGCTGCGGTACGACCCCGGAGCACCTGCGGCAGATCGTGGAGCGGGTGCGGGGCGCGGCCGTCCTCCACCGGCGCCCGACGCCGGAGCCGGGAGCGTCCTCCCTGTACGGCCATGTGCCGTTCCGCCAGGACACCGCCTACCTGGCGATCGGCGAGCGGACGAACGCCAACGGCTCGAAGAAGTTCCGCGAGGCCATGCTCGAAGGCCGCTGGGACGACTGCGTCGAGATGGCCCGC
>NZ_JBHXRW010000045.1:0-65553 GCF_042716635.1 Streptomyces sp. NPDC058664 | reverse complement strand
GGGCGGGGCCCCCCCCCCGGCCCCCGGGCCGTCGCGCGGGCCCGGGCTCCCGGGTTCCCCCCCCTCGACTCCCTTCCCCCGCGGGGGGCCCCCCCCCCGGCGGCCTTCCGTCGTCCGTCCCCGCGTCAGAGCCGCTCGATGATCGTCACGTTCGCCTGGCCGCCGCCCTCGCACATCGTCTGCAGGCCGTAGCGGCCGCCCGTGCGCTCGAGTTCGTGCAGCAGGGTGGTGGCGAGCTTGGTGCCGGTCGCGCCGAGCGGGTGGCCCAGGGCGATGGCGCCGCCGTTGACGTTGACCTTCTCCGGGTCGGCGCCGGTCTCCTTCAGCCAGGCCAGGACGACCGGGGCGAACGCCTCGTTGATCTCCACCAGGTCGATGTCGTCGATCGTCATCCCGGCCTTCTTCAGCGCGTACGCCGTCGCCGGGATCGGGGCGGACAGCATGCGGATCGGGTCCTCGCCCCGTACGGACAGGTGGTGCACGCGGGCCCGCGGCGTCAGGCCGTGCTCCCGTACGGCACGCTCCGAGGCGAGCAGCATCGCCGAGGCCCCGTCGGAGACCTGGGAGGAGACCGCGGCGGTCAGCCGGCCGCCCTCCACCACCGGTCGCAGGGCGGCCATCTTCTCCAGGGTGGTGTCGCGGCGCGGGCCCTCGTCGGTGGTCACGTCCCGGTAGGGCACGATCTCGCGCGCGAAGCGGCCCTCGTCGATGGCCCGGATCGCCCGCCGGTGCGAGCGCAGCGCGAACTCCTCCATGTCGCGGCGGGAGACGTCCCACTTGCTCGCGATGAGCTCGGCGCCGTGGAACTGGTTGACCGGCTGGTCGCCGTAGCGGGCCCGCCAGCCCTCGGATCCGGCGTACGGCCCGTCGGTGAGGCCGAGGGGCTCGGCGGCCTGGCGGCTGGCGAAGGCGATGGGGACCTGGGACATGTTCTGGACGCCACCCGCGACGACGAGGTCCTGGGTGCCGGACAGGACGCCCTGGGCGGCGAAGTGCAGGGCCTGCTGGGAGGAGCCGCACTGCCGGTCCACGGTCACGCCGGGCACCTCCTCGGGCAGTCCGGCGGCCAGCCAGCAGGTGCGGGCTATGTCGCCGGCCTGCGGGCCGACGGTGTCCAGGCAGCCGAGGACGACGTCCTCGACGGCGACCGGGTCGACGCCCGAGCGTTCCATCAGCGCCTTCAGCACGTGCGCTCCGAGGTCGGCCGGGTGGACGGCGGACAGTCCGCCGTTCCGCCTGCCGACCGGGGTGCGTACCGCGTCCACGATGTATGCCTCGGCCATGGCCACTCCTTCTTCGATGTCCACGATGTCATGTCATATGCGGATACGAACGGCTATCCCGTCCAGGACCATGGAGAGGTACTGGCGGGCGATCTCCTCGGGGCTGTGCCGGCCGCCGGGCCGGTACCAGGACGCGGCGACCCAGACGGTGTCGCGGACGAACCGGTAGGTGAGGCGGATGTCGAGGTCGGCGCGGAAGTCCCCGGCCCCGACGCCGCGCTCCAGGGTGCCGAGCCAGGCCTTCTCGAACCTGTGCCGCGCGTCGGCGAGGTAGCCGAAGCGCGGCTGGTCCTGGAGGTGGCGGGACTCCTTCTGGTAGATGGCGACGGCGGCGCGGTGCCGGTCGATCTCGCGGAAGGACTCGGTGACCAGGGCCTCGATGGTCTCGCGGGGCCCGAGACCGGCGGCGAGCACGGCGTCGTACCGGCCCCACAGCTCACTCAGGAAGGCCGAGAGGATCTCGTCGAGCATCGACTCCTTGGAGTCGAAGTGGTAATAGAGGCTGCCGGCGAGCATCCCGGCCGCGTGGGCGATCTCGCGGACGGTGGTGGCGTCGTAGCCCTGGGCGGCGAACACCTCGGCGGCGGTGTCGAGGAGCTCCCGGCGCCGCTCGGGCGCGGGTCTCACGGATGCCGGCTGCTGACCGAGAGGACTTCCCCCGTCAGGTACGAGGAGTAGCCGCTGGCGAGGAACACGATCACGTTGGCGATCTCCCAGGGTTCGGCGTGGCGCCCGAACGCCTCGCGGGAGGTCAGCTCCTCGAGGAGTTCGGCGCTCGTGACCTTCACCAGGTGCGGGTGCATGGCCAGGCTCGGGGACACGGCGTTGACCCGCACCCCGTACGCGGCGGCCTCCAGGGCGGCGCAGCGGGTGAGCGCCATGACGCCGGCCTTGGCGGCGGCGTAGTGGGACTGCCCCTTCTGGGCCCGCCAGCCGATCACCGAGGCGTTGTTGACGACGACGCCGCCGGCGCCCGCGGCCTTCATGCGGCGCAGGGCGGCGCGGGTGCAGCGGAAGGTGCCGTTCAGGGTGACGTCGAGGACCTTGTCCCACTGTTCGTCGGTCATGTCGACCAGGTCTGCGGTCCCGCCGAGGCCCGCGTTGTTGACGACGATGTCGAGGCGCCCATGGCGCTCCACCGCGAGGTCGAACAGGGCGGCGACCTGCGTCTCGTCGGTGACGTCGCAGGGCAGGGCCGCGACGCGGTCCGCGCCGAACTCCGCGGCGAGCTCCGCCTCGGACTCCTTCAGCCTGCGGGCGTGCGCGTCGGAGACGACGACCCGCGCTCCTTCCTCCAGGAGGCGTCTGGCGGTCGCGCCGCCGATCCCGGCGCCCGCGGCGGCGGTGACGACGGCGGTGCGGCCGGCGAGCAGCCGGTGGCCCGGGACGTAGGGGGGTGGTGTGCCGCTCACGGGCGGGCCTCCTTGGGCAGGCCGAGGACGCGCTCGGCAATGATGTTCCGCTGGATCTCGTTGGAACCGGCGTAGAGGGTGTCGGAGCGGGAGAAGAGGAACAGCCGCTGCCAGTCGGTGAGGTCGTACGGCTCGCCGGCCGCGAGCATTCCGTCGGCGCCGCAGACGTCCATGGCGAGCTCGCCGAGCTCCCGGTGCCAGGTGGCCCAGAAGATCTTCCCGATGGAGGCCTCGGGGCCCGGGGCCCCGGCCGCGGCTCCGCCGAGCATGCGCAGGGCGTTGAACCGTATGGTCTCCAGACCGATCCAGGCGCGGGCGATCCGGTCGCGGATCAGTGGGTCCCCGGCCGCGCCGTTGCGTCTGGCCAGTGCGATGACGGCCTCCAGTTCGCGGCGGAAGCCGACCTGCTGACCGAGGGTGGACACGCCCCGCTCGAAGCCGAGGGTGGCCATGGCCACCCGCCAGCCGTCGCCGGGGGCGCCGACGATGTGGGAGCCGTGGGTGCGGGCCCCGTCGAAGAACACCTCGTTGAACTCGGAGGTCCCGGTCAGCTGGACGATCGGCCGTATCTCCACACCGGGCTGGTCCAGCGGGACGAGCAGGTAGGACAGGCCCCGGTGGCGGGTGGACCCGGGCTCGGTGCGGGCGACGACGAAACACCAGTCGGCCTCGTGCGCGAGTGAGGTCCACACCTTCTGCCCGGTGACGACCCACAGGTCGCCGTCGCGCTCGGCGCGGGTCCTTACGTTCGCCAGGTCGGAGCCGGCGTCCGGCTCCGAGTAGCCCTGGCACCACAGTTCCTCGACGGCGACGATCGGCGGGAGGAAGCGCGCGCGCTGCTCCGGGGTGCCGAAGGCGATGAGGGTGGGTCCGAGGAGCTGTTCGCCGATGTGGTTGACGCGGGCGGGCGCGTCGGCGAGGGCGTACTCCTCGTGGAAGGCGACCTGCTCTTCGAGGGTCGCGCCGCGCCCTCCGTACTCCTTCGGCCAGCCCACGCAGGTCCATCCGGCGGCGGCCATGTACCGCTCCCAGGCGAGGCGTTCGGGGTGCGCCTCGTGTTCCCGCCCGGGGCCGCCGCGCCCGCGCAGGGCGGCGAACTCTCCGGTGAGGTGGGAGCGCAGCCAACCGCGGACCTCTCTGCGGAACTCCTCGACGTTGCTCATGGCCGTACGTTAACCTACCAAACACTTGTTAGGGAAGGAGGGCGGATGTCCGCTGCCCGCACCACGTCCACAGCGCCCGTCCGATACGAACGCCGCGGCCCCGTGGCCGTGGTCACGATGGACCGGCCCCACTACCGCAACGCCCAGAACTCCGCGATGACCTACGCCCTCGACCGGGCCTTCTACCGCGCCGCCGACGACGACGAGGTCAAGGTCGTCGTGCTCGCCGGAGCGGGAAGGCACTTCTCCGCCGGCCACGACATAGGCACCCCCGAGCGGGACGCCCACCTGCCGTTCGACCGCACGGCGGGACTCTGGTGGGACCACTCGGACAAGGAAGGGGCGGAGAGCCGCTTCGCCCGCGAGTCCGAGGTCTACCTCGGCATGTGCCGGAGATGGCGCGAACTGCCCAAGCCCATGGTCGCCTCGGTCCAGGGCGCCTGCGTCGCCGGCGGCCTGATGCTCGCCTGGGTGTGCGACCTCATCGTCGCCGCCGACGACGCGTTCTTCGCCGACCCGGTCGTCCGCATGGGCATCCCCGGCGTCGAGTACTTCGCCCACCCGTGGGTGATGCCGCCACGGATCGCCAAGGAGTTCCTCTACACCGGCGACCGGATGAGCGCCCGGCGCGCCTACGAGGTCGGCATGGTCAACCGGGTCGTCCCGGCCGGGGAACTGACGGAACGCACCATGGAACTGGCGGACAGGATCGCCGAGATGCCCCGCATGGGCCTCGCCCTGACCAAGCGCGCCGTCAACCAGGCCGAGGACCTCCAGGGCATGCACACCGGCATCGACTCGGTCTTCGGGCTGCACCACCTCGCGCACGCCCACAACGCCGAGACCTCCCCCGACGCGCTCGGCGGCATGGACATCGGCGCCATGAAGGCGGGATCCTGATGGACCTCGACTTCTCCGCGGCGGAGGACGCCTTCCGGGCCGAGGCCCGCGCCTGGCTCACCGCCCACGTGCCCGCGACCCCCCTGCCCTCCCTGGAGACGGAGGAGGGCTTCGCCGCCCACCGGACATGGGAGCGGACCCTGTTCGACGACCGCTGGTCGGCGGTCTCCTGGCCCGAGGAGTACGGCGGCCGCGGCACCTCGATCCTCCAGTGGCTGGTCTTCGAGGAGGAGTACTACGCCGCCGGCGCACCCGGCCGGGTCAGCCAGAACGGCATCAACCTGCTCGCCCCCACCCTCTTCGAGCACGGCACCGACGAGCAGCGCGCCCGCGTGCTCCCCGCCATGGCGAGCGGCGAGGTCATCTGGGCCCAGGCCTGGTCCGAACCGGAGTCCGGCTCCGACCTCGCCTCGCTGCGCTCCACGGCCGTACGGACCGACGGCGGCTGGCGCCTGAGCGGCCAGAAGACCTGGTCGTCCCGGGCGGCCTTCGCCGACCGCGCCTTCGGCCTCTTCCGCAGCGACCCCGGCGCGGCGAAGCCGCACCAGGGCCTGACGTACCTGATGTTCCCGCTGGACGCCGACGGGGTGACCGTACGGCCCGTCGGACGGCTCGACGGCAAGCCCGCCTTCGCCGAACTCTTCCTCGACGGCGTGTTCGTGCCCGACGAGGACGTGATCGGCGCGCCGGGTCAGGGCTGGCGGGTCGCGATGAGCACGGCGGGCAACGAGCGGGGGCTGACCCTGCGCAGCCCCGGCCGGTTCACGGCGGCCGCCTCACGCCTTACCGCGCTGTGGCGGGAGAGCGCCGACCCGTCCGACACCGCCCTGCGCGACCGGGTCGCCGACGCGGTCATCGGCGCCCGCGCCTACCGCCTGTTCGCGTACGCGGGCGCCTCACGCCTCGCCGCCGGCGGCTCCATCGGCGCCGAGTCCAGCCTCAACAAGGTCTTCTGGTCCGAGCTCGACATCGCCCTCCACGAGACGGCGCTCGACCTGCTCGGCCCGTACGGCGAACTGTCCGACACGGCCACGGACGCCCCCGCGCACGGCAGCTGGGCCGAAGGCCACACCTTCTCCCTCGCCGGACCCGTCTACGCCGGCACCAACGAGATCCAGCGCGACATCATCGCCGAGCGGCTGCTCGGCCTCCCGAAGGGACGCCGGTGATGCGGTTCCTCCTCGACGACGAACAGAGCGAGTTCGCCCGCTCCCTCGACGGCATGCTCGCGGTCGCCGACACCCCGGGGGCCGCACGGGCCTGGGCGGCCGGGGACAGCGCGCCCGGCCTGGCGCTCTGGTCACGGCTCGCGGAAGCGGGGGTCTTCGCCCTCGCCGTACCGGAGCGGCACGACGGCCTCGGCCCGCTGCCGGTCGAACTGGCCGTCGCCTTCACGGAGCTGGGCCGTCACGCCGTGCCGGGACCGGTGGTCGAGACGGTCGCCGCCGCCGCCCTCCTCGACCGGCTGGGGGAGGAGGAGACCGCCACGGCGTGGCTGCCGCGGATCGCCGCGGGGAAGGCGGTCGTCTCCCTCTGTGTGCCGGCCGCCGGCAGCCCGTACGCCCTGGACCCGGACACCGCCGACGCCGTACTCGTCGTCGAGGGCGACACCGTGCGCCTGGCGGAGGCCACCGGCCCCGTCCAGCCGTCGGCCGACCCCGTGCGCCGGCTGGCCCGCCCCCTCGGCGGCACCGTCCTGGCGCGGGGCCCCGCCGTGGCCGCCGCGGCCGCGCACGCCACCGAGGTCGCGGCCCTGGCCACCGCCGCCCAGTCCCTCGGTCTCGGCCGCGCCCTGCTCGACCGCACCGTCGCGTACGTCGGGCAGCGCACCCAGTTCGGGGTCCCCATCGGCTCGTTCCAGGCGGTCAAGCACCGGCTGGCCGACACGCTCATCGCCCTGGAGTTCGCCCGGCCCCTGCTCCACTCGGCCGCGCTGGCCCTGGCGCGGGGAGCGGACCGGAGCTCCGCCGAGGTCGCCGCGGCGAAGGTCACGGCGGGCGAGGCCGCGTACGCAGCCGCCCGCACGGCCCTGCAGCTCCACGGCGCCGTCGGCTACACCGAGGAACTGGACCTGGCGCTGTGGATCCGCAAGGCCCGCCCGCTCCGCGACGCCTGGGGCGCCCCCGCGGCCTGCCGCGCCCACGTCCTCACGACCTGAACCGCGCGTGCCCGCTCCTCGAGCCGTGCCCGCTCCTCGAGCCGTGCCCGCTCCCCTGGCCGGGAGCGGGCCCCTGGCCGGGAGCGGGCCCCGCCCTCCCTCACGCGCACAGAACACCTCACCGCTCGTCGATCCCCGACATCCCCACCGCACCCGGGAGTCAGCCATGTCCCCCGCACCGTCCCCGCACACCCCCGAGAGACCCACGGACCCCGCCCTGTTGCGCAGGGTGGCGCTGTCGAGCCTGCTCGGCACCGTCATCGAGTACTACGACTTCCTCCTCTACGGCACCATGGCCGCCCTCGTCCTCGGCCGGTTGTTCTTCCCCGAGTCCGACCCCACCGTCGGCACGATCGCCGCGTTCGGGACCCTGGCCGCCGGATACGTGTCGCGGCCGCTCGGCGGAGCCGTCTTCGGGCACTTCGGCGACCGGCTCGGCCGCAAGTCCATGCTCGTCCTGACGATGGTCCTCATGGGCGTGGCGAGCTTCCTGATCGGTGTCCTTCCGACGTACGGGACCATCGGCGTCGCCGCTCCCGTCCTGCTTGTGCTGTTCCGCCTCGTCCAGGGCATCGCCATCGGCGGGGAGTGGGCCGGCGCGACGCTCATGGTCGTCGAGCACGCCGCCCCGGAGCGGCGCGGGCTGTGGAGCGGTGTGATGCAGATGGGGTCACCGATCGGCTTCCTGCTCTCCACGCTTGCGGTGACGCTCACCTCGCTGCTTCCCCGTGAGGACTTCCTGGCCTGGGGGTGGCGCGTCCCGTTCCTGTTCAGCGCGGTGCTCCTCGGCATCGGTCTGTACGTGCGCCTCACCATCACGGAGAGCCCGCTGTTCCGGCAGGCGGCCGAGCGGACCGGAGACACCGGCGACGTGTCGCCCGGCGTGCCGCTCGCGCAGGTGCTGCGCAGGCCCCGGAACCTGGTCCTCGCCTGTGCCGTGGGCATCGGCCCCTTCGCCCTGACCGCGCTGATCAGCACGTACATGCTCACCTACGCCACGACCATCGGCTACGCCACCTCCGAGGTGATGACCGGCCTCCTCTTCACCTCGGTCGCGGGCCTCGTGACCATTCCGCTCTTCTCCGCGCTCTCCGACCGCGTCGGCCGCCGCGCCGTCGTGACGGGCGGCGCGGCGGGCGCCGTCCTGCTCGCCTTCCCGGTCTACACCCTGGTCGACACCCGGTCCCCCGCCCTGCTGGTCCTCGGCATGGTCATCGGCCAGGTGGCGCAGTCGGCGATGTACGCGCCGCTCGGGCCCCTGCTGTCCGAGATGTTCGGCACCCGCGTCCGCTACACCGGCGCGTCCCTCGGCTACCAGCTGGCCGCGTTGATCGGGGGCGGGTTCACCCCGCTGCTCGCCGGCGTCCTGCTCTCCGACGGCGCCCGGAGCGCTCCGCTGGCGGTGCTCGCCGTCGTGTGCGGGCTCGTGACCGCGCTGGCCGTCCGGCGCATCGCCGAGACCCGGGGCCGGGACCTGTCGGAGGAGGACCCGCGGGCGTCGGGCGAGCGGCCCCGTACCCGCCCAGGACCGAAAGGAGCAGAGGCGTGAGGCTGACGGAGGAACAGGAAGAACTGCGTTCCGCTGTACGGGCGTTGCTCGGACGCCACCCGGGCGGGGCGGCCTGGGGGCCGCTGACCGGGCAGATCGGCGTCGCGGGACTCGCGGTCCCCGAGGAGTACGGCGGCGCGGGCTGCGGGGCCGTGGAGGTCCATGTGGTGATGGAGGAACTGGGGCGCGAGCTGAGCCCCGTCCCCTGTCTCGGCTCCGCGGTGCTCGCGGTACGGGCGCTGCTCGCCTCGGGCGACGGGGCGGCGTGCGCGCGGCTGTTGCCGGAACTGGCCTCGGGTGCCCTGGTGGGGACCCTGGCGTGGGCCGAGCGCGGTTCGTGGGACCCGTCGGACGTACGGGCCGGGGCCGTCCCCGGGCCCGGCGGGACCTGGCGGGTCACCGGCGTCAAGGACCACGTCCTGGACGGAGCGGGAGCCGGGCTCCTGCTCGTGGCCGCCCGCACGGCGGCGGGGGTCTCGCTCTTCGAGGTTCCCGGGGACGGCGCCGGCGTGGACCGCGCGGCGGTGGTGACGATGGACACCGGCCGCGCGCAGGCGCGCGTGACGCTCACGGCGGCGGAGGGCCGGCTCGTCGGAGCGGAGGGGGACGGCGACCGGGTACTGCGGCACGTACTGGACCTGGCCTGCGCGGCGCTCGCCGCCGAACAGGTCGGCGCCGCCTCCCGCTGTCTCGAACGCACGGTCGCCTACGTCGGGGAACGCGTCCAGTTCGGCCGGCCCATCGGCTCCTTCCAGGCCGTCAAGCACCGGCTCGCGGACGCGTACGTGCTGGTGGAAGCGGCGCGCTCGGCCGCGCTCGGCGCCTCCTTCGCGGCCGCGGCGGATTCACCGGAGCTGCCCCGGCTCGCGGCGGCCGCCAAGTCGGCCTGCTCGGAGGCGTTCTCGACGGTGGCGGGCGAGATGATCCAGCTGCACGGCGGCATCGGCATCACGTGGGAGCACGACGCCCACCGCTACTTCAAGCGCGCGCACGGCTCGGCCCAGCTCTTCGGCCCGCCGGCCCGGCACCGCGCCCGACTGGCGGCCGGCCTGGGGCTGACCCCGGCGTGACCACCCGCGGTCCGGGGAGCGCTCCGGCCTCCCCGGGCCGTGGCTCGTGGGAGGCCGGCGGGCGGGCGGCACCCCGGCTTCGCCTACGACCTGAGCGTCTCCCCGACCCTCTCCGACCCGTACCGGACGCCTCCCGACGACCCCGCGCTCGCCGCGCTCACCCGCGCGGTCGGCCACGCCTACGGCTCCCCGGCCCGGCTCATCGGCAACGGCGGCGCCGCCCCCGCCGCGCAACTGGCCCGCGCCTGCGACGCCCCCGTGCTCTTCTTCGGTACGGGGCTGCCGGGGGACCGCCGGCACGGCCCGGACGAGAGGGCCGAGCTCCGGGCCCTCCGGCTCGGGATCCGGACGCTCGCCGCGTTCCTCGGAGACCTGCCGACCGCCGTGCGCTGACGGCTCCCTCACGGAACACCGGACCAGGCGGACCGCAGCAGCTCCTCGTACCGCGCCACGCCGGCACGGTTCTCCGCGATCACCGCGTAACGCCAGGTCAGTCCGTCCGGCGGCGCCCCCGCGTACAGGACGACGCCTTCGCCGCGCGCGGGGTCGAAGGCGATCCGGCCGGTACGCAGCCGCTCCACGGCCTCGCCGAAGCCGAAGGAATACGGCGCGGGGGCCCGCAGCCTGCCCGTCGCCCAGCTCGGCGAACCCGGTCCGGCCCCGACTCCGGCCCCGGCTCTGGTCCCGGCCCCGGCTCTGGTCCCGGCCCCGGCTCCGCTCCCGGCGGTGAGGCGGGCCGCCATGGCGTGCGGGGTGGTCGTGGCCGTACGCCGCACGTTGCTCTCGCCCGCGAAGACCTCGCCGTCGGCCGACACCATCGCGTCGATGGCGAAAGGCCCCGCGTACCCGTGCTCCGCGAGGAAGCGGCCCAGCGCGCACCCCCACGACTCCAGCGTCGCCCCGATCTCCGCCCCGGAGGTCAGGGGCGACAGATAGCCCGTGAAGCAGCCGTCCACGGTCCTCATCTCGCCGCTGAACAGCGGCCTGGTCCCGGCCGGCCCCGTCTCCATCTGGATGCTCACCGACCGCGTCACCTCGATCCGCTCCTCGACCACCCACAGCCCCTCCGTCCCGCCCACCGGGGGAAGGTCGCCGGGGACCCAGGGGGCCGCCGTCGGGAGGAAGAGCAGACCGTGGCCGCCCGCCGACCGGTCGGGTTTGACCACGACCCGTCCGTGCGAGCCGAGCAGTTCCCCGACGGCGGACGCCACCCCGGCACGACGGCTGACGCGGCCGTCCGGCAGCCGCATGCCCAGCGCCCCCGCCACCCGCCGGAACCCGGCCTTCGTGTTGAGCAGCCGGGTCACCTCGAGGGCGGCCGCGGCCGCCTCCGCCGAGGCGTACGGGGCGACGGGGACGCCGAGCCCGCGCGCCAGGCCGACCGCCGCGGTGTCCAGGGCCGTGGGGAGGACCGCGGCCACGGAGCGGCCCGCGGACGCCCCGCGCACCGCCTCGACGGCCGCTCGGTGCGGGCCGCGCGCGCCCGCCGACACGAAGGCCTCCGGCAGGTGGAGCACCGTCACCGACTCCCGGGGGACGCCGGTCAGGGCGCAGGCGTACGCCAGGAACGCCTCACCGACCGGCACCGGTGTCACGAGGACGTCGCCCGGGCGCAGCAGCCACACCTCGCGGGGCGCCTGTTCCGCCCAGGCGCCGAGCACCTCCCGCTCGTCCAGGTCGACGGCGAGGTCGGAGACGAGGTTCGCGTAGAGGACCTGGAGGCCGGAGCGGCCGGTCGCGTCACCCCGCACGCCGGAGTCCACGCACCCGTCCGTCGCCCACGCGGCCCGCCTTGCACCAGGCCACCAGCCACGCCGTCTCCTTGGCCGCGTCCATCAGGTACGTCGCGGGGATCCGCCGGCGCGGTACGTACACCAGGTCGATGGCGAGGAACGTCACCGCCGTGCCGACACCGACACGGCGTGCGTGACGCACGCCCTCGGGGCCCGGTCCGGCCGGCAGCATGCTGATGCCCGCCGAGGCCAGCAGGGCGCCGCTCGTCCTCTGCAGCCAGTCGTCGGTCTTGGGTCCGTAGACCCGTTCGAACGTGCGCAGCGAGACCAGCGGCCACACGCCGCCCACCAGGTTGAACAGTCCCTGCGCTCGCGCCACTGTCGATGGACGGGGCATCGCCGCCTCCTCGGTCCGGTCACGTCCTGCCGTGCGGATGCCCTGGCCACGCCCGTTCATACGGAGGACCGGGTGCGGGAGACCGGCCGGCGGGGACCAGGCGCGCCGGGGGCGAGTCAACCGGCGTCGCCGGGGTAGGCGGCGGGACATGAGTACGGGCCGCATGCGTATGGGCCGCGGGACGTCCCGCGCGCACCTGGATCACCCCCACCCGGGCCACCTCGACCTCCTCGCCTTCCGTACGGCACGGACCGTCGCCCGGCGGCGGGGCGCCCGGCCCGCCCTGCATCCCCACGGGGTGGTGCTGGCCGGCCGCCTCGTCGTGCCCGACCACCGGATCCGCTGGGACGTGCCGTGGCTCGACCGGCCGGGGGCGTACCGGGTGACGGCGCGGTGGTCCCGGGCCGCCGGGCTGCCCCGGCCGCTGCCCGACGGTCTCGGCCTCGCGCTGCGGGTGGAGGACGCCGACGGGCCGGGCCGTGCTCTGGAGCTGCTCCTCACCAGCAGCGGACACGGCCGGTGGACCCGGCACCTGCCGCTGCCGCGCCGGTCCGCCACCGCCGGCCCCTACAGCACGCTCCTGGACTACGTCGTCGGCGACCACCGGGGCGTGGTGGCCGCGTTCCCGGTGCCGGGGACCGCGCGGGTGCCCGCCGACCCCGGCGCGATGGGGGCCGCGCCGGCCGGCCGGTCCGTGGCGTTCGAACTCGGGGTCGGGGCGGCGACCGGCTGGTGGCCCCTGGCCCGGCTCACCCTCCTCCGGGAGGAGGCCTCCCGGAGCGGGCGCGCGTTCGACCCGTACGAGAACTGCCTGCCCGGATTCCGTCCCGTCGACCGCCTCCGTACGCTGCGGGCGGCCGCGTACGCGGGGTCCCGGGCCGGGCGGTCCGGCGGACGTCCTGGCTGAGGACGCCCGAGGACGCCGCCACCCGCCCGGCCGGAGCCGTTCGGACGCTTCGGATTCTTCAGACGCTGATGTGCATCACGCAGATGTCGTCGCGCCGGGTGTCCGGGTCGACGAGTGCGTCGAGGACGTCGTCCAGGAGGCGTTCGTCGCCGCTGTGTCCGGCCGCCGTACGGGCGAGCCGGGCGAGACCCTCGTCGAGGAGCTGCCCCGGCGCCTCGACCAGACCGTCCGTGAAGAACAGCAGCTGGTCCCCGGGCAGCAGACGGATCGTCGACGAGTCGTACCGCGCCGCGGTCGTGGCGCCGAGCAGGACGCCGGTGGGCGAGGTCAGATAGCGGGCCTCGCCCCCGCGCAGCAGCAGGGGCGGCAGATGGCCGGCCTGCACCCAGGTGAGGAGTTCCGTGGCGGGCTCGTAACACGCCATGATCACCGTGGCGGTGTTGAAGGCCCGCTCCGCGCTGTGCCACAGGAGCGTGTTCAGCCGGGCGAGGATCGTGGCGAGCGGCGTTCCGGTGATCGCCATGCCCTTGGCGGTGAAGCGCAGCTGGGCCATCGTGGCCACGGCGTCGAGCCCGTGACCCGCCACGTCGCCGACGACGAGCAGCGCGCTGCCGTCGGGGAGTTCGATGGCGCTGTACCAGTCCCCTCCGACGTTGAGGCCCTCCTGGTGGGGCAGGTAGGCGACGTCGACGGTGAGGCCCGCCAGACACAGCGACTGCTGGGGAAGCGGCAGCAGGGCGTGCTGGAGCCGGGCCGCGAGGGCGCGTTCGGCCGCCAGCCTGCCCTGCTGCGCCAGGACGGTCCGCTCGTGTCCGAGCAGTCGCTCCTCGGCGAGCGCCCAGGCGGTGACGTCCTGGAAGAAGCCGTGGACCTCGATCGGGATGCCGTGGACGTCCGTCTCCGCCTCCGCGACGAGCCGGACGTGCCGGACGTCGCCGCCGTCCGTGGTGACGCGGAAGGTGTGGTCGACGGGCCGTCCGTCCCCGAGGAGGCGCCGGACGCCCGCACCCAGCGCGGCGAGGTCCTCGGCCACGGCGTGGCCGGGCAGCTCGTCCAGTGTCAGCGGGCCGAGGGACGGATCCCGGCCGACGACGCCGTAGGCCTGTTCCGACCAGGAGACGGTGTTCTGCACGAGGTCCCAGTTCGCCCAGCCCATGTCCCCCAGGCGCTGCACGACCTCCAGCCGTCGCTGCTCGCGTTCCTCGCCGCCGAGGCGTACCCAGGAGACGACGAGACCTCCCGGGCAGGCCGCCGCACGGACGGCGAAACGGGAACGGCGAAGGGTTCCGGCGAGCGTCTCCTCGTACTCGAACGGCTCGCCGTCGTAGCGGACTCCGCTCTCCAGGGTTCCGAGGTATCCGCGCCACAGGTCGGTGTCCCGCACGCCCGGATACGTCTCCAGGACGCTGAGTCCCACCAGTTCCGTGCCCCTGCGGCCCTCGACGTCGAGCGCGTCGGGCGAGGCCGCGGCGACCTGGAAGTCCTCGACGGCGCCGTCCGCCCCGACGAGCGGCACGAGGAAGACCGCCGAGCCGGGGAGGCCGTCGAGGATCTCCTGGACCATGGACTGGACCGTGGGCGCCGTGAGGGCGGGGGCTCGCGCTCCTTCGGCCGTCATGGGACGAGCATGCCACGGCTGGACGACGGCCCCGCGGACGGTTCCCCGCGCGTTCACCCGGTCGCCTCCGCGCGGGCCACGACGCGGAGCGTGCGGACGGAGGCGTCGGCCGCGTCCGGGATGGGCATCCCGTGGTCGACGCCGCTGCGCAGGTAGTCCACGACCTCGTCCGTGATGACCTCGCCCGGTGCGATCACGGGCACGCCGGGCGGGTACGGGGTGATCAGCTCGGCCGCGACGCGGCCCCCCGCGCGCTCCGCCGGCACGTGTTCCGCCTCGGCGAAGAACGCGTCGCGCGGCAGCATCGCCTGCTCCAGCACCGGGGCACGTGACCGGTCCATCGTTCCTCCTTGGCCGTACGGCGCGCGTCGGCGGCCGCCCCCCCGGTGGGGAGCGGCCGTTCGGGTCCTCCCCACGTCTTGCCCGTCCCCGCCGCCGGAAACATACGGGCCTCCGCGGGCGGGAACGGGGGCGGCCTCGGCCGGAGCCGGGCGGGAGCGGGCGAGCGCGCGCGGCCTCAGCCGGGCGTGCGCGTCGCAGCGGCCGCCTCCGGCACGGGTTCCGTACGCCCGGGGCCCGTCGCGGCCGGGGCGAGCGGCAGGTGGTAGAGGGCGAACGCCCTGCGGATGACGGGCTGGGCGACGTTCCGGACGCGTACCCCCGCGGCCGTCATGCCGTGTTCCGTGCCCAGGTGGGCGTGGCCGTGCACCGCGAGGTCGGCGCCGGACTCGTCGATGGCCTCCGCGAGGAGGTAGCTGCCGAGGAAGGGGTAGATCTCCACCGGTTCGCCGGCGAGCGTGTCGGGCACGGGCGAGAAGTGGGTGAGGGCGATCCGTGCCCCGCAGCCGTCGGCGGCCAGCTCGGCGAGGGCCCTGCGCAGGCCGTCGGCGCCCCGGCGGGTCGCGAGGACGAAGTCCTTCATCTCGCGTTCGCCGAACTCACCGGCGCTGCGGCCCGCGAACCCGCCGCAGAACCCCTTCGCCCCCGCGATGCCCACGTGTCCCCCGGCCACCGGCAGGACGACGCTCTCGCCCTCCAGGACGGTGACGCCCGCGTCGGTGAGGACGCGGGCGACGTCCGTCTCCTGCTCGGAGTGGTAGTCGTGGTTACCGAGCACGGCGACCACGGGGACGCCCAGGTCGCGTACCTCCTCGGCCACGACCTCCGCCTCGGCGACCGTGCCGTGGCGGGTGAGGTCGCCGGCGAGGAGGAGGACGTCCGCGCACCCGGGCAGGGTCTCGAAGGAGGGACGCAGCAGGCCGTGACAGTCGGGGCCCAGGTGGATGTCACCCACCGCGGCCACCCGGACCACGGCGCCGTTCTGCTTGCCGGGGGAGGTCGGGAAGGTCACAGCAGCTCCTCGGGTCGGTCGGGGGGATCCGCGCAGACGGTCTGGAGGTCCGCGCGGACCGGGATGTCGGCGAGTTCCTCCTCGGCGATCCGCAGGATCTCGTCACGGCGGTCGGCCGTGGGGACGGTGCCCGTCAGGAGGACGACCGCCCCGCGCACCTCGATCCGCACACCGAGCTCGGCCACCTCCTCGCGCGCGAGCCGGTCTCTCAGCCGGGCGATCCGGTACTCGCTCTCTCCGGTGCTCATCGTGTCCCTCCGTCCTTGTCCCGTCGGCGTCCTTGCCCCCGCCGGGGTCTCTCGTCCCCGTGGCGTCCTCGTCCCGTCGGTGTCCTCGCCTCCGCCGGCGGTCATTTCTTGAGGGGGCGGGTGGCCGGGCCCTGGAGCACCGTGCCGTCGTGGGCGAAGCGGGAGCCGTGGCAGGGGCACTCCCACGTCTGCTCCGCGTCGTTGAACCCCAGCTCGCACCCCATGTGCGTACAGCGCCGGCCGGCCCGCAGGCCCGCCACGAAGTGGCGGGCCACGGTGGACTGGTGCCGTGCCACGCCGGGGAGCTCCCGGGCGGGCAGCCTCCGCCGCGGGTCGACGAGCTCCGTCCAGGCCGGACGTGGCGCGCCGGTCAGGTGCGCGGTGAGCAGCCGGCCCGCGGCGACCCCGTTGCTGAGGCCCCATCCGCCGAAGCCTGTGGCGACGTAGACGTGCTCGGTGTCGGGGTGTTCGTGTCCGATGCAGGGCAGCCCGTCGGGGGTGTGGACGTCCTGGGCCGCCCACCGGTGGACCGTCGGCGCCTCGGCGAAGCCGGGCAGGTGCCCGCGCGCCCAGTCCTCGAGACGTGCGTACCGCGCGCGTACGCCCCCGCTGCCCGGTTCGAACCCCTCGCCGGCGACGATCAGCAATCGCCTGCCCTCGCCCAGGGGCGCGGTGCGGACCGACCGGGTGCCGTGCTCCGCTGTCAGGTACATCCCGTACGGGGCGTGGCGTTCCTCGACGGCGGCGGCGACGACGAGTTCGCGTTGCAGGGAGAGCCGCGCCAGCAGGGTGAGGTGGCAGCGGAGCGGGAAGTGGGTGGCGAGGACGACGTCACGGGCGTGGACCGTGATGCCGCCCTTCACGGTGAGACGGCAGTCGGTGCCTTCGTGGAGGCCGGTGACGCGGGTGTTCTCGTGGACGCGCCCGCCGTGGGCGACGAGGTCGTCGGCGAGGCCGAGGAGGAACCTGCGCGGATGGAACTGCAGTTGGTCCTCCACCCGGACGGCGGCCGCCACGGAGTAGGGAAGCCCCGTGTCGGTCACCGTGGTGGCCCGCAGGCCCGCCGCCGAGGCGGCGGCCGCCTCGGCCCTGATCCTGTCCACGTTGTCCTGGTCGAGGGTGTACGTGTACGCGGGGCGGCGTTCGAGCTCCGCGTCGATGCCCAGTTCGTCGCAGAGCCGCACCACGTCGCGCAGGGCGTTCTCCTGGGCGTCGGCGTACAGGGCCGCCGCCTCCGCGCCCTGGCGACCGCGCAGGCTTTCGTAACGCATCCCCTGCAGGGACGTCAGCTTGCCCGTGGTGTGCCCGGTCACCCCGGCGGCGATCCGGCCGGCTTCGAGGACGACCACGTCCCGTCCGGCGCGCGCCAGTTCGCGGGCGGTGCAAAGCCCGGCGATGCCGCCGCCCACCACGACCACGTCGGCGCGGAGGTCACGGTCCAGCGGTGGACGGATGCCCCCGGGTGGTGCCGACTCCATCCAGTACGAGTTCCGGGCTCCGCGCATGATCGCTCCTTTCGGCGGGCTCTCGGGAGTGTCGGCCGGTCGGGCGGTCCGGCGTCTACCCGGAGCCCTCCCGCCCGGTCGTGAACGGGCCGGTGCCGAGGTGGGCGAGGAGGTCGGCCGGGTCGTCGTACACGGCGGCGGCGCCCGCCTCCGTCAGCTCGCCGCGCGGGACTCCGCCGCACAGCAGGCCGACGCCGAGCACCCCGGCGCGGTGTGCGGCCTTCATGTCCCACACGCTGTCGCCGACGAACACGGCACCGTCGGCGTCCCCTTCCACCAGGGAGAGCGCGTGCTCGATCGGGTCCGGGGCCGGCTTTCCCTCGTCGACGTCGTCGGACGTGGCGGTGGCCGTGATGGCGTCGTCCGCGTCCAGGGCCCCGCGCAGCGCGGCGAGTTCCCGGTCCTTGGCGGAGGTCACGAGGACGACCTTCCAGCCGTTCCCGGCCAGTTTCCGCAGCAGGTCCGCCGCGCCGTCGAAGGCGAGGAGCCGTTCGAACCAGGTCCCGTACAGGGCGTCGTGGGCGGCGCTGAGCAGGTCGTCCCGCGAGCGGTCACGGTCGGGGCCGAGCAGGTGCGCGAGGAGGTCCTTCCCCGGCAGGCCGATCGCACGGTGGACGGCGTGCGTGGGGACGCGGTGTCCCTCTTGGCGCAGGGCCTCCCACCAGGCGACGACGTGCAGGGGGTTGGAGTCGACGAGGGTCCCGTCGACGTCGAAGAGGGCGACGCGGTCCATGTCCGGGACATCCCTTCGGGGCCGGGGCCGCCGGCCGGCCGGTCCACCAGCTGGCCGGCCGGTCGGTCAGAGGCGGTCGATGGAGCCGGGCTCGTCCGGCCCTGACGGGAGAGGCCAGGACTCCCGAACGCCTCCCGCGGTCCCGGTCGTTCCGGGGGTTCCTGTCGTACCGGTCGTTCCCGTCGTACCGGGGCCGGCCGTCCCTCCGGGTTCCTGCCGTACCGGTCCGGGGCCCTCGCCCATCGGGCTCCGCCCGGCGTCGGTGGCGGTATCGGCGTCGGCCGGGCGGACACGCCCGCGCCAGCCGCCGGTCTCGTGGCCCCGCTCCTCGATGAAACCCTTGAACCGCTTCAGATCACCCCTGACCCGCCGGTCCAGCAGACCCATCGCGTCGGCGGCCTTCTCCATCACGCCCTCGGTCTCCACGTCCATCGCCAGCCGCACCCGCGTGTGCTCGGCGTCCAGCTGCTGGAAACTCACCGTCCCCACCTGCCGGACGTCGCCCCCGACCGTGCGCCACGTGACCCGCTGGTCGGGCAGCTGGTCGACGATCTCGGTGTCGAACTCGCGCGTCGCCCCCGCCACCTTCGTCCGCCAGTGCAGATGCCGGTCGTCGATCTGACGGACGTCCTCGACACCCTCCATGAAACGCGGGAACTCCTCGAACTGCGTCCACTGGTCGTACACCGTCCGCAGCGGAACGTCCACGTCGATCGTCTCCTCGACCTTGCTCATGGCCCTGCCTCCCGGAAGTCGTCACGGACACTCACGACCGCAACCTCGCGGTCGCCCCGCGCGTACCCGACGACACGCACCTCATGCGCACCCGTCCGGCGGACGGCGGTCGCGGACATGGGCGGACCGCCCGCGTCGCCGGGGACCCGCATGGCGGAGCGGGTCAGGGGTACTCGCGGACCGACCTGAGGAGTGAGGAGACCGAGGATGAGGACAGTGACGACGGACGGCCGGGAAGGGTTCGCGCCGGTGGAAGGGTCTACGCCGGTGGACGACGCGACGCGGATGACGCACGTCCCGAGGATGTGCCGTCTCCCCGGCGTGTACGCGCCCCAGACGGACACCGGCCTGCTCGCGGCACACGTACGACGCGAGCGGCTCCGGCCGGGAGCACGCTCGCTCGACCTGTGTACGGGCACCGGCGCCGTCGCCGTCGTCGCCGCCCGGCACGGCGCCCGGGCCACCGCCGTGGACATCTCGCGGTCCGCGATCACCGTCGCGCGGCTCAACGCCCTGCTGCACCGCTGCTCGATCCGGGTGCTGCGCGGCGACCTGGACGCGCCGGTGCCCCACGAGCGCTTCGACCTGGTCACCGTGAACCCGCCGTACGTGCCGTGCGAGGACGCGGAGGCACCCGCCCGCGGCGCGCGGCGGAGCTGGGACGCCGGGACCGACGGCCGGCTGCTGCTCGACCGGGTCTGCGCCCGCGCCCCGCGGCTCCTGACGCCCTCGGGCGTGCTGCTGCTCGTCCAGTCGTCGCTCTCGGGCGTCGACGCCACTCTGGAGGCGCTCGGGCGGCGCGGGCTCGCGGCCCGTGTCGTGGAGCGTCGTACGGAGACCTTCGGGCCGGTGATGTCGGCCCGTTCCGACTGGTTCGCGGCCCAGGGGCTGATCGCCCCCGGCGCGCGTACCGAGGAGCTGGTGGTGATCCGCGCGTGCCGGCCGTGATTGGGAAGCGGTGCTCCGGGCACTCGCGCGATGTCAGCGAAGTCCATCCGATCGGTGGTGTGTGATGTCTGCTTCCCCGGACGGGAAGGCCCCGAGGGCGGGGACACAGGGCGCGGTGCCCCCCGAGCCGCGACAGGACGGGCGGAACGTCGGCACGGGCCCCGAAAGTGCCGGGGCCCGCACGTCGGCCCCTCGCGTCCAGCTCCTTCCCGAAGGGCCCCTGCTCCTGGAGGGGCCGGCGGACATCGTCATGCCGGACGGGTCGGTGGTCCACTGCGACCGTCCCGTCCTCGCGCTGTGCACCTGTCGGCGGAGCCTGCGGGCGCCGTTCTGCGACACGAGTCACCGCCCGCGCCTCAAGCGCGGTCCCCGCAGGTCCGCGGCACGCGCGCCCCGCCCCCCGGCCGCCGAGGCGGACGGGCGGGCGCCGGGCGACGCGGGCGACCCGGAGCCCGACGGCCCGGCCGAGGAGGCCCGGACGCCATGACCGTCGCCCACCCGCCCACGAAGACCACGTCCGGCGCGCCCGCCTTGCCCGAGGCGCGCGGCGACGTGTCGCACGCCGTACGGAGACGGCTGCTCGGAGGCGGCACCGGGGAGCTGCCGGACGAAGCGGCGATCGCGCGCTCCTCCCCGTACGGGGAGGATCTGCAGCTGGCCCTCCACCTCTGTTACGAGCAGCACTACCAGGGCTACGAGGGGGTGCCGGACACCCTCGAATGGGACGCGGGCCTGCTCGGCGTGCGCGCCCTCCTCGAGCACCGCTTCGAGAGCGCGCTGCGGCACGACTGCCGTGATCACCCCGACGTGGACGAGGCGCTCGCCGTCCTGCTCATGGAACCCGCCGAGGCCACCGGCGTCTCGCACTTCCTGCTCTCCGAGGGGGAGCCGTGGCAGCTGCGCGAGCACGCGGTGCTGCGCTCCGTCACCCAGCTCCGGGAGGCGGACCCGCACCTCTGGGTCGTACCCCGGCTGCGCGGGCGCGCCAAGGCGGCCATGGTGGCGGTCGCCTACGACGAGTACGGCCGCGGGCGGGCGGAACGGATGCACGCCGGGCTCTACGCGGACCTCATGGCCGATCTGGGGCTCGACCCCTCGTACGGGCGCTACGTGGACGCGGCCGGGGCCGAGACGCTCGCGGCCTCGAACCTGATGTCGCTGTTCGGTCTGCACAGGAGGCTGCGCGGGGCGCTCGTGGGGCACTTCGCCGTCCTGGAGATCACCTCGCCGCCGACGGCCTCGCGGCTCGCCACCGCCATGCGCCGGTCCGGGGCGGGGCCGGCCGCGGAGCGGTACTACGACGAACACGTGGAGGCGGACGCCGTCCACGAGCAGGTCGTACGCCGGGACGTCGTGAGCGGTCTCCTCGACGACGAACCGGAACTCGCGCCCGAGGTCTCCTTCGGCATCGCCGCGACCTGTCTCCTCGACGACCGGTTCGACCGGCGCCTGGTCGACGCCTGGTCGCGGGGCGAGAGCGCGCTGCGCGCTCCCTCCCACGGCGAGGGGGACTCCCACGGCGACGGGGAGCGGGTTCTGTACGAGAATTGACCGTTCCGGCCCCCGGCCCCGAGGCCGGACCCGGGTCCGGGGCCGAGGAGGACGGCGGAGCATGGCGGTGGACGAGCTCGACACCCGGATCCTGCGGCTGCTCATCGAGCAGCCGCGGACGAGCGTCCGGGAGTACGCGCGGATCCTGGCGGTGGCGCGGGGCACCGTGCAGGCCAGGATCGACCGGCTGGAACGGGACGGGGTGATCACCTCGACCGGCCCCGTCCTCTCCCCCGCCGCGCTGGGGCATCCGGTGCTCGCCTTCGTGCACGTCGAGGTGACGCAGGGGCACCTGGACGAGGTCGGTGACGCGCTCGCGACCGTGCCGGAGATCGTGGAGGCCTTCTCCATCACCGGCGGCGGCGATCTGCTGACCCGGGTGGTGGCCCGGGACGCCGGGCACCTGGAGGACGTCATCCAGCGGCTGATCCAGGTGCCCGGGGTGGTCCGCACCCGTACCGAGATCGCGCTGCGGGAACGGGTGGCGCACCGGCTGCTGCCGCTGGTCGAGGCGGTGGGGCGGGGGGCGGGCTCGACCTGAGCGCCGTCGCCGCCCCGACGTTCCGCAGCCCCGACGCCCCAGGGGCGCGGGCAGCGGGCAGCGGGCAGCGGGCAGCGGGCGATATTCAGGGGCGGCCGGGGCGGGCCTGTGGCAGGGTGCCGACGCCCTGTCGTCCCCCGCAGAGTTCCGGAGCAGTCCCATGACGGTACCCGCACGGCTCGTCCCCCTCCTCGACCAGTTCGACTTCGCCCGGCGGCGGCTGACCGACCGCATGGCGGGCCCCGTGATGGACAGCGGGAACGGCACGGACGTCGAGGTCGGTCCGATGACCGACGCGGAGCACCTCTGGGAGCCGGGGCCCGGCTGCTGGTCCGTCCGGCGCCGCGCCGACGGTCCGGGGCCCCGCGCCACGCTGCTGACGGGCGTCGGCGACTGGGGCCGGGACACGGCGCCGCCGCCGCACCCCACGCCGCCCCCGTTCACGACGATCGCCTGGCGGCTCAGCCACCTCAGCGAGATGCTCGCGCTGCGCGCCGACCACACGAACGGCGGTCACCGCCTGACCCGCGACGACCACCCGGCCGGCGGAGACGTCGCGAGCGCCCTCACCGCGTTCGACACCGCGGCCGACGCCTGGCGGGCGGCCCTGCTGTCCGCCGACGACACGGCGCTCGACACCGTCGGGTACAGCACGTACCCGCACGGCAGCGACCCGGAGGACCCCTTCGTGGAGATCGTCTGGTGGGTGAACCAGGAGCTCCTGCACCACGGGGCGGAGATCGCCCTGCTCCGGGACCTCTACCGGCTCCAACACCCGGCGGGCTGACTCAGCGGGTGGTACGGGCGAGCAGCATCGCCACGTCGTCCTGCGCGGGTCCCGAGAGGAGCCGCCCCAGGATCTCGTCGCACAGCGTGTCCAGGGGACGGTCGAGGTGCCGGAGCGCCCGGCCGAGCTGGCGCATCCCCTCGTCGAGGTCGCGGTCGCGGGCCTCGATGAGACCGTCCGTGTAGAGCACGAGCAGACCGCCGGGGGGCAGGGACACCTCCTCCGTGCCGAAGTCGTGGGCGCCGGTGCCCAGTGGTGTACCCGGTGGTCCGTCGAGGAAGCTGACGGTGCCGTCCGGGGTCGCGACCGCCGGCGGCAGATGGCCGGCGCGGGCGATGACCCAGCCGCCGGTGGCCGGGTCGTGGACGGCGTACACACAGGTCGCCATCGTGTCCTCGCCGAGGTCGGCCACGACGGCGTCGAGGGAGCTCAGCATCCGCGCCGGCGGGATGTCGTGGCGGGCCAGGGTCCGTACCGCCGTGCGCAACTGCCCCATCACGGCGGCCGCGTGGATGCCGTGTCCCATGACGTCGCCGATGACGAGACCCGTCCTGCCACCCGGCAGGGCGATGGCGTCGAACCAGTCGCCGCCGACGTCATGGGCGCTCGCGGGCAGATAGCGGCCGGTGAGTTCGAGGCCGGTGACGACGGGCAGCGCGCTGTTGGTGAGGCTCCGCTGGAGGGTGAGGGCGGCCTCCCGCTGGGTGGTGTAGAGCCGGGCGTTGTCGATGTTGAGCGCGGCGCGGGCCACGATCTCGTCGATGACGACGCAGTCCTGGGCGTCGAAGGGCTCGCGGGTCCGCAGCCGGGTCACCGTCACCGCGCCGAGCACCTTGCCGCGGGCCACCAGGGGGACGAGCCGTGCCGATCCGATGCGGGTGGCGAAGTACGTGCGGAGCGCCTCGGTGCGCGGATCGGTGAAGAGCTCCGGGATGTCCGACGTGTAGAGGTCGGTGGGACGGCCGCGGGCCACGGCCTGCTCGTACACGGAGTTCAGCGGGATCTGGAAGGTCTGCCCCGGGACGAGCACCGACGTGGGGGCCGTGGGGTCGGGGAAGCGGGCCGCGAGGCGCCGCAGCACCCCTCGCGTGGAGGCCGCCGGGTCGTCCGGCTCGAGGACGGACTCCAGCATCTGCACGTCCGCCGAGTCCGCGAGCTGCGGCACGAGGAAACGTACCGCCTCCTCCGCCGTCTGCTTCAGGTCCAGGGTGGTGCCGATCCGGGCACCGGCCTCCGCGAGCAGCGCGAAGCGGTGCCGGGCCAGCTCGACCTCGCTGTGCGCCTCCTGGCTCTCGGTGATGTCGACGAGGGAGGCGATCAGTCCCAGGGACCGCCGGTCCGTGCGGTCGATCAGCGGGGCGTACGAGCAGGACCAGATGTGGTCGCGTTCGGGGTCGGCGGGGGTACGGCCGACCCGCCGGGCGTCGACGACGGCGTGGCCGCTCTCCAGGACCTGCCGCATCAGGGCTTCGAGCGAGTCGGCGTTGACGCCCGGCACGACCTGGGTGAGACGGCGGCCCACGTGCTCGGCCGCCGCCACCCCGTTCATCCGGGCCAGGGCGTCGTTGACGCGCAGGAACCGCAGGTCGGGGCCGAGGAGGGCGAGGCCGATCGGCGACTGGGTGAAGAGGCTCTCCATCGCCGCCAGGTTCTCCCGCATGCGCAGGACCTCGGAGGTCTCCACCGCGATGAGCATCGCCCCCGGCCGCCCGTCCGGGTCGGCGGCCGGCACGATCCACATCTCCATGGCGACCGTGTGGCCGTCCTTGTGCCGGACGGGAAGCGTGCCGACCATGGTCTCGCCCGCCTGCACCCGGTGGGTGAGCCGCTCGGCGAGTTCGCGGTTGGCGTCCGGGACGAGGAGCGGGGCGGCGAGCCGTCCGAGGACGTGCTCGGGGCGGTGGCCGAGAAGGTCCTGGGCGGCGAGCGACCACTCGACGATGTGACCCCCGGCGTCCTCCCGCCACAGGGCGATCGGCAGCAGCTCACGGAGCACGCCCGCGTCCCCGACGGCCGCCCGGGGCGGCTGCGGAACCCTGCTCGACGACTGGTGAGTCTCCAACGCATCGACCTACGCATCGGCCCGGCCCCGGGGGGCGCATTCCCTATCGAATCACCCTAGCCGAGGACCTGACGGCGGGCGCTGCGCAGTGCGGCCGATCGATATCGAACTGGCCCGCCAGGGCACGTCGACCGACCCGCGCGAGGCCGCCCTGATCGGCCTGGCGCTCCGGATCCTCGCCGAACCCGGCGCACTGTCCGACGAGGACGTCGCCGAGGTACGGGGGCACGGCTGGAGCGACCGGGTGATCGCGGAGGTGGTGGGCGTGGTCGCCCTCAACCTGCTGACGGGCGCCTTCAACCCGCTCGCGGGCATCCAGCCGGTGCGCGAGGACTGAGGGGACGGGGGACACCGCCGCCCCCTCGCCCACCGGCATCGGGCGTCAGTGGCGGGTGTCCCGTCCGCGAAGGATCCGGCTCGCCTCCGCGGCGACCGCCGCATCGGCGTCCGTCACCAGCGCGGAGGCCAGCGCTTCGAGCCGTGCGGCGTCCTCGTCGGACTGGTGACACACGTCGTTGATCGCGCCGGCGAGCCAGTCACCGGTGTTGTCGTCCGCGTCGGCGAACGCCGCGAGGACCGGGCGCAGACCGTGGACGTCCCACCGTTCGAGGAGGGCTTCCGCCGTCTCCCGGGTGACGGCGGTGTCCCGGCCGTCCAGCAGCAGCCGGCGCAGCACCCCGGCCACTCCGGGATCCTCGGCCGCACGTGCCAGCCGGCGCCCCGCCGCCGCCCGCACGACCCAGGAATCCGAGCGGACGTCCTGAAGGGCCGAGCGCAGCTCGCCGGACTCGCCGTCGCCGCCCGAGACCCGGTCGCCGACGACGCCCGGATCACGCCCTCCGTCGAGGGCGGCGCTCGGGTCATGACCCGTGACGGCGCGGGCGTACGACGAGAGGGCCGCGATCACCTCGGCGCGGGTGCGGCGGCCCGCCAGGACCTCCATCTGGTAACCGTCCTCCATCGCCACGAAGTTGGCGGCGATCAGCCGGGGCGGGTCCTGGAGGACGAAGTGCCCCTGGGCCCTGCCCAGGACGAGGATCTCCGCGTAGACGGAGATCTGCCGCTCCGTCAGGGCACTGTCGAGGGCCGCCGCCTTGGCGTCGCGCAGGCACCGGGGCCAGTACTCGAAGAGCAGCCGGGTGAGCGCGTCGTCCGGTCCCGCCGCGACGCCCTTGTCGATGCAGGCCCTGAGCTTGAGGCGGGCGTCGGCGAAGCCGTCCGCGGCGGCTTCGCGGTCCTGGCTGTAGCGGGTGATGGCCTGCTGGTAGGTCTCGTGGACGAGGGCGTCGAGGTCCCCGTAGTAGAGCACCGCGGCCGGGGTGACCCCGGCCTCGTCGGCGACGTCGCGCAGCCGCAGCCCTTCCAGGCCGCGCGTGAGAAGGGCGCGCTGCACCGCCTCCGCGAGCTCGGCCCTGCGGGCCTCCTTCCCGCCGCCGCCCTTCCTCTTCCCCTGTGTGGACTTCGCCGCCACCGTGCCCCTCGCCTCCCTCGTTCCCCTACATAAGAA
The DNA here is from genome assembly GCF_042716635.1 of Streptomyces sp. NPDC058664. NCBI lineage: Bacteria > Bacillati > Actinomycetota > Actinomycetes > Kitasatosporales > Streptomycetaceae > Streptomyces > Streptomyces sp. NPDC058664. The sequence goes on along the minus strand of NZ_JBHXRW010000045.1, from coordinate 39,395 downwards.
TTCAGAGAATATCCCCCAGGCCTTGACTCACATAGCCCCCGTCTCTTAAATCTGCGTTTAACAAAACTCCCCCTCCCCAGGAGTACGTCATGACGACGCCCCCCGGTGAGACGGACAAGGGACTCCGCAGCGGCTCCCTCGGCCTGCTCTCCTCCGTCGCACTCGGCCTGTCCTCCGTCGCTCCGGCCTACAGCATCACCGTCACCCTCGGCTTCGTCGCCCTGGTCGTCGGCGAGCTCGCCCCGGCCGCGCTCCTCCTCGGCTTCGTGCCGGTCCTGCTCACCGCCTTCGCCTTCCGCGAGCTCAACCGCGAGATGCCCGACTGCGGCACGACCTTCGTCTGGAACACCCGTGCCTTCGGCCCCGGCCCGGGCTGGCTCGCCGGCGGCTGGGTGCCGCAGACCGCCACGCTCATCGCCATGGCCGCCCTCGCGCAGGTGAGCGCCGGCTATCTGCTCGGCTTCCTCGGCCTCGACGGCGCGGCCGACGACACCGCCGCCGTGACCGGCGTCGCCGTCCTGCTCATCGCCACCCTCACCACGGTCGCCCGCCGGGGGCTGCGCGTCGCGGCAGGCGTCCAGTACGTCCTGCTCGGACTCCAGCTGCTCGCCCTCGCCGGCTTCGGGGCCGCCGCCCTCGCCCGCGACGGCGCCGCGCGCCCCTCCCTGAGCTGGCTCGACCCGTTCGCGGTGGACGGGTTCGGCCCCTTCGCGCAGGCCGTCCTGCTCTGCCTCTTCATCTACTGGGGCTGGGACGCCCTGATCACCACCAACGAGGAGACCCGCGACAGCGACCGCGTCCCCGGCCAGGCCGCCGTCATCTCCACCCTGGTCCTGCTGGGCACCTACCTCTTCACCGCGTTCGCCGCCCTCTCCTTCGCCGGGACCGGCACCGGGGGCACCGGGCTCGGCAACCCCGACAACGCCACCGACGTCCTCGCCGCCCTCGCCCCTCCCGTCCTCGGCCCCGCCCTCGCCAAGGTGATGGAACTCGCCGTCTGCGTCTCCGCCGCCTCCGCCCTGCTCACCTGTCTCGTCAGCAGCCCCCGCGGCACCCTCTCCATGGCCACGCACGGCGCACTGCCCGCCGCCTTCGCCCGCGTGCACCCCCGGTACCGCACCCCCGCCTTCGGCACGGTCTTCTTCGGCTCCGCCACGGCGGCCCTGCTCGTGGTGCTCTCCCTCGTCTCCCGCCACTTCCTCGGCGACGCCATCCTCTGCATCGGGCTGCTCATCGCCTGCTACTACGGCACCACCGCCCTCGCCTGCGTCTGGTACTTCCGCAAGCGCCTGCGCGACTCACCGCGCTCCCTGCTGCTCCGCGGCGTCCTGCCGCTCACCGGAGGCCTGCTCATGCTCGCGGCCTTCGCCCGCAGCGCGTACGACATGGTCGACCCCGCGTACGGCAGCACCTCGTTCCACGGTGTCGGTGGTGTCTTCCTGCTCGGCGCCGGCTCGCTCGCCGCCGGATGCCTCGCCGCCCTCACCGCCCGCGCCCGCTTCCCGCACTTCTTCCGCACGGGACGCACGACCGTCACCGCCCGCCTCGTCACCGCCGAGGACTGAGCCCGCCCCGGAGCGAAGCCGCTCGACCGCCCGCCCCACCAAGGACTGGACCCCATGCGTACGCTCGCCATCGCCGCCCTGCAGACCACCCCCGTCCCGTACGACCTCGAAGCGACCTGGCAGCGGTACGCCGACCAGGTCCGCGCCACCCGGTCCCTCTTCCCGCACGTCCGGCTCGTCGTCGTGCCCGAGCTGCTGCTCGCCGCCGAGGGTCCGCTGCTCGGGCCCTCCCCCGAGGGGTGGATGGAGCGGACCGCCGAGCCGATACCGGGCCCCACCACCGACCGGGTGTGCGCGCTCGCCCGGGAGACGGGCCTCTGGCTGATCCCGGGAAGCGTCTTCGAGCGCGCCGGGGACGGCCGGATCTTCAACACCGCGGTGGCCGTCTCCCCCGAGGACGGGATCGTCGCCCGCTACCGCAAGATCTTCCCCTGGCAGCCGTACGAACGGACCGCTCCGGGGCACGAGTTCACCGTCTTCGACATCCCCGGCACCGGCCGGATCGGCCTCGCGATCTGCTACGACGGGTCGTTCCCCGAGACCGTCCGCCAACTCGCCTGGCTCGGTGCCGAGGTCGTGGTGCAGCCGACCCTCACCACGACCCGCGACCGCGAGATGGAGCTGGTGTGCGCCCGCGCCAACGCGTGGACGAACCAGGTGTACGTGGTCAACGTCAACGCGGCCGACCCGGCGGGCGTCGGCGGCAGCGCGCTCGTCGACCCCGAGGGGATCGTCCGCCAGCAGGCCGGCACCGGCGAGGAGATCCTCGTCGACGTCCTCGACCTCGACACGGTGACCCGGGTCCGTGAACACGGCTCCGCCGGACTCAACCGTCCCTGGGCGCAACTCGCCCGGTACGGCGGGGAGATCCACCTCCCCATGTACGGCGGGACCTTCCGCACCCCGGACTGGGCCGGGGAGCGGACCGGGAACCAGGACGGGGAGCGGACCAGTGGTCAGGACGGGGAGCGGACCGGCCAGGACGGCTGAACCCCGCTCCGGAGCGATCCGGCCGCTCGGCCGCTCGCCTGCACGGCCGTCCCCCGAAGGGAAAACCGGTTGCCCGTGGGCGGGACGGGTGGATCCAATGACCGGCATGACCGCCCGGGCGCGCGAGCCGGGCCGGGCGGCCGCGACCGCATCGCCCCAGGGAGACGCCACCCGATGAACATGTCACCATCGCCGTCCGGAGCGCGGCACACGGACGGCTCGCCCGTCCGCGTGGGCGCTCTCGTCCCGCTGACGCGGCCCGGCTGGGTCGGGGCGGGGCGGCACCTGCGCGCAGGACTCGAACTGGCCGTCGACGAGGTCAACGACAGCGGTGGGATCGACGGCAGGCCACTGGAGCTCGTGGTCCGGGACACCGCGGCCGATCCCGAGCGCGCCGCGGCGGCCGTGGACGAACTGGCCGGCCTGGGCGTGACCGCGGTGGCCGGCGAGTACCACAGCGTCGTCGCCCGCGCCGCCGCCGCCCGCGCCGACGCCCTCGGCGTACCGTTCCTCTGCTCGTCCGCGGTGCTCGACGCGCTCACCGAGGAGCCGACGGAGTGGGTCGCGCGCCTGGCGCCGGCGCAGTCGCACGGCTGGCGGGTCTACGGGGACTTCCTCCTCGGCGCGGGCCGGCGCCGGATCGCCGTGGTGACCCAGCCGAGCGTCTACTGGGCGTCCGGGACCCGTGTCCTGCGGGACCACCTCGCTCCCCACGGCGGCACGGTCGTCGAGCTCGACGCGAACGCGCTCACCCCCGGGGCGCTGTGCGACGCGCTCGTCGGTCACGGCGCGACGGCGCTCCTCCTCCTCGTCGGCCATCCGGAGCCGGCGGTACCGATCGTCAGGGCCGTCCGGGGCGACCGACGGCTCACGGAGGTCCTGATCGGCGCTCCGGCCGGACAGCCGGAGTTCGCCGAATGGGCGGCGGCGCTGGGCGAGGAGGGCGCCGGGATCCCGTTCCTGCGCTATCTTCCCGAGCGCCTCGGTCCGCTCGGCGAGCGCGTCGGGCAGGAGCTCCGCGAGCGGCTGGGCGAAGCGCCCTCCTTCGTCGCCTTCGAGGGCTGGGACACGGTCGCCGTCCTCGCGGAGGCGCTGCGTTCGCACGGTACGGACCGGGCGGCCGTCGCCGGGTCGTGGCCGCGCGTGGCGGTCGAGGGCACCCGTGGACCGATCCGGTTCTCCCGCCCGCCGGGCATCGGCGTGTGGCAATGGGCGTGGCCCCCGGTCCGGGTCGTCGACCGGGACCCGGCGGAACCCGGTCGCTTCCGGGTCCTCTCCCACCCGTGACCGTCGCCGTCCGTCTCTCTATCCCCGGGGCGCGGTCACCAGCCTCAGCTCGTACGCCGTGATGACCAGCCGCACCCTGTCCCGTGCGTCCAGTTTCGTCAGCAGCCTGCTCACATGGGCCTTCGCCGTGGCCACGCTGATGTGCAGGTGCGAGGCGATCTCCGCGTTGGACAGGCCGCGGCCGACCAGGGTGAGCACCTCCCGCTCGCGGGCGGTGATCCCCTCCGTCGGTCGCGGCGGCGGGTCGGCGGCGGGGCGGGCCGCGAACTCCGCGATCAGGCGGCGTGTCACGCTCGGCGCGATCAGGGCGTCGCCGGCCGCGACGGTCTCGATCGCAGAGAGGATCCGGTCCATGTCCATGTCCTTGACGAGGAAGCCGCTCGCGCCGGCCCGGAGCGCGCCGTAGACGTACTCGTCGTCGTCGAACGTGGTGAGGACGAGGACCTTCGGCGGTGTGCCGGAGCTCGCGGTGATCCGCCGGGTGGCCTCGACGCCGTCCATGCCGGGCATCCGGATGTCCATCATCACCACGTCCGGCGCCAGCCGCTCCGCGAGCCGTACCGCCTCCTCGCCGTTCGCCGCCTCGCCGACCACCTCGAGGCGGGGGTGGTCGGCGATCAGCACCCGCAGCCCGTGCCGTACCAGCGGCTGGTCGTCGGTGAGCAGCACCCGGGTCATCCGGTCGCCGCCGGCACCGGGAGCCGCGCCGCCACGCGGAAGCCGCCTTCGGCGCGCGGCCCGGCCGTGAACTCGCCGTGCAGCAGGGCCGCTCGCTCCCGCATGCCCGTCAGCCCGTAGCCGGCGGCGCCGGGCAGTCCCGACAGGCCGCGGCCCTCGTCGGTGATCTCGATGGACAGGTCGTCGGCACGGCAGTCGACGGTCACCCGGCAGGCGTCGGCGCCCGAGTGGCGGACCACGTTGGTGAGCGCCTCCTGGATGATGCGGTACGCGGACAGCTCGATCTCCGCGGGCAGGGGCCGCCGTTCGCGCCGCCAGTCGATGTCCACCCGTACGCCCGCGTCCCTGGTCCGTTCCGCCAGACCGTCGAGATCGGCGAGTGCCGGTGCCGGGCCGAGCGGGGCACCGTCGTCCCCCGGGTCCGCCGCCCGCAGCGCGCCGAGCATCCGGCGCAGGCCCGCGAGGGTGTCGCGGCTGGTGTCCTCGATGGCGGCGAGGGAGTTGCGGGCCTCCGACGGCTGGGTGTCGATGACGCGCCGGCCCACCCCGGCCTGGATGGCGATGACGCCGATGCTGTGCGCCACCATGTCGTGCAGTTCCCTGGCGATCCGCAACCGCTCCGCGGTGACGGCCTGTTCGGCGGCCCGGTCCCGCAGCGTGGCCGCGTGCCGGCGGCGCTCGCGGACCGAGTGGCCGAGCGTCCAGGCGGTGACCATCATCAGGGTCAGTGAGGCGGAGGCGGTGAGGAACGGCTCGGCGTAGTAGCCGGCGGCCGCGACCTGCGCTCCGAGCGCCACCAGGGCGGCACCGGCCGCCGTCGGACGCGACCGGGTGGCGGCGATCCGTCCGACGGCGAGGTCGGTGAACACGGCCTGGAGGTAGGCGATCTGCCACGCCTGCGTCCGTGCCGGCGGGATGCCGCCGGCGACCCCCTGCCCCGCGGCCATCATCGAGTCGGTCAGCACGGCCGCCGCGAAGGAGACGGTAAGCAGGAGCACCAGGGCGGCCTGCGGCCGGCGCCGGAACAGGGGCAGCAGCAGGACGACGGACAGCGCGACCGGCAGCAGGCGCGTACCGGTCAGTTCGCGGCCGGTGTTCAGCACGACGACGTACAGCAGGGCGACGTAGGCGATGCCCGCGCACCAGGCCAGGATCTCGGCGAGGAACGGCCGCGCGGCATCCTGCGGGGCTTTCATGCGCCGATCATAGGCAGCCGCCCCGCCCCCGGCATCGGCCCGCGGGCGTACGCCCGCGGGCTACCCCGGGCGCCCCGGTCGTGGCCGGCGGCCCGATGCCGGAGCGGGCGCCGTCCGGGCAGCGTGGTCCCCGTGATCGAAGCAACCGAACTCACCAGACGTTACGGCCGGACCACCGCCGTCGACCGCCTGTCCTTCCGCGTCCGCCCGGGTGTGGTCACCGGGTTCCTCGGCCCGAACGGCGCGGGCAAGTCCACCACGCTGCGGATGGTCCTCGGCCTCAACCGGCCCACGGCCGGCACCGTGACCGTCGACGGGCAGCCGTTCGGCGACCGTCCCCGGGGCCTGCGGCACGTCGGCGCCCTCCTCGACGCCCATGACATGCACGGCGGTTGCACCGCCCGCGCCCATCTGACGGCGCTGGCGGTCGGCAACGGGCTGCCGCGCCGACGGGTCGCGGAGGTGCTGGCGGAGGTCGGCATGGCCGACGCGGCCGGCCGCCGGATCGGCGGGTTCTCCCTGGGGATGAGGCAGCGGCTCGGTATCGCCGCCGCCCTGCTCGGCGATCCGCCGGTGCTGCTCTTCGACGAACCGCTCAACGGCCTCGACCCGGAGGGCGTGCGCTGGGTGCGGAACCTGTTCGGGCGGCTGGCGGGCGAGGGCCGCACCGTGCTCGTCTCCAGCCATCTGATGCGGGAGATGGAGCAGACCGCCGAGGAGTTGATCGTCGTCGGCCGCGGCAGGCTGCTCGCGGCGGAGAGCCTGCGGGACTTCGCGGCCCGTGGCGCACAGCCGCGGGTGAGCGTCCGTACGCCCGACGCGGACGTCCTGTCCGGGGCGCTGGTGAAGGAGGGGGCGGTGGTACGGGCGGAGCCCGACGGGGCGTACACGGTGACCGGTCTGCCCGCCGACCGCGTCGGCGAGCTCGCCTTCGCGCACGGCGTGCGGCTGCACGCGCTCGGCCCCCACACGGCCTCCCTGGAGGAGGCGTTCATGGAACTCACCTCGGAGAGCGTCGAGTACTCCGCGGGAGCCGTCCGATGACCGCCGTGCCCGACGGGACCCCCGCGCGCCTCCCGGTCCTGGTGCCCCACCGGTTCCGGCATCTCCTCGCCGCCGAATGGATCAAATTCTGGTCGCCGCGCTCCACTCCCTGGGTGCTCGGCGTCGGAGCGCCGGCCGTGATCGGCGTCAACGTCAACTCCGCCGCGTCCAACGCGGACCGGCTGGCGCGTCGGACGCCCCGGCCGCCGGACCCGACGGGGGCTCCGCACGACCTTCCGTTCCTGTTCGATCCGCTGCAGACGGCGTTCGTCGATCCCGCCTGGCAGCTGTTCATGATCATCACCGCCACGATGGGGGCACTCGTGGTCTTCGGCGAGTACTCCAGCGGGCTGATCCGCACGACCTTCGCCGCCGTCCCCGACCGGAAGGCGGTGATCGCCGCCAAGGTGACCGTGGTGTCGGCGGTCATGCCGGTGCTCGGCGCGCTCGTCTCCGGCACCTCCTTCGGCGTCACCCAGATGCTGCTGCGCGATCACGGGGGCCTGTCGCTGGGGGACCCGGGCGCGCTGCGCGCCGTGGTCGCGGGCGCGCTGCTCGCACCGCTGTGCGCGCTGGTCGGCATGGCGGTGGGGGCGACCGTCCGGCACGCCGCCGGTTCCGTCGTCGCGGTGATCCTCCTGCTGTTGCTGCTGCCGGCGCTCTTCCAGGGCGAGCGGTACCGCTGGGTCAAGGAGATCGGCAACGCCATGCCGTTCAGCGCCTGGGAACGGCTGGTGACGAACCCGGAGCGGGCGCACGACCCGGGCAAGTACCCGCTGACGGTCACCGAGGCGTGGATCGTGTACGGGGCGTGGGCCGCCGCCGCGGTGGCGATCACGGTGCTCGTGGTACGACGCCGGGACGTGTGAGCGGGACCCGGGATGACGGGAGGTCCTTTTCGTCGGGGGCCTCAGCGGGCGGCGGGCGGGACCGGGGCCGTGAACGTGACGCGGGCGGCGGGCACTGTGGTCTCCGCGTCACCGCCGAGGGCGTACGCCGCGACGCGGGAGACCGTCGCGGCGGGTATCGCCCCGCCGATCCCGGGCGCGGCCGGGACGTCCTGCGTCGCGTGGGCGTCGTACGGCACGACGACGCGGTAGCCGCGCTCCAGGGCCGTACGGGCCGTCGCCTGGACGCACATCTCGGACATGACACCGCAGACGGCGACCGCCCGCACTCCCGCGTCGGCGAGCACGCCGCCGAGCGGGGTGTCCCGGAAGCCGTCGTCGTGGGGCTTGCGGACGACCACTTCCGCGGGTCCTGGCTCGACGGGGTGGTGGAGCTCCCAGCCGGGGGTGTGGGGTTCGTCCTCCGCGCCGGGCGGTCCGTCGTTCTGGAGGTGGACGACGAGCGCCCCGACCCGCCGGGCGCGCGCGATCAGGTCGGTCGTACGGTCGACGAGCCGGGCGGCCCCGGGCACGGCGCCGGCGCCGGTGACGAAGGCCGACTGCACGTCCACCACGATCAGGGCGTCCACGGGCGGTGGGTGCGGGGCGGTCCCGGCGCGCTGGTCCATCCCGCCATCATCACGCCCACGCGCCCCTGCCGCTACGGGATTTCGCCAGGGCCACGGGCATGGGAGCCGGGTCTACGGCGGTACGCTGCGGGCGGGCGCCCGGACGGCGGGTACCGGGTCCGGGCGGAGATTCCGTGGGAGGCCCCGTGACCGACGCGAACGACCTGATGAGTACGGCCGGTGTGTCCGGCGCTCCGCGGGTGGTGATCGTCGACGACCAGGCCCTGGTGCGTACCGGTTTCCGGATGATCCTCGCCGCCGACGGCATCGAGGTGGTCGCGGAGGCCGCCGACGGCGAGGCCGCGGTGGCCGCGGTGCGGCGGACCCGGCCGGACGTCGTCCTGATGGACATCCGGAGCCGGGCACCGACGGCCTGGAGGCCACGCGCCGCATCCTCGCGGACGGTCCGGCGCCGCCCAGGATCGTCGTCCTCACCACCTACGACCTCGACCGGTACGTGTACGCGGCGCCCGACGCGGGCGCGAGCGGCTTCCTGCTCAAGGACGTGACCCCGGAGCACCTGACGGCGGCGGTCCGGCTGGTCCGCTCCGGCGACGCGCTGCTCGCCCCCGCGATCACCCGCCGGCTGGTGGAGCGCTTCGCCGCGGCCGAGGGGCGGCCGGCGGCCTCGCACCGGGAACTGGCCACCCTGACGCCGCGCGAGCTGGAGGTCCTCGAAGCCCTGGCGCGCGGTCACAGCAACGCCGAGCTGGCCGCGCGGTTCCGGTTGATCGAGGCGACGGTGAAGACGCATGTCGCCCGCATCCTGTCGAAGCTCCGGCTGCGCGACCGGCCCAGGCCGTGATCGCCGCCTACGAGCCGGGTCTGATCACGCCGGGATCGGAACGGCGGGGGTCCGTGGGGCCGGGCTGAGGAACGAACCCGTCTCCCGGACCGGGCTGAGGCACGAACCCGCCCCCCGGGCCGGGCCATGGGGTGTGCGCGTCCGTCAGGGCCGGCGGTGGCAGGAGCCCGTCCGGCGGGACGGCCTCGGGGCACAGGAGGTCGCCGAGCTCGGCCAGCCGGATGAGCCGGAGGATCCGGGGCTGGTCGCAGAGGAGTCTCCAGCGCGCCCCGCGCTGCCGGGTGCGCCCGGCGCAGTGGGCGAGGAGGCCGAGTCCGGTGGCGTCGCAGAAGGTGAGGCGCCGGATGTCGAGGGTCAGGTCCTCGGACTCCCGGACGAGGGCGTCGAGCTCGGGCCGCAGATGCCGTACGAGGACGAGGTCGAGCTCGCCCCGAAGGGCGGCGACGGTGGCGCCGCCGGTCGATCGGACGACGAGGTACGGGTCGTGACGGGGGATCAGCTGCATCGGACGCTCCACAGGGCGACTCCATGTGTCGCTTCGAGCGTGGCCGCCCCGCCGCGGGGAGGGACGTTTCGCCTCGGCCGCTGTCACCTGAATCGGTGAATGTGCGGGCCACTCGCTCTCGCCCGTACGCCCGAGACCCCGCCGGACGTACGAGTACGACGGCCTCCCCCTCAGCCCTCGCCCGCCGCGAAGGCCTCGGCCTTGATGCGGTCGAACTGGGCGCCCATGGCGGCGGAGAGGGCCTGCGCGGCGGAGAGCGGCCGGACCATGACGGTGAAGTCGTCGATCTTCCCGTCCTCGTCGAAGTGGAGGAAGTCGCAGCCGTTGATCTCCTTGTCGCCGACCTTCGCGACGAAGACGAGGGCATGGTCCCGGCCGTCCGCGCCGGCGATCTCGCGCACGTAGCGGAAGTCGGTGAAGACGCGGGTGACGCCGCGCAGGATCGCGGCGGTGATGGCCTTGCCGGGGTACGGCCGGAAGGCGACCGGGCTGGTGAAGACGACGTCCTCGGCGAGCATGGCCTCGATGGCGGCGTGGTCGTGGTTCTCCACGGCGGTGCGGAACGGGTGCATCACTCGACTCCATAGGCAATTTGTTGATTAGGTGCAAGCGCAGCTAACCGCATCGCCCGCGCCACGTCCAGGGGCCCGGGCACGCCAGGGGCCCGGACTCGACCGCGAGCCCGGGCCCCACCGCGTGCCGGGCTCAGCCCGCGAAGCGCGCCATCCAGGCCTCGACCTCGGACGAGGAGCGCGGCAGACCCGCCGACAGGTTCTCGTGGCCGTCGTCGGTGACGACGAGGTCGTCCTCGATCCGGACACCGATGCCGCGCCACTCCTCGGGCACGGTCAGGTCGTCGGGCTGGAAGTAGAGCCCCGGCTCGACGGTGAGCACCATGCCCGCTTCGAGGACGCCGTCGACGTGCTCCTCGGTGCGCGAGTGGGCGCAGTCGTGGACGTCGAGGCCGAGCATGTGCCCGGTGCCGGCCATGGTGAAGCGGCGCTGCAGACCGAGGGCGTACGCGCGGTCGACGGGGCCCTCGATGAAGCCCCACTCGACGAGCCGCGCCGCCAGGTGGCGCTGGGACGCCTCGTGGAAGTCGCGGAACGGGGCGCCCGGCTTGACCGCGGCCATGCCGGCCTCCTGGGCCTCGTACACCGCGTCGTACACCTGGCGCTGGACCGGGGTGAAGGTGCCGCCGACGGGGAGGGTGCGGGTGACGTCGGCGGTGTAGAGGGAGCGGGCCTCCACTCCGGCGTCGAGCAGGAGCAGCTCGCCGGGCCTGACCGGGCCGTCGTTGTCCGTCCAGTGCATGATCGTGGCGTGGTCTCCGGCGGCGCAGATGGTGCCGTAGCCGACGGAGTTGCCCTCCAGGCGCGCCCGGCGGAAGAAGGTGCCCTCGATCCACCGCTCGGACGAGGCGATCGCCCGGGAGAGTTCGCCGACGCAGTCGGTGAAGCCGCGCACGGTGGCGTCGACCGCCTTGCGCATCTCCCCGAGTTCCCACTCGTCCTTGACCAGCCGGAGACCGCTCAGCACCTCCTCCAGCTCGTCGTCGCGCTCCTCGTCGGTGGTGACGGCGGCTTCGAGGGCCGGGTCGTGGCCGCGGACGATGCGGGTCGGGACGCCGGAGCCGGCGGCCAGGTCCTCGGCGGCGGTGCGGACGTCCCGGCAGGCCAGTCCGAGGACGACCTCGGCCTCCGCGAGGGAGCGGCGGCGTCCCATCCACAGTTCGGCCGTGTAGCCGATCCAGAACTCGTCGTCGTCCCGGCTGTCGCGGGGCAGCTGGTAGCAGTACGCGTCGTGACCGCCGTCGGCGCGGGGTTCGAGGACGAGCGCGCCGTCGCGTGCCTGGTCGCCGGTCATGTGGACGTAGCCCGAGTACGGGCGGAACGGGTAGGTGTCGTCGTTGGAGCGGGTCTTGAGGTTGCCGGAGGGGATCACGAGGCGCTCGCCGGGGAAGCGGGCGGAGAGCGCGGCGCGGCGGCGGGCCGCGTACGGGGCCTGCTCGTCGGGTTCGAGTCCGTGCCGCTCGGTGTCCGCCCACCCCGTCCTCATCAGCGCGGAGAGTTCCTCGGAGACGCCTCCGTAGAGGCCGTTCTTGCGACCCTTCGCCACGTCCTGCACCTTCTTCCGGGTGGGTTGCTCGTCCGCCGGTGGCCCGGCGGCTCCCGGAACCTACTCCCCCGGAGGCGTCCCGGGTGCCCGGATCGGCCACTGGCACGGATCGGCCACTCCGGAGGGGGCGCGGGACGATAATGCGGTGCATGGCGAACGACAAGCTCAGTGAGGCCCTGCGGGTTCTGGGGATCGACGAGGAGGCCGTACGGGTCTACCTGGCGCTCCTGGAGCAGGCTCCCGCGCCGCTGAGCGCGATCGGTTCGGCGGCCGGTCTCGAGGGAGCGGCGTTCTCGGCGGCGTACGGCCGGCTGATCGACTCGGGTCTGGCGAGCGCCGCCGGGGAGGGCGCGGACCTGGTGGCGCCGGTTCCGCCGGCCGCGGGCCTGGAGATCCTCGGCCGGCACCGGGCCGCCGAGATCGACGAGTCCCGCATCACCGTCGGGGGCGCGTTCGAGTCGTTCCGGCGGCAGCGGCTCGCCGCGTACGACGACCGTCTCGTGGAGGTGGTCACCGGGGAGGCGATCGGTCCCCGGATGCGGCAGGCCTGGGCCAGCGCCCGCGAGCAGATCCGGCAGTTCGACTCGCCGCCGTACTTCCCCCTCGAAGGCGCGACCGACGACGCCCTTGCCACCCTGGCCCGCGGGGTGACCCAGCGGGTCGTGTACTCGCGGGAGTCCCTGGAGCATCCGGGGCAGCTGGAGCACTCCATCGAACCCTGCGTCGAGGCGGGCGAGCAGGCGAGGGTCCTGCCGTCGGTGCCGGTCAAGCTCGTGATCATCGACGACGCGTACGCGCTGGTCTCCCTGTCGATCCGGGAGACGGACGTGTACAACACGATGCTGGTCGTGCAGCCGTGCGGGCTGCTCTCCGCGCTCGTGGCGCTGTTCGAGCAGGCGTGGCAGAACGCGCTGCCGTTCCACGGCCGTTCGCCGCGGCCGGTCGGGCTGCCGCCGGCGGACCGGCGGCTGCTCCGGCTCATGGCGGCCGGCGCCGCCGACGAGGTCATCGCCAGGGAGCTCGGCGTCAGCCGCCGTACGTTCTTCCGCCGGGTGCAGGTCCTGATGGCCCGGCTCGGCGCTACGAGCCGGTTCCAGATGGCGTTGCAGGCCCAGCGTTCGGGCTGGCTGTGACGGTCCCGTCGACGGGACCGGCCGGGGCCGGGACCTCCGCGGCGTCCGCGGCGGGGGCCGCCCCGGCCGGCTGTGCGGTGCGGGAGAGCAGCTGCCACAGGTAGGTGTGCACGAGCGCGCTGTTGTGGGCGGCCTGTTCGTTGTCGCCGGCGCCCGCGTGTCCGCCGCCGGTGTTCTCGTGGAACAGCACCCGGTGGCCGAGTTCCCGCAGCCGCGCCGCGGTCTTCCGGGCGTGGCCGGGATGGACGCGGTCGTCACGGGTCGAGGTCATCAGGAGGACCGGCGGATAGTCCCGGTCCTCCGCGAGCCGGTGGTACGGGGAGATCGCCTCCAGGTGGGGGCGGTCGGCCGGGTCGTCCGGGTCGCCGTACTCGGCGATCCAGGACGCGCCCGCGAGGAGCTTGTGGAAGCGGGTCATGTCGAGGAGCGGCACCTGGGCGACGATCGCGCCGAACAGCTCGGGGTGGCGGGTGAGCATCGCGCCCATGAGGAGTCCGCCGTTGCTGCCGCCCTTCGCGCCCAGCATGGCCGGGGTGGTGACGCCGCGGGCGACGAGGTCCTCGGCGACGGCGGCGAAGTCCTCGAAGGCCCGGGGCCGCTCCGCGCCGAGTGCGGCCTGGTGCCAGTCGGGACCGTACTCGCCGCCGCCCCGGATGTTCGCGATGACGTGGGTGCCGCCGCGCTCCAGCCACGCGCGGCCCGTCACCGCCGCGTAGGACGGGGTGAGGGAGACCTCGAAGCCGCCGTAGCCGTAGAGCAGGGCGGGGCCGGGGCCGGTGGCCGTGCGGTCGGGGCCGATGACGAAGTACGGCACGCGGGTGCCGTCCCGGGAGGTCGCGAAGTGCTGGGCGACCGTGAGCCCGGTGGCGTCGAAGCGGTGCGGGGCCTGCTTGAGCACCTCCGAGCCTCCGCCGATGCGCCCCAGGTGGAGGGTGGAGGGCTGGAGGAAGCCGGACACGTCGAGGACGTACTCGTCGGAGACGTCCGGGTCGGTGTCGACGACGCTGACGGCGGACAGCTCCGGGACCCCGGCGAGCGGCTCGCGGGTCCATCCGCCGTCGCCGGGGGTGAGGACCTCGATCCGGGTGCTGACGTCCCGCATCGTCTCCAGGATCAGGTGGTTGCGGGTCCAGCTGTGCCCGGCGAGGGCGGTCCGCCGGTCCGGTGTGAAGAGCACCTCGGGGGTGCGGTCGCCCGCCATGAAGGCGTCGAAGTCGAAGGCGAGGAGCGAGCCCGACGGCCGGCCGAGCCACGCGGACTTCAGGGTGACGATCAGGTACCGCCGGTGGGCGTAGGCGCGGGCGTCGTCGGGGACGTCGATCCGCGCGCGCGTGCCGTCGGGCCGCAGGAGGTACGTCTCGCTCCGGAAGAAGTCCGGCGAACGCCCGACGAACTCCCGCTCGAAGCCCGGCGTGTGGTCCCGGTACCCCCAGGCCGCCACGTCTCCCCGCTCGGCCTCGAAGACGAGCTCGGCGTCCTCCACCGGTGTCCCGCGCCGCCACCGGCGGACGGTGCGCGGATACCCGGAGTCGGTCAGCGAGCCGGGGCCGAGATCCGTACCGACGAGGACGGTGTCGGCGTCGGCCCAGCCGATCCGCGTCTTCGCCTCAGGCAGCCGGAAGCCGTCCTCGACGAACTCCCGCGTCTCCAGGTCGAACTCACGGACCACGACGGCGTCGCCGCCGTCCCGCGAGAGCCGTACGAGAGCGCGGTCGCACTCCGGCCGCCGGACCCGCGCCCCGTCCCACACCCACTTCTCGCCCTCGGCGTCGCGCCAGAAGTTGTAGAGGTACTCCCCGCGCCGCACGGTGTACGGGATCCGGTCGGAGGCGTCGAGCACCTCCCGCAGGCGCGCCTTCAGCGCCCCGAACCCGGCGTCCCCCGCCACCGCTCGCGCCGTCTCGGCGTTGCGCTCGGCCACCCACGTGAGCGCGGCCTCGCCCGAGATGTCTTCCAGCCACAGGTACGGATCGTCGTCGTTCACCCGCCTATTCTCTCGTAGCCGTCGCCGGAGCTGTTCCCCGTGCTGTCGTCGGAGCTGCTCTCCGTGCTGTCGTCGGAGTCGGTGTCGGAGATGTAGCCGTGGCTCTCGAACCAGTGGGTGTCGAAGTAGCGGGCCGTCGAGAACGGATGCCGCTTGTCGGCGAGGAGGCGGTAGACGAATTCGGCGGTGGTCCCGTCGAAGCGTCTCCACGAGTCGGGGACGTCCTCCTTCGCGAGGATCGGCCATCTGTCGGGGTCCGGTCCCTCGGTGAGCCAGTAGAACTGGTGGGCCTGCTCGGAGTTCGCCCATTCAAGGAGTCCGCCGGGGGCCGGATACACCTCGTACGGCTCCCAGATGCCGCTCCGGTGCGTTCTGGCCCATTCGCCCAGCCACTCCGTGTGCAGGACGAGGTCGTCGCTCACGAAGGCGCCACCGGGGACCTGGAGCCGGAGAAAGCCGTCGAAGGCGCCACGCCCGAACAGCTCGGCGAGTCGCTTGTAGTCGCCGGGCAGCGCGGTCCCGATGCGGGCCTCGACCGCCGCCCAGTCGACCGTACGCGCGCGTGCCGGGTCCCATCCCGTGACGGCGACGACCCCGTCCACCCAGGACGTCACCTCCGCCAGGTCCGCCGCCGGGTCCTCCCGCTCCGCGAGCAGCACCACCGTCCGTACGCCCTCGTCGGAGCGGACGGTGCCGCAGCCGATCCACCGGCCGGCGTGCTCCCAGGCGCGCATCTCCACGATCCGGTCGCCGAAGGGGGCCAGGAGCGGGAGCCCGGTCCAGGCGGTCACGGTCGGATCGGCGTACCCGCCCGTCGCGAGGTTGCGCGGCCGCCCGTACCGCCCGCCAAACACCTCCAGGAGCGCGGGAAAGCCGATGGATCCCTCCACGGGCGTCACGCACAGGTGCCCCGAGTGGTGTCCTGCCTCGTCGCAGTCCAGATCGCCCGTGTCCGGCCAGGACAGGCGGTGCACGGCCGCGAGAAGTTCCTGTTCGCCCATGACCGCCATTGAAGC
This sequence comes from Streptomyces sp. NPDC058664, assembly GCF_042716635.1. Taxonomy (NCBI): domain Bacteria; kingdom Bacillati; phylum Actinomycetota; class Actinomycetes; order Kitasatosporales; family Streptomycetaceae; genus Streptomyces; species Streptomyces sp. NPDC058664. Next base: position 23,558 of record NZ_JBHXRW010000045.1, on the reverse strand, counting down.
GGAGGTGACTGACATCGCCGCTCCCCGGGGAGACGCGCGCGTGCTGCCGCCCGTGGCCGGAGGCCTTCGCGCGTCCACGCTCCGAGACGTCATTGACCCGGCGCGCGGCCACCGCTACCTTCGCGCCATGTTGCGTACAGCCCTGCTCACCACGCGCGGTCACATCGACCTGCTGCGGGTGGCCTCCGCCGCGTGTCGTCGCGGTCGCTGACGCCCTTCCCTCCTTCCGACGTCGTACCGAACTCCTGACGTCACGTCTCCTTCCTGACGCGCGTCGCCTTTCCGACGTCACGTCATCTTCCTGACGCCCGGTCTGCCGTGTGCGCGCCCGCCCGCGCCCACGGGCGCCGACGCGCACCCTCACCTCCTCTCTCCCCGGAGTTCCGCCATGACGGTCAGTCATGCCCCACCTCGCCCCGCGCCCGACATCTCGGTCGTACCGGATGTCGAGGCCCTCACCCCGGACCGCACCCCCGGTCGCGGCCCCGCCGTCCCCCGCTGGCTGCGCCGCGCCGTCGGACCGGTCCTTCTCCTCGCCCTGTGGCAGACCCTCAGCTCGACGGGGGTGCTGCCCGCCGACGCGCTCGCCTCGCCCGGGACCATCGCCCGCGCCGCCGGTGAGCTGATCGCCGACGGGACCCTTCCGACCGCGATGGGCGTCTCCCTGCGGCGCGTGGCCGTCGGCCTGCTGATCGGCGGGGTCGTCGGCATCGCGCTGGCCCTGCTGTCCGGGCTCTCCCGGCTCGGGGAGGACCTCGTCGACGCCCCCGTCCAGATGCTGCGGACCGTGCCCTGGGTCGGGCTCATCCCCCTCCTCATCATCTGGCTGGGGATCGGGGAGGCGCCCAAGGTCGCGCTCATCGCCCTCGGCGTCGCCTTCCACCTCTATCTGAACGTGTACGCCGGCATCCGGGGCGTGGACGCCCAACTGGTCGAGGCCGGGCAGTCGCTGGGGCTCGGCCGCTGGGGTCTGGTCCGGCACGTCGTGCTGCCGGGCGCGCTGCCCGGGGCCATGACCGGGCTGCGCTACTCCCTCGCCACGGCCTGGCTGGCGCTGGTCTTCGGCGAGTCCATCAACGCCGACGCCGGCATCGGCTTCCTCATGAACCAGGCGCGGGAGTTCTTCCGCACCGACGTGATCGTCGTCTGCCTGGTCGTCTACGCCTTCCTCGGCCTGCTCGCCGACGCCGTCGTCCGCACTCTCGAAAGGCTGCTGCTGCAATGGCGACCGACCTTCACCGGGCAGTGACCGTCCAGGGTCTCACCCGTTCCTTCGACGGGCGCCCGGTCGTCGACGGGCTCGACCTGACCCTGGCGGCCGGGCAGTTCACGGCGCTGCTCGGCCACAGCGGCTGCGGCAAGTCCACCCTCCTGCGGGTCCTCGCCGGGCTCGACCGGGAGATCTCCGGCACCGTCCTCGTCCCGCGCCGCCGGGCCGTCGCCTTCCAGGCGCCGCGCCTCATGCCGTGGAAGCGGGTCTGGCGCAACGTCCTGCTCGGGCTGCCGGGGAAGCCGGGCCGGCCGGTCGCCGAGCGGGCCCTGGAGGAGGTCGGGCTCGGCCACCGCTCGGGCGCCTGGCCGAAGACCCTCTCCGGAGGTGAGGCGCAACGGGCCTCCCTCGCACGGGCGTTGGTACGGGATCCGGACCTGCTGCTGCTCGACGAACCGTTCGGCGCGCTCGACGCGCTGACCCGGATCAAGGCCCAGCGGCTCGTGGCCGAACTGTGGCAGCGGCGCGGCTGCACGGTCCTGCTCGTCACCCACGACGTGGACGAGGCGCTGCTGCTCGCGGACCGCGCCCTCGTGATGCGGGACGGCGTGATCGCGTACGACACCGCCGTCGACCTCGACCGCCCCCGCTCCCCCGGCGATCCCGCGCTCGCCGCGCTCCGCACCCGTCTGCTCGCCGAACTCGGCGTCGTCGAAGGGGAGTCCGCCGGACAGGCGGCCTGACCGATGACGTTCCTTCCCCCTATGACGTCCCTTCCCCTTGAGGAGAGATACCCGTGAAGTCCTTCCGTCTGTCCACCGCGGCCCTGCTCGTGCCGCTCGCCCTCCTCGCCTCCGCCTGCTCCGGCGCCTCCGCGGCCGGTCAGGGCTCGAACTCCGACGGCAAGGGGTCCCTCGTCCTGAACGTGGGCGACCAGAAGGGCGGCGCCGAAGCCCTCCTGCGGGCCGCCGGCGAACTGGACGACCTCCCCTACCGGATCACCTGGTCGACGTTCACCTCGGGACCACCCCTGCTCGAAGCGGTGAACGCCAAGGCCGTCGACATCGGTTCCGTCGGCAACACCCCACCCGTCTTCGCCGCCGGCGCCGACTCGAGGATCACCGTGGTCTCCGCGACGCACGGCGACTCCGCGGGCGAGGCGATCCTCGTCCCGAAGGACTCGCCCGTGCGTTCCGTGGGCGACCTGAAGGGGCGGAAGGTCGCCGTCGCGCAGGGAAGCTCCGCCCACTTCCAGCTGATCGCCTCACTCGGGAAGGCCGGCCTCAAGCCGAGCGACACCCGGGTGACCCTGCTCCAGCCGGCCGACGCACTGGCCGCCTTCACCAGCGGCAAGGTGGACGCGTGGGCGACCTGGGACCCGTACACCTCGCAGGTGCTGCTGAGCGGCAAGGGACGGGTCCTCACCGACGGGCGCGGGCTCGTCAACGGTCTCGGCTTCCAGGTCGCCGCCCCCTCGGCGCTCGCCGACCCCGCGAAGGAGAAGGCGATCGGCGACTTCGTCGAACGCCTTCGGCGCGCCCAGGGCTGGGTCTTCGACCACCCGGAGGAGTGGGCCGAGGTGTGGGCGAAGGAGACCGGGCTGCCGTACGAGGTGGCCCTCGCCGCGGTGAAGCGCAGCAACGGGACCCGTATCCCGGTCGCCCTCGACGACGCGGCCGTCGCCTCCGAGCAGAAGATCGCCGACACCTTCGCCGCCCTCGGGCTCATCCCCCGCCCGTTCCGCTTCGCCGACTTCGTCGACACCCGCTTCAACAAGGACCTGCCGCCGTCGACCACGCCGGCGCGCAGCTACGGAAAGGCCTCCTGATGACCGTCCACCTGCACTGGTTCCTGCCCACCGGCGGCGACGGCCGGACCCTCGTCGACCGGCACGCCTACACGGACGGCGGCATCACCCGCGACCGGACCGTGTCCGGGGTGCGCGCGCCCGACATCGACTATCTGATCCAGATCGCCAAGGCCGCCGAGCAGTTGGGCTTCGAAGCCGTCCTGACGCCGACGGGGACGTGGTGCGAGGACGCCTGGCTGACGACGGTCGCCCTCTCCCAGCACACCGAGCGGCTCAAGTTCCTGGTGGCGTTCCGGCCCGGTGTGATCTCGCCGGTCCTCGCGGCCCAGATGGCGTCCACGTACCAGCGGATCACCCGGGGCAGGCTCCTCCTCAACGTGGTGACCGGCGGCGACTCCGCCGAGCAGCGCCGCTTCGGCGACCATCTGGACCACGACCGGCGGTACGCGCGCACGGCCGAGTTCCTGTCGGTGGTGCGGGGCGCATGGACCGGCCGGCCGTTCGACCACGAGGGCGAGCACTTCCGGATCGAGGGCGGACTGACCGCGCTTCCGCCGGACCCGCTGCCGGAGATCTTCTTCGGCGGCTCGTCCGGCGCGGCCGGGCCGGTGGCGGCCGAGCACGCGGACGTCTACCTGACCTGGGGCGAGCCGCCGTGGCAGGTGAAGGAGAAGATCGACTGGATCCGGGGGCTCGCGGAGGAACGCGGCCGGACGGTCCGCTTCGGCATCCGGCTGCACACGATCTCCCGCGACTCGGCGCGGGAGGCCTGGGCGACGGCCGACCGGCTGCTCTCCGACCTCGATCCCGAGACGGTCTCGGCCGCGCAGGCGGTCCTCGGCCGGAGCGAGTCGGTCGGCCAGCAGCGGATGCTGGCGCTGCACGGGGGCGGCTCCCTCGGCCGTGACCGGCTGGAGATCTCGCCGAACCTGTGGGCGGGAGTCGGTCTCGTACGGGGCGGGGCGGGCACCGCGCTCGTGGGCAGCCACGCCGAGGTCGCGGACCGGATCGAGGAGTACCACGACCTGGGCGTGGAGCACTTCGTCCTGTCCGGCTACCCGCATCTGGAGGAGGCGTACTGGTTCGGCGAGGGCGTGCGGCCGGAGCTCGCGGCGCGCGGACTGCTGCCCTCGGTCCCGGTCTCCCCGCTGCTCGGTGTCCCGGCGGCGAACGGCCGCCCGGCCTCGGCCCCGGGCGGTGCGCCGCTCCTGGTGGCGGGCGGACGGTAGGAGCACCGGCCGCGACGGGGCGGGGGCACGGGAAGATCCGGGCCCCCACCCCTGTTGGTAGAACCGTGAACGATTTCGTGGTGGAAGAGGGCACGGCCCCGGCAGCCGCCGGGCAGCGGGTCACATCGGTGGACGTCGTCGTCATCGGTGCCGGGCAGGCGGGCCTCTCGGCCGCCTTCCACCTGCGCCGCGTCGGCATGGAACCGGACCGCGACTTCGTCGTCCTCGACCACGCCCCGCGGCCGGGCGGCGCCTGGCAGTTCCGGTGGCCCTCGCTCACGTACGGCAAGGTCCACGGCATGCACGCGCTGCCCGGCATGGAGCTGACCGGCGCCGACCCCTCGCGCCCCTCCTCGGAGGTGATCGGCGCCTACTTCGACGCGTACGAGCGCACCTTCGACCTGCGGATCCACCGCCCGGTCGACGTCACCGGGGTCCGGGAGGGCGACGGCGGACGGCTCCTGGTCGAGACCTCCGAGGGCGGGTACGCCACCCGCGCCCTGATCAACGCCACCGGCACCTGGGACCGGCCCTTCTGGCCGCGCTACCCCGGCCAGGAGACCTTCCGAGGACGCCAACTGCACACCGCCGGCTACCCCGGCCCGGCGGCGTTCGCCGGGAAGCGGGTGCTCGTCGTCGGCGGCGGCGCCTCCGGCACCCAGCACCTCATGGAGATCGCGGACGTCGCCGCCGAGACCTTCTGGGTGACCCGGCGCGAACCCGTCTTCCGCGAGGGCCCCTTCGGCGAGGCGGAGGGGCGGGCGGCCGTCGCGCTCGTGGAGGAGCGGGTGCGGCGCGGGCTGCCCCCGCAGAGCGTCGTCTCGGTCACCGGGCTCCCCCTCAACGACGCCGTTCGCTCGGCACGCGCGCGCGGGATCCTGGACCGGCTGCCGATGTTCGACCGGATCACCCCGACCGGGGTGGCCTGGGACGACGGCCGGACCGTCGATGTGGACGTGATCCTGTGGGCCACGGGCTTCCGGGCGGCGATCGACCATCTGACCCCGCTGCGGCTGCGCGAGCCCGGCGGCGGCATCAGGGTCGAGGGGACGCGCGCCGTACGGGACGAGCGCGTCCACCTCGTCGGCTACGGCCCCTCGGCCTCGACGATCGGCGCCAACCGGGCCGGCCGCGCGGCCGTCTCCGACATCCGCCGCCTCCTGCGCGAGCCCCCCGCGACCGCCCCGGCGGCCGTCACCGCGACCGCCCCGGTGGCCGTCACCGCTCTTTCCGCCTGAGCGGACGCCGGCTCAGCTCTTCCCGGCGCTCCGGAGCGTGTTGAACTCGGCCACGTTGGCCTGGTGGACCGCGTAGTCGGCCGTGAAGCGGGTGTCCCCGGGGGCCACCGTGACGAAGTAGAGCCAGTCGCCGTCGGCCGGACTGATCACCGCGTCCAGGGCCTGGTCCCCCGGGTTGCCGATGGGCGTCGGCGGCAGGCCCTTCCGCTCGTAGGTGTTGTACGGGCTCCTGATCCTGGTGTCCTCGTACGTGGTGTCCACGGTGCTGCGGTCCAGCGCGTAGTTGAGGGTCGAGTCCATCTGGAGCTCCATGTCCCGGGCGAGCCGGTTGTGGACGACCCGGGCGACCTTCGCCATGTCCTCCGGGTTGTCGGCCTCGGCCTGCACGATGCTGGCCGCGACGACCGTCTCGTAGACGCTCAGTCCGTGCGCCCTCGCCCCCTCGGCGACGCGCGCCGTACCGAAGCGCTTGCCCGCGGTGTCCACCATGAAGCGCAGCAGCCCCTCCGGAGTGGTGGCCGAGAGCACCGGATAGGTCGCGGGGAAGAGATAGCCCTCGGGGTTGCCGCCGGCCTCCGCGGGCAGCGGCAGGCCGGTCCCCGGCGCGGTCGCGGTCTTCCGCGTGGTGCCCGCGGGCAGGCCGAGCGCCCGGTCGACGGCCGGGTAGATCTGGGCGGCCCGCCGGCCTTCGGGGACGAGCAGCGTCCGGGGTTGTTCGACGGCGGGTTCGTCACGGGTCAGGAGCAGCGGGACGGCGATCCCGGCGGCCACGACGAGGACCGCTCCGAGGACGAGCGCCGTCCTGCCGCGCCGGGTCAGCCGGGGTCGGCGGGAGGGCCCGGGCGGCCGGGGCAGGGACAGGCGTCGGGGACGACGGCGTGGGGGTGCGTACGGTGAGGGCGGCCGGTACGTCATGGCCGCACGCTAACCCGGCCCCTACCGGAATCCGGGGAGCCCGCGCACACGGCGGCGCCGCCGGCCCCTGGGACGGGGACCGACGGCGCCGGACACTGCGATCGTCAGACGAGCCATCCCAGGAAGTGGAAGACGCCGGCGAGCAGGTCGGTGATGACGTTCATGATGGTGCTTCTCCTCGTACAGGTACATCAGTGGGACTGCTGTGGGACTGCGCGGTCACGGTCTGCAGCCCGCCGATCGCGCACCGCAATCATCCGACGGCGTACGGGAGTTGGGCAACGATTCCCGGAACGATCACACGTTCTGGGGAACAACCGCTCCTACGTTCGCCTGTTCGGTCGGAGCGGTGGCGGCCGTGGCGGTCGCGGCGCCGCGCTCGTCCCGGCGGACCAGGGCCGCGTACCGCCCGTCCCGCGCGAGCAGTTCCTCGTGCGTGCCGCGCTCCGCGATCCGCCCCGCGTCCAGGACGACGATCTGGTCGGCGTCCCTGACGGTGGAGAGCCGATGGGCGATGGTGATCGTGGTGCGGCCCGCCGAGAGGGCGTCGATGGCCTGCTGCACCGCGTGCTCGGTACGGGTGTCGAGGGCGCTGGTCGCCTCGTCGAGGATCAGTACGGGCGGGTCGCGCAGGATGGTGCGGGCGATGGCCAGGCGCTGCTTCTCGCCGCCCGAGAAGCGGTGGCCGCGCTCGCCGACCAGGGTGTCGTACCCCTCGGGGAGCGAGGCGATGTGCTCGTGGATCTGGGCGGCGCGGGCGGCGGCCTCGATCTCCTCGTCGGTGGCGTCCGGCTTGGCGAAGCGGAGGTTGTCGGCGACGGAGGCGTGGAAGAGGTACGTCTCCTGGGAGACGACGCCGACGGCCCGGGCGAGGGTGTCGAAGTCCAGGTCGCGCACGTCGACCCCGTCGAGGGCGACCCGGCCGCCGGTGACGTCGTAGAGGCGCGGCACGAGGTGGCTCAGGGTCGACTTGCCGGAGCCGGTGGGGCCGACGACGGCCAGGCTGCTTCCGGCGGGAACGATCAGGTCGATCGCGTCGAGGGTCGGGCGGCCGGTGCCCTGCGGTTCGTAGCGGAAGGTGACCTTCTCGAAGGCGACCTCGCCGCGGACCTCGGGGAGCCGGACCGGCTCGGCGGGCTCGGTGATGTCCACGGGCAGGTCGAGGTACTCGAAGATGCGCTGGAAGAGCGCGAGGGAGGTCTGCATCTGCACGCCGGTGGAGAGCAGGCTGACGGCGGGCCGGAAGAGGCCCTGCTGGAGCGAGACGAAGGCGACGAGCGTGCCGAGCGAGATCTCGGTCCCGCCCGAGCCCACGGCGACGCCGGCGGCCCAGTAGATCAGGGCGGGCATGGCGGCCATGACGATGCCGATGGTGGACATCCGCCAGCGTCCGGCCATGGAGGAGCGCACTTCGAGGTCGACGAGGCGCTCGGACTCCTCGGCGAAGGACGTGGTCAGCGAGTCGGCGCGGCCCATGGTGCGGCCGAGCAGGATGCCGCTGACGGAGAGGGACTCGGTGACGGTCGCGGCCATGGCGGCCATCTGCTTCTGCCGCTGGGTGGTGATCCGCTTGCGCTCACGGCCGACGCGCCGGCTGATCCAGACGAAGACGGGCAGCAGGAGCAGCGAGACGACGGTGAGGCGCCAGTCGAGGGCGAGCATGGCGATGACCGTCGCGACGACGGCGGTGAGGTTGGAGACGAGGGAGGTGGCCGTCGAGGTCACGGTCGCCTGCATGCCACCGATGTCGTTGGCGATGCGGGACTGGACCTCGCCGGTGCGGGTCCGGGTGAAGAAGGCCAGCGGCATCCGCTGGAGCTGCTCGTAGACCCCGGTGCGCAGGTCGTGCATGACCCGCTGGCCGACGGTGGTGGAGATCAGGGTCTGGAGCACGCCGAAGACGCTGGTCAGCACGGCGGTGGCGATCATGCCGAGGGCGAGCAGGCTGAGCAGCCCGGTGCGGCCCTGCGGGATCGCGGTGTCCAGGATCTCCTTGAGCAGGAAGGGTGAGGCGACCGTGACGAGCGAGGCGGCGCCGACCAGGAGGCCGACGACGACGAGGCGCGCGCGGTAAGGGCGGAAGAGTCCCAGGATGCGCCGCAGCTGCGCGGGCTCCTTCGGCTGGTCGGAGTCGCGGGGCGGGGGCGTCCAGTCGGACTGGTCGTGGGGGCGCATGGGCTCCTTCGAGGGTCGAGGATTCGAGGTCGAAAAGACCCTAGCTCATTGTTACCTATGCTCACAATGAACATGGTCCTGATATTGTTCCCGCATGACCACCTCCGACCCGCTGACCGGCGCCGAACCGCTGATCGGCACCGACGCGCCGACCGGTGCCGACGCGCCGACCGGTGCCGACGCGCCGTCCGGTACCGACGCGCCGACCGGCGCCCGCCCGCCGACCGGTGCCGACGCCGACGGGCTCCTCGCCGAGCAGCTCCTCCGCCTCACCCGGCGGCTGCACCGCATCCAGAAGCGCCATCTGGAGCCGGTCGGCATCACCCCGGCCCAGTCCAGGCTGCTGCGCACGGTCGCGCACTTCGGCGAGCCGCCCCGGATGGCCGACCTCGCCGCCCGCCTCGAGGTCGTCCCGCGCGCCGTGACCAGTCTCGTCGACGGCCTCGAGGCCGTCGACCGGGTGCGCAGGGTGCCCGACCCGAGCAACCGGCGGGTCGTGCGGATCGAGCTCACCGACGCGGGCCGCGCCACGCTGGGAGAGCTGCGCAGCGCGCGCCGGGCGGCCGCAGAGGACATCCTTGCTCCATTGACCGCCGCACAGCGCGAGGTGCTCGGGGGTCTGCTGACCGCCCTGGTCGACCCAGGCCCCGAGGGCGGCTGCTGACTCCTCGGGCGCGGGGACGCGCCGAAGGGGAGCCGTGACATGCCGCTGTTCGAGCCGAACCCGCAGGCCCTTCGCCCCCGTACGAAGCGGACTCCGGCCCCGGACCGCGTCCCGGAGCTCCACTCGCGGGGCACGCCGCGGGGGCTGCGCGAGGAGCTCACCGAACTCCTCGGCGCGGAGAAGGTCCTGTCCACGATCTCCGACCTGGTCCGGTACGCCTCTGACGCCAGCCCGTACCGGTTCGTTCCGCAGGTCGTCGTGGTCGCCGAGGACATCGACGACATCTCCACGATCCTGTCGTACGCGCACGGCAAGGGCCGCGAAGTGGTCTTCCGGGCCGCCGGGACCAGCCTCAACGGGCAGGCGCAGGGCGAGGACATCCTGGTGGACGTGCGCCGCCACTGGGCCGGCGTCGAGGTCCTGGACGGCGGCGCCCGCGCCCGCGCCCGCCCCGGCACCACCGTCGTACGGGCCAATGCCGCGCTCGCCCCGTACGGCCGGGTCCTGGGCCCCGATCCGGCGAGCGCCGTCGCCTGCACGATCGGCGGCGTCGTCGCCAACAACGCCTCCGGCATGACCGCCGGGACGACCCGGAACTCGTACCGGACCGTCTCCTCGCTCACCTTCGTGCTGCCGAGCGGCACCGTGGTCGACACCGCCCACCCGGACGCCGATGAGGAACTGGCGCGCGCCGAGCCGAGGCTGTGCGCGGAACTGCTGGCGATCAAGGCCGAGATCGAGGCGGACGCCGAGCTGACCGCCCGGATCCGGGCCAAGTACACCATCAAGAACACCAACGGCTACCGGCTCGACGCCTTCCTCGACGGCGACACCCCGGTGCGGATCCTGCGGGGTCTCATGGTCGGCTCCGAGGGCACCCTCGGCTTCATCTCGGAGGTCGTCCTCGACACGCTGCCGCTGGACCGCCAGGTGTCCACGGCCCTGCTCTTCTTCCCCTCGCTGCCGGCGGCGGCCGCCGCCGTGCCCCGGTTCACCGAGGCCGGGGCCCTGGCCGTCGAGCTGATGGACGGCAACACGCTGCGGGCCTCGGTCAGCGTGGCGGGCGTGCCCGGGGACTGGGCGGAACTGCCCAGGGAGACGGCGGCGCTGCTGGTCGAGTTCCGGGCGCCGGACGCGGCGGCCCTCGCGGCGTACGAGCGGGCGGCGGCGGAGGTCCTCGCCGGGCTCGGCCCGATGGCCCCGGTGGTCCCGGTGGCTTCCGTGGAGAACGCGTTCACCCGCGACCCCGGGAAGATCTCCGGGTACTGGAAGGCCCGCAAGGCCTTCGTGACGGCCGTCGGCGGCTCGCGCCCCTCCGGGACGACCCTGATCACCGAGGACTTCGCCGTGCCGCCGGTCCGGCTCGCGGAGGCCTGCGCCGCACTGCTCGACCTCCAGTCCCGGCACGGTTTCGACGCGGCCGTGGCCGGTCACGCCGCGCACGGCAACCTCCACTTCCTCCTCGCCTTCGATGCGGCCGACCCCGGCGACGTCGAGCGGTACGCGGGCTTCATGGACGAGTTCTGCAAGCTGACCGTGGAGCGCTTCGACGGCTCCCTGAAGGCGGAGCACGCCACCGGCCGCAACATCGCGCCCTTCCTGGAACTGGAGTGGGGCACGAAGGCGACCGACCTGATGTGGCGGATCAAGGAGGCCGTCGACCCCGACGGGGTGCTCGCCCCGCGGATCGTCCTGGACCGCGACCCGCACGCCCATCTGCGCGGCCTGAAGACGATCCCGTCCGTGGAGCGGATCGCCGATCCCTGCATCGAGTGCGGCTTCTGCGAGCCGACCTGCCCCAGCAAGGACCTGACGACCACTCCGCGCCAGCGGATCGTGCTGCGCCGGGAGATGATGCGGCAGGGCGAGGGCTCCCCGGTCGAGACGCGCCTCCTCGAGGAGTACGGCTACGGCGCCGTCGACACCTGCGCCGGTGACTCCACCTGCAAGCTGGCCTGCCCGGTCGGGATCGACACGGGCGCGCTCATGAAGGAGTTCCGGCACGAGCGCCACTCGCCGCGCGAGGAACGGATCGCCGCCCTGGCCGCGAGGAACTTCCGGGCGGTGGAGGCCTCCGCGCGGCTCGCGGTCGCCGCGGCGGACCGGATCGGCGACCGGGTCCTCGCCTCGGTGACGGGCCTGGCCCGGCGGGCGCTCAGCAGCGACCTGGTGCCGGAGTGGCTGCCGGAGATCCCCGGCGCGGCGGCGCGGCGGCTGCCCCGCACCCATCGCCCGGCGGCGGCCGCCGTCTACTACCCGGCCTGTGTGAACCGGATCTTCGGCGACCCGGAGGGCGGCCCGGACGGCGGCCCCGGGCCCTCGCTCCCCGAGGCCGTGGTCGCGGTGTCGGCGCGGGCGGGGAGACCGGTGTGGATCCCGGACGACGTGGCCGGTACGTGCTGCGCGACGATCTGGCACTCCAAGGGGTACGAGCGGGGCAACGAGGTGATGGCGAACCGGATCGTCGAGGCGGCCTGGGGGTGGACGGCGGGCGGGACGCTGCCGCTGGTGGTGGACGCCTCCTCGTGCACGCTCGGCATCGCGCACGAGGTGGTGCCGTACCTGACGGCGGACAACCGGGCGCTGCACGCGGAGATGACGGTGGTGGACTCGCTGGTGTGGGCGGCGGACGAGCTGCTTCCGCGGCTCGTCGTACGCCGCCGGGTCGGCTCCGCCGTGGTGCATCCGACGTGCTCGATGCGGCACCTCGGCGACGAGGACAGGCTGACGGCGCTCGCCGGGGCCTGCGCGGAGGAGGTCGTCGTCCCCGCCGACGCGGGCTGCTGCGCCTTCGCGGGCGACCGGGGGATGCTGCACCCGGAGCTGACGGCCTCGGCGACCGCCCGCGAGGCGGCCGAGGTGACGGCTCGGTCCTTCGACGCGCATCTCTCGGCCAACCGGATGTGTGAGATCGGGATGGAGCGGGCGACGGGCCGCAGTTACGGGTCGGTGCTCCTCGCCCTGGAACGGGCGACGCGTCCCTGACCGCGTCGGTCGGCCGGGCACGGCGGCCCCTCACCCCGGACGGTGCGGGGCCTTCGTACGTTCGGGTGACGGTGGGTGTTCCGTGCCGCTCGGCGCGAGATCCGGAACAGTACAGTCCGACCATCCGACGGGTCAGCCGTGCACTCGGTCCGGGAGGTTCCATGAACGAGCAGTCGCCGCACGCCCCGAGCCGCCGCCAGGTCCTCGGGACCGCCGCGGCGGCCGGGGCGGGTCTCGGTGTCGGCGCCCTCGGCGGCCCGTCCGCCGCCCAGGCCGCCGGAGCGCCCACCGCCGCGCCCGCCGAAGCCGCGGCCGTGCCGAAGCGCCGTGGTGCCACCATGGCGGCCGTCCCCTTCGAGCGCCGTTCCACGGTCCGCGTCGGCATCGTCGGGTTCGGCAACCGGGGCGCCGCCATGATCGGGCACTTCCTCTCGCTCCCCGGGGTCCGTGTGACGGCCGTCTGCGACCCGGTGCGCGACAAGGCCGAACGGGCCGCCGCGAAGACCGTCGCCGCCGGGCACCCCGCCCCCGCCCTGTACGTGAACGGCGAGAACGACTACGAGAAGCTCTGCGCCCGCTCGGACGTCGACCTCGTGTACGTGGCCACCCCCTGGGAGAGCCACTTCGCCATCGCCAGGGCGGCGATGCTGAACGGCAAGCACGCCGGCGTGGAGTGCCCGGTCGCGATGCGGCTCGACGAGCTGTGGGAACTGGTCGACCTGTCCGAGCAGACCCGTCGGCACTGCATGCAGCTGGAGAACTGCTGCTACGGCCGGAACGAGATGCGGGTGCTGCGGATGGCGCACGCCGGCAAGTTCGGGCAACTCCTGCACGGCGCGGGGGCGTACAACCACGACCTGCGCGGTCTGCTGTTCTCCCCGACGTACTACGAGGGTCCCTGGCGCCGGCTCTGGCACACGCGTCTCAAGGGGGACCTCTACCCCAACCACGGCTTCGGTCCCGTCGCCACCTACATGGACGTCAACCGGGGCGACCGGGCGGTGAGCATCAGCAGCTTCGGGACGCCGGCGCTCGGCCTCGCCGAGTACCGCGAGGAGAACATGCCGCCCGGTGACCCGAGTTGGAAGGAGTCGTACACCGGGAGCGACCGGACGATCAGCATGGTCCGGACGGCCAGGGGCCGGGTGATCCGCCTCGAGCACGACGTCTCCACCCCGCACCCGTACAGCCGGATCAACAGCCTGGGCGGCACGCGGGGCGTCTTCGAGGACTTCCCCGCCCGGATCTACATCGAGCCGGACCACAAGGACGACGAGTGGGGTGACTTCTCGGCGTACGCGGCCGAGTTCGACCACTGGCTCTGGAAGGCCCACGCCAACCCGCCGGGCGCCCACGGCGGCATGGACCACCTCATGGTCTACCGGCTGATGCAGTGCATGCGGCTCGGTCTCGTACCGGACTTCGACGTGTACGACGCCGCCACCTGGACGGCGCCGTTGCCGCTGAGCGACGCCTCGATCAGGGCCGGCGGAGCCCCGCAGGAGATCCCCGACTTCACGCGCGGCGAGTGGACCGCGGCCCGCCCGGGCGTGGACTCGGTGAAGCCGGTCTGAGAGTGCGGTGAGGCCCGTCCGAAGGCGTGGCGCCCGGCCCCGCTCACGGCGGGGGCCGGGCACCGCGGTGCTCAGCAGCGCCGCAGGTCCTCGGTGACGGTGCCCTGGACGGTCGTCAGGCTCCGGTCGTGGCAGCCGTCGGAGCCGTACAGCCGGTAGCGCTCGTTCGTGGTGCCGACCGCGTGCCGCTGGTCGCGCGGGACGCCGGTGGTGTACGTGGCGTCGCCGGTGTACGTGTCGTCGAGCCGCGACCAGGAGAGGCGCCGTCCGTCGCGCACGGCGCTCGTGTCGGCGCGGTCCCCGAGGGTGAGGACCGTCCGCAGCCGGTCGCCCGCCCCGACCGTCGTCTCCCCGTCCATCGTGTACGTCCGGTCGGTCCGGGTGACGGTCCGGCCGGTGGTGACGCTCTCCCGGTCGGTCCAGCGCGCGGTGAACGCGTCCGGGTTCTCCCCCTCGCCCCAGCGGTGGACGGAGGTGTGGGCGACGGAGCGGGTGACGGTGGTGTCGACCCGGCCGTGCGAGGTGTTCAGGTGGCCAGCGACGGTGAGCCGGTGGTCCGCCTCCGTGTCCAGGCGGTGGAGGGAGTCCGCGGAGCCCGCCGTGTACACGGAGGAGTTGCCCGGGGCGGTCTCCTCGTGACGGTCGAGGCCGCCGGTGACGACCCGGCTGCCCTCGTCCTGCCAGAGCAGCACGTTGGTGGGGGTGGACCAGCCCGTCTGCCCGGCCGGGACGCCGGCGACGGTGACCTCGACGCGGTGGGCACGGCCGTCGTTGAGGACGGCGGCGAAGGGCGTCAGGTCGTAGACGACCGGCTGGACGTCGAAGGCGCGCGGCCCGGGGGTGACGTACCAGAGGAAGGGATTGGACCAGCCGCCGGTCCAGACCGTGGGGAAGGGCGCGGCGATGCCGGCGAGGCGTCCGTCGACGGAGACGCGGACCTCCCGATGCGGGCCTTCGGCGGCCCGGCAGGAGTAGGGGGCGGCGTCGGGGACGGAGAGGTACCAGTACTCCTCGCAGCCACCGCCGGAGCCGGTGGCGTACACCTCGGCGAGGACGCGTTCGGTGTTGCGCGGGGTGGTGAGGGTGGCGCCGGTGAGGGGGATCACCCGGTCGGGGGTACCGGCGGCGGGCTTCACACGGCCCTGGGCGGTGTGGAAGGTGAGGGTGACGCGGACGTCGAGGACGCCGGTGTACGTCTCGTTCACGACATTGCCGATGAGCATCTCGACCGGCTGCGGGCGGCTGAGGGTGTCGCGGTACCGGGTGACGTCCTTCTCGACGGACCAGGTGATGCCGTCGGGCGAGGGCTGGGGCGTCGAGGTGCGGAAGATCTCCACGCCGCCGACGGTGAGGTGGCCGAGGCGGTCGTACTGGCGGCCCTTCACGCTGCCTTCGAGGCGGAGGACGATCTTGTTCCAGCGGGTGCCGCACTCCTTGGGCGGGGTGTAACTCCCCTGGTAGGGGGTGAAGTCGCGGAACTGGGCGGCGGCGAGGGTCACTTCGCAGCTGCGGGTGCCGGGGGTCTCGACGGGCGGGGCGGCGGTGACCGGGTCGTGCCAGTCGGTGGTGAACTCGGCCGGGGGCGTCGGGCCGTTCGGACCGTCGGCGGCGGCCGGGTGGGCGGTGAGGAGGGCGCAGGCTGCCAGCGCCAGACCGCTGAGCATGCTCATGATCTTGAGTGATCTCATGGGGCGAGAGTGAAGCGCGGTCAGCTCCGTGCGGTCCAGAGGGCGATGAGCGGACATGGCGCGATCTGTTCCGTCATGGGGAAAATCGATTGCCGCCCGGCGGGGAAAAAGCGAACCTTGCACGGTTTCCATCCCACCCCCGGACACGAGCGGCCGCGTACCCCCGGCGCGCGTTTCCCCCCAGACGAGACCCGGAGACCCTGGGACGCCATGCAGATTCGAGATCTTCCCCACCCCGACCCAGGGGTCCCCGATGTCCGCTCGGGCACCCGGTTCCTCGTCTGGCTCGGCCGTCAACAGCTCGGCGGACAGGTGAAGTCCATGCTCTGGGGACTCCTCCACCACCTGGGCATCGCCGGCCTTCCGTTCGGCGTCGGCGTCGCCGTGCAGGCGGTCGTGGACCGCGACGGCGGGCGGCTCGCGCTCGCCGGAGCGCTGCTCCTGGTCTTCGGAGCCGCGATCACCGTGGGTGACGTGATGCTGCACCGCACCGCCGTCACCAACTGGATCACGGCCTCCGCCCGGGTCCAGCAGCTGCTCTCCCGCAAGACCGCCGAGCTCGGCTCGGTCCTGACCCGGCGGGTCGCCGCGGGCGAGGTCGTCGCCGTCTCCACCGGCGACGTCGAGAAGATCGGCTGGTTCGTCGAGGCCCTGTCACGGTTCGCCGCGGGCGCCGTCGTCCTGGTCCTCGTCTGCACGGGCCTCATCGTCTACGAGCCCTCCCTGGGCGTCGTGGTGGCCGTCGGCGTCCCCCTCCTCGCCCTGTCCGTGCTGCCGCTCCTCCCCCGCGCGACGCGCCGGGCGGACATCCAGCGCGAGAAGGCGGGCAAGGCCACCGAACTGGCCTCGGACACCGTCGCCGGGCTCCGCGTCCTGCGCGGCATCGGCGGCGAGGAGCTGTTCCTCGCCCGCTACCGCGCCGCCTCCCAGGAGGTCCGCGCGGCGGCCGTGCGCAGTGCGCGCATGTGGGCGCTGATCTCCGCGACGCAGGTCGTGCTCCCCGGCATCCTGCTCATCGTCGTGGTGGCGTACGGGGCGCGGCTCGCCCTCGACGGACGGATCACGGTCGGCGCGCTGGTCACCGTGTACAGCGCCGTCGCCCTCACGTACCACCCGCTGCGGAACTTCGAGGAGATCGCCATGGCCTTCTCCTTCTCCCGTCCGTCGGCGAAGCGGGCCGCCCGGGTGCTCGCCCTGGCCCGTACGGTCACCACCACCGCGGGCGACGGGGAGCGCAAGGCGACCGGGGACCTGTACGACCCGCTGACCGGACTGCGCGCACCGGCCGGCCTCTTCACGGCGGTCGTCTGCGGCGACCCGGACGTCGCCGGGCGGCTCGCGGACCGGCTCGGCGGCCACCCGGCCGAACCGGACGCGGACCACACATCGGTCCTGCTCGGCGGGGTCCCGCTCGACGAACTGCCGCTGGGGGCCGCCCGTACGGCCGTCCTCGTCCAGGACAAGGACCCGGTCCTGCTCTCGGGCACGCTCCACGAACTGCTCGACGTGCCGCGCTCCGGCGAGGTGCTCCCCGAGCGGGCACTGGCCGCCGCCCGGTGCGAGGACGTCCTCGACGCGCTGGCGCAGGCCTCCGTGGACACCGACGGCGATCCGATGCGCACCCGGATCACCGAGCGGGGCCGGTCGCTCTCCGGCGGCCAGCGGCAGCGGCTCGCGCTCGCCCGGTCGCTCGTGACCGATCCGGAGGTGCTCGTCCTCGACGAGCCCACCTCGGCGGTCGACGCCCACACCGAGGCCCGGGTCGCGGCCGGTGTCCGCGAGCTGCGCGAGGCCAGGACCACCGTGGTCCTCGCCTCCTCGCCGCTGCTCCTGGACCGCGCCGACCGGGTCGTCCTGGTCCACGAGGGCCAGGCGGTCGCCGTGGGCACCCATCGCGAGCTGCTCGCCCGGGAGCCCCGCTACCGGGCGGTCGTCACCCGCGGGACCGACGAGGAACCACTCGGCCCGGCGGCCCTCCGCCCCGTCGAGACCGAAGCGGACGAGATCGAAGCACTGGAAGGGGAAACGGCATGATCGGCCTGGCGCCTCCGGAGTACGACCCGGCGGCCCCGACGACGGCGACCACGCTGCCCGTCGCCGGCACCGCGACCGTCCGCGCCTACGCGCGTGCGCTGCTGCGCCGCCACCGGCGGGCGTTCGCGCTGCTCATCGGGGTGAACGCGGTCGCCGTGGTCGCCTCGATGGCCGGCCCGTACCTGCTCGGTTCGGTGGTGGACGAACTGGCGTCGGGAGCGCGCGAGCTCCATCTGGAGCGTACGGTCGGGCTGTTCGCGGCCGCCCTGCTCGTCCAGACCTTCTTCGTGCGGCTCGTCCGGCTGCGCGGGGCGATGCTCGGGGAGGAGATGCTGGCCGACCTGCGGGAGGACTTCCTCGTCCGCGCGGTCGGTCTGCCGCCGGGCGTGCTGGAGCGGGCCGGCACCGGTGACCTCCTCTCCCGGATCACCACGGACGTCGACCGGCTCTCCAACGCGATGCGCGAGGCGGTGCCGCAGCTGGCCATCGGCGTCGTGTGGGCGGGGCTGCTGCTCGGCGGCCTCGCGGTGACGGCGCCGCCGCTCGCGCTCGCCGCGCTGCTCGCGGCGCCGCTGCTGATCGTCGGCGGCCGCTGGTACTTCAAGCGGGCGCCCTCGGCGTACCGCTCGGAGTCCGCGGGGTACGCGGCGGTGGCCGCCGCCCTCGCCGAGACGGTCGACGCGGGCCGTACGGTCGAGGCGCACCGCCTCGGCGAGCGCCGGATCGCCCTGTCGGACCGGCGGATCTCGGAGTGGGTCGCGTGGGAGAGGTACACGCTGTTCCTGCGCTCGGTGCTCTTCCCCGTCGTCAACCTGACCCATGTGACGGTGCTCTGTTCCGTGCTCCTGCTCGGCGGGGCGTTCGTGCTCCGGGGCTGGATCGACGTGGGCCAGCTGACGACCGGCGCGCTGCTCGCGCAGATGCTGGTCGACCCGATCGGGATCGTGCTCCGCTGGTACGACGAGCTCCAGGTCGCCCAGGTGTCGCTGGCCCGGCTGGTCGGCGTCCGGGACATCGAGCCGGAGGCGGGCGACGCGGAGGTCCGGCCGGAGGGCCGGACCGTCCTGGCCGACGAGGTGCGGTTCGGTTACCGCGAGGGCGTCGACGTGCTGCACGAGGTGTCCCTCACGGTGGCGCCCGGCACCCGGCTCGCCCTGGTGGGTCCGTCCGGCGCGGGGAAGTCCACCCTCGGCCGGCTGCTCGCGGGCATCTACGCCCCGCGGACCGGCTCGGTCACCCTCGGCGCCGCCGAGCTGGCACGGATGCCCGCCGAGCGGGTCCGTGAGCACGTGGCCCTGGTCAACCAGGAGCACCACGTCTTCGTGGGCACCCTCCGGGACAATCTGCTCCTGGCCAGGACCGGGGCGTCGGACACGGAGCTGTGGGCCGCGCTCACGGCGGTGGACGCGGAGGTCTGGGCCCGGGGTCTCGACGAGGGCCTGGACACCGAGGTCGGCTCGGGCGGCAGGTCCCTGTCCCCGGCGCAGGCCCAGCAGATCGCCCTTGCCCGGCTGGTCCTCGCGGACCCGCACACCCTGGTCCTCGACGAGGCGACCTCGCTGCTCGACCCGCGGGCGGCCCGGCACCTGGAGCGTTCCCTCAGCCGTGTCCTGGACGGGCGTACGGTCGTGGCCATCGCGCACCGGCTGCACACGGCCCACGACGCCGATCTGATCGCGGTGGTCGAGTCCGGGCGGATCAGCGAGCTCGGCAGCCACGCGGAGCTGGTCGCGGCGGACGGGGCGTACGCGGCGCTGTGGCGGTCCTGGCACGGCTGACGGAGGGCGGAAGGGGCCGCACCGGATGTGTCCGGTGCGGCCCCTTCCGCGTACCCGCCGCCGCTGCTAGATGAAGCCGAGCGCCGAGGCTCCGCCCGCCCCGCCCAGGAGCATGAAGGCGGGCATCAGGACCTTCAGCTCGACCCAGCTGCCGGCCCGGAAGCGCATGGCCTTCGGCGGGCCGATCGGGTACCAGCGCTTCCGGCCGACCGGGAGGGGCCACAGGATCGGGCAGCCCGAGACGGTCAGGGCGTCGCCGATGTCGTGGACGAGGGCGCCGAGGACGATCGGGAGGCCGAGCCACAGGTACTCCTGGCCGGGGCCGGTGAAGAACCAGTCCGAGCCGTTGCCGGGCTGGTCGAGGACGCCCGCCAGGATCCAGGCGCTGGTGGCGCCGAGCAGCCACACCAGGACGTCGCTCGACATCCTGGCGGCCCGCCACAGCAGGCCTTCCACGGCGAGGACCAGGTGGACGAAGAGGATGGCGAGGACCGCCCACCGGCCGCCGGTGACCGCCGCGACCGAGGCGCCGCCGCCGATCAGGACGGCCCAGAGCCAGGTGTGGGTGAGGGTCCGGTGGCCGCCGGACCTGCGGGGGTCTGCGGAGGAGCGGGTCGCCTTGTAGACGGCGTACGACAGCTTGTCGACGATCTCGCAGAGGCCCTTGGAGACCGGTCCGAAGGCGCGGGAGATGGTCGCGGACTTGTGGTCGAGGTCGGGGGCGAGGGCGGCGCCCGCGCAGATGAGCGCACCGACGACGAGAACCGGCCAGGGCATCGGCCGGTCGAAGGCCGCCGCGGCCGCTCCGACCCCCAGCCAGGCCGCCGCTCCGGACAGCGAATGCGCCGGTCCCATCATGGTTGGCCCGCCCCGTTTCTCCCCTGCCGGCGCTCAGTTGGCGACCGGTCGACGGACGAGCCTACCGTCCGTGATCATCACGTCCGCTGGCCGGTTCCCTCATCCGAGCGGAAGCCAGGCAAGATGGGGGCGTGACCCTTATCGATCAGCTGCCGCCGACCGCCGACCCCGACGCCCTCTTCGAGGCCTTCTCCTCCTGGGCCGAGGACCGGGGCATCACGCTCTACCCGGCCCAGGAAGAGGCTCTGATCGAGGTCGTCTCCGGGGCCAACGTGATCCTGTCCACCCCCACCGGCTCCGGAAAGTCGCTGGTCGCGGCGGGGGCGCACTTCACCGCGCTCGCCAACGACCAGGTGACGTTCTACACGGCTCCGATCAAGGCGCTGGTGTCGGAGAAGTTCTTCGAACTGTGCAAGATCTTCGGCACCGAGAACGTCGGCATGCTGACCGGCGACGCGTCCGTGAACGCGGACGCCCCGGTGATCTGCTGCACGGCGGAGGTGCTCGCGTCGATCGCGCTGCGGGACGGCAGGTACGCGGACATCGGCCAGGTCGTGATGGACGAGTTCCACTTCTACGCCGAGCAGGACCGCGGCTGGGCCTGGCAGATTCCGCTCCTGGAGCTTCCCCAGGCGCAGTTCGTGCTCATGTCGGCGACGCTCGGCGACATGTCGATGTTCGAGAAGGACCTGACCCGGCGCACGGGCCGGCCGACCTCGGTGGTCCGCTCGGCGACCCGGCCGGTGCCCCTCTCGTACGAGTACCGGCTCACCCCCATCACGGACACCCTGACGGAGCTCCTGGAGACCAGGCAGGCGCCGGTCTACATCGTGCACTTCACGCAGGCGCAGGCCGTGGAGCGCGCGCAGTCGCTGATGAGCATCAACATGTGCACGCGCGAGGAGAAGGACAAGATCGCCGAGCTGATCGGCAGCTTCCGGTTCACCACCAAGTTCGGCCAGAACCTCTCGCGTTACGTCCGGCACGGCATCGGCGTGCACCACGCGGGCATGCTGCCGAAGTACCGGCGGCTCGTCGAGAAGCTGGCCCAGGCCGGCCTGCTCAAGGTGATCTGCGGGACGGACACCCTCGGTGTCGGCGTGAACGTGCCGATCCGCACGGTCCTCTTCACCGCCCTGACGAAGTACGACGGCACCCGGGTGCGCACCCTGCGCGCCCGTGAGTTCCACCAGATCGCGGGCCGGGCCGGCCGGGCCGGCTTCGACACGGCCGGTTACGTGGTCGCCCAGGCCCCCGAGCACGTCATCGAGAACGAGAAGGCGCTCGCGAAGGCCGGCGACGACCCGAAGAAGCGCCGCAAGGTGGTCCGCAAGAAGGCCCCGGAGGGGTTCGTCGCCTGGAGCGACACCACCTTCGAGAAGCTGATCGGCGCCGAGCCGGAGCCGCTGACCTCCCGCTTCAAGGTCACCAACATCATGCTGCTCTCGGTGATCGCCCGGCCCGGCAACGCCTTCGACGCGATGCGCAAGCTGCTCGAGGACAACCACGAGCCGCGCAAGGCGCAGCTGCGGCACATCCGCCGGGCCATCGCCATCTACCGCTCGCTGCTCGACGGCGGGGTCGTGGAGCAGCTGGACAAGCCGGACGCCGAGGGCCGCACGATCCGGCTGACGGTCGACCTCCAGCAGGACTTCGCGCTCAACCAGCCGCTGTCGACGTTCGCGCTCGCCGCCTTCGACCTGCTCGACCCGGAGTCCCCGTCGTACGCCCTGGACATGGTCTCCGTCGTCGAGTCGACGCTCGACGACCCGCGCCAGATCCTCCACGCCATGCAGAACAAGGCGCGCGGCGAGGCCGTCGGTCGGATGAAGGCCGACGGCGTCGAGTACGAGGAGCGGATGGAGCGGCTCCAGGACATCTCGTACCCGAAGCCGCTGGAGGAGCTGCTCTGGCACGCGTACAACGTCTACCGGAAGTCGCACCCGTGGGTCGGCGACCACCCGGTGTCGCCGAAGTCGGTCATCCGTGACATGTACGAACGGGCCCTGACCTTCACCGAGTTCACCTCCTGGTACGAGCTGGCGCGGACCGAGGGCATCGTCCTGCGGTACCTCGCGAGCGCGTACAAGGCGCTCGACCACACCATCCCGGACGACCTGAAGACCGAGGACCTGGAGGACCTGATCGCCTGGCTGGGCGAGATGGTGCGCCAGGTGGACTCCTCGCTGCTCGACGAGTGGGAGCAGCTGGCCAACCCGGAGGTGCAGACGGCCGAGGAGGCCCAGGAGAAGGCCGACCAGGTCAAGCCGGTCACGGCCAACGCCCGCGCCTTCCGGGTCCTGGTGCGCAACGCGATGTTCCGCCGGGTGGAGCTGGCGGCCCTCGACAACCTGACCGCGCTCGGCGAGCTGGACGCCGAGTCCGGCTGGGACGCGGACGCCTGGGGCGACGCGATGGACGCGTACTGGGACGAGTACGACGACCTCGGTACGGGCCCGGACGCGCGCGGCCCGAAGCTGCTGAACATCGAGGAGGACGCGGCGCACGGCCTGTGGCGCGTCCGGCAGACCTTCGCCGACCCGAACGGCGACCATGACTGGGGTATCAGCGCGGAGGTGGATCTCGCGGCCTCCGACGAGGAGGGCCGCGCGGTCGTCCGTGTCACGTCCGTCGGACAGCTGTAGAGGAGTTCGGTTCCGTGGTGACCAATCCCGCCGAGAGGCTCGTCGATCTGCTCGACCTGGAGCGGATCGAGGTCGACATCTTCCGCGGGCGCAGCCCGCAGGAGTCACTGCAACGGGTCTTCGGCGGGCAGGTCGCCGGGCAGGCCCTGGTGGCGGCCGGCCGCACCACCGAGGGCGACCGGCCGGTGCACTCGCTGCACGCCTACTTCCTGCGGCCGGGCCGGCCGGGGGTGCCGATCGTGTACCAGGTGGAGCGGGTGCGGGACGGGCGCTCGTTCACGACCCGCCGGGTCACGGCGATCCAGGAGGGGCGGACGATCTTCAACCTGACGGCCTCCTTCCACAAGCCGGAGGAGGGTGCCTTCGAGCACCAGCTGCCGCCGAGGCACCTGACCGACCCGGAGACCCTGCCGAACCTCGCGGACGAGATCCGCGAACACCTGGGCGCCCTGCCGGAGGCCCTGGAGCGGATGGCCCGCCGCCAGCCCTTCGACATCCGGTACGTGGACCGGCTGCGGTGGACCAAGGAGGAGGTCACCGACGCGGACCCGCGCAGCGCGGTGTGGATGCGGGCCGTCGGTCCGCTGGGCGACGACCCGCTGGTCCACACCTGCGCCCTGACGTACGCCTCGGACATGACGCTCCTGGACGCGGTCCGCATCCCCGTCGAACCGCAGAGGCGGGGTGCCATTCAGTTTCAACTGAAACTGGCTGCCTGACCTGCAAGAACATCCATATCGAGCCCTCGCCATCGG
>NZ_JBHXRW010000044.1:0-67362 GCF_042716635.1 Streptomyces sp. NPDC058664 | reverse complement strand
GTGCT
This sequence comes from Streptomyces sp. NPDC058664, assembly GCF_042716635.1. Classification (NCBI taxonomy): domain Bacteria; kingdom Bacillati; phylum Actinomycetota; class Actinomycetes; order Kitasatosporales; family Streptomycetaceae; genus Streptomyces; species Streptomyces sp. NPDC058664. Next base: position 67,357 of record NZ_JBHXRW010000044.1, on the reverse strand, counting down.
GCGCGGCGCCGGCGCCGAGGAGATGCGCGCCGCCTCCGACCCGCACCGCGACGACCCCGTCACCCGGCTCGTGGAGCACTGCGCCCGCCGCCGCATGCTGCTCATCCTCGACAACTGCGAGCACGTCGTCGACGCCGCCGCTCTCCTTCGTATTACGGGGTCTGCCGTGTCACGGGGTCTGCCGTGTCACGGGGTCTGCGGCGGAGCCGGGTCGTCGGTGCCGTGGCGGCGGAACATCCGGGTCGCCGTGATCTCACCGTGGATCGTCTCGCCCTCGCCGGCGGCCGCGACCTGCGGCAGCCCCGGGCGCAGGTGCTCCTCCACGCTGATGTACTTCAGCCCGGCCCGCAGGTCGGCGTCGTTGCGCAGCCGGATCACCAGCGGGAACTCGGCCAGAGCGGTCGTGTCGAACAGGCCCGTCGTGTACAGCAGCTGGACGCCCAGCGCGTCCGACACCGCCCGCTGGAGCTCCAGCAGGTACGTGGCGTTGGCACGGCCGATCGGATTGTCCAGGAACAGCGTGCCCGCGTGCCGGTGCTTCTCACGGCCCCGGTCGTTCGACCGGAGCGCCGCCATCGTGCAGTACAGGGCGATGGCCGCGGTGAGCAACTGACCGCCGGAGAAGACGTCGCCCATCTGCCCGACGGGAACCCGCTCGGCCCGGAGCACCGCGTCCGGCTTGAGGATCTCGACGGAGACGCCCTTGGGTTCGAGGGCCGCCTGCACCCCCCGCAGCAGCAGGGACATGCCGTCGCGGCGCAGGTCGGAGTTCTTCTTGACGGCGGCGCGGGTGGCCTCGTCGACGACCTCGCCGAGCCGCTCCGCGAGGGTCGCCTGATCGGGTTCCTCGAAGCGGATCCGCAGGAACTCCTGTCCCGACCACTCGCCGAGGCCCTCGGGGAGCCGGGAGAGCCGCTGCGCGGAGCGGAGGGTCGCGAGCGAGGACTCCACCAGGCCGCGCAGCCGGGCCACGATCGAGTCGCGGTTGCGCTCCAGCTGCTCCAGCTCGTCGGTGAGCACCCGCAGTCGGGGCGCGAAGGCCTCGGCCCATTTGGCGGCGTGCTCGGGCAGCGCGGACGCCGGCAGTTCGCGGATCTGCTGACGGGCCGGGGTGCGGACCTGCTCGTAGCGGGTCGAGTTGGCGTGCCGTACCAGGATGTCGCTCGCCTCGCGCACGGCGGCGTCGGCCGCGGACAGCTCGGCGGTGCGGCCGCGCAGGGAGCGGCGCGTCTCGGCGGCCGTCGCACGGGCCTCCTCCAGGCTGCCCGGGTACGGCTCGGCCTCGTCCCGCTCCTCGTCCGCGTGGTCGCGGAGCAGGTCCCGCAGCAGGGCCGCGGTCTCCTCGAAGCCGCCCCCGGCGTCCTCGGCGGCCCGGTGGTCCCGCAGCAGGCCGCTGTGGGCGGCGCGCGCCGCCTCCAGGGCGTCGGTGCGGGAGGCCAGTTCGGCGGTGGCGGTACGGAGCAGGGCCTGCGCCCGCTCGGCGTCGGCGGGGACCAGCTCCTCGGGCAGCTCCGTGTGCGCCTCGCCGTCCTCGGGGGCGAGGCGCTCCGCCTCGCCGCGCAGACGGCCGAGCTTCTCGCTCGCCTCCGAGGCGCGGGTCTCCAGCATCTGCACGAGGGACTCGGCACGGGCGGCCGCCGCCTGCCGGGACGGGCCGTCGGCGCCGTCGGTGGACTCCAGGAGCTGCTCGGCGCGGGTCCTCACCTTGTTGGAGAGGCGGTCCAGCTCGGCGAGGGCGGCGGACTCGTCGCTCTCGGCGCGGGCCTGCTCGGCGCGCAGGTCGGCGCCGACGCCGACCTTCTCGTACAGCTGGGACGCGGCCCGGTAGGCCTCACGGAGGGTGGGGAGCGCGGCGCGGGCCGCGGGCGCGTCGCCCTCGGGGAGGATGTCGGGGGCACCGGCGATCTCGGCGCGCTCGGCCCGCAGGGCGCGGGCGGTGCGGTGGGCGTCGTCGGCGGAGCGCTGGGTCGCGCGGCGGTCCTCGTCGGCGGCACGGGCGCGTTCCAGACAGGTCTGGGCGCGGGCCTCGGCCTCGGCGGCGTCGTCGGCGAGTTCACGGAGCTTGGCCTGCCAGGCGGACCGCTCGCGCAGCCGGAACGCCAGGCCCGCGAGGGCGTCGGCGACCCGGCGGGCACGCTGGGCCGCCTCCTGGCGCTCGTCCCGGAGCCGGGCCGCCTCGGCGGCGACCTCCTCGGCCTCCGCGCGCGCCGTGCGGGCCTCGTCGAGGGTCGCCGCGGCGGCCTCCGCGGTCTCGCGGGCGGTCGTGGCGACGGCGGCGAGCTCGGCGAGCATCCCGGGCGGGCAGTCGGCGCGCCAGGCCCCGATCCGGGCCGCGAGGGAGCGGTCTCCGGCGAGACGGGCCGCGAGGGTCCGGATCTCCTCGTCGCGGGCGGCCGCGCGGGCGCGCAGGGCGTGGCGCTCCTCGTCGGCCGCGTGCTCGTCGTGCATGGCCGGGTTCGGCGGAACGAGGAACACGCCGGTGTCGTCCGTCGTGTCCCGCGCCGGTACGGGGGCGAGCAGGGCGGCGGCGGTGCCGACGGCCACGGCGGAGCGGGGCAGCAGGGCGGCGCCGCCGAGGACCTCGCGGGCGCGTCCGTACGAGACGGGGTCGGTGATCACGACACCGTCGACGAGCTCGGGGCGGGCGGCGAGGACGCGCGCGTGGTCGGCGGGGTCCACGGACTGGGCGAGGTAGCGCCAGCCGGGGAGGGCGGGGATGCCGTGCTCACCGAGGTACTCGACGGTGGCGAGGACGTCGGGTCCTGGCGGCAGCAGGCCGCCGTCGCCGAGGGCACCGAGGATGCGGGAGTCGTCGGCCGCGGCGGTGCGCAGGTCGAAGAGCTGGCGTTCGGCGGAGGTGACGGCCTGGTCGAGCATGCCGCGCAGTTCGTCGGCGTAGCGGTCGAACTCGGTGACGGTGAGCGGACCCCGGGGCGCGCCGCCGGTGACCTCCTCGGAGGTGTCCTCGGCGTCGGCGGGGGCGGCGGACGCCCGCTGCCCCGGGAGGGGGGAGCCGGCGGCCGGGGTGGGAGAGCCGGTGGCCGGGAGGCTCAGGAGTTCGGCGAGGCGTTCCTCCGCGGCGAGGAACTCGGCGGCACGGCGCTCCGCGTCGTAGGCGTTCCCCGCGGCCTCGGCCGCGTCCGCGGCGCGGGCGGCGGCGAGTTCGGCGCGGGACTCCGCCCCCGCCGCCTCACGCGCGCGGTCCGCCGCCGTGCGGGCGGCCTCGCGGGCCGTGTCCCAGGTGGCGACCGTCGTCTTCTCGGCGTCGCTGGCGGCGAGGGCCGCGCGGGCCGGGTCGGCGTCGGGCGCGGAGTCGTCCAGCCAGCCGGCCCGTACCGCCTCCGCGGTCTCCTGCTCGACCTCGGCGAGCCGCTGGCGCAGGTGGCCTGCCTCGCTGCGGGCGCGCTGGGCCTCGGTCGCGGCGGCCGTGGCGTCGCGGTGGGCGGTCTCGCCGACCTCCTGGAGGGCGGTGGAGCGCTCCTCCTCCTCCGCGGCGTGGCGCTCACCCTCCTCGGCGGCGGCGGCCAGGGCGCGTACGAGGTCGGCGGCCGCCTCGGCGCGGGCCGCGAGGGCCGGGGCGGCGTCCCGCTCGGCCTCCCGGATGGCGGCGGCCACGCGCGCGGAGCGGTCGCTCGCGGCGCGGTGGCGGAGGACTACCTCGGCCGCCTGCCAGGCGGAGTGCATGGTGCGGGCGTCGGTGAGTTCGCGGCGCTGGGAGGACGCGCCCTTCTCGGCGGCGGCGAGGGCCAGGGAGGCGTGCCGGTAGGCGAGTTCGGCGGCGATGAGGGAGGCGCGGCCGCGTGCGGTCTCGGCCTCGGCGACGGCGTGGGCCGCCGAGGTGACCTGCTGGGCGAGTTCCGCGCCCCGGCCGCGCTCCTGGGCGGCTCGGGCGGAGAGCCGGCGGGCCAGGACGCGGGTGCGGCGCTCGGCGGCGGTGTGGATCTCGCGCGCGTGGGACCGGGTCTCGGCCGCCTCGACGATCCGGCCGAGGAGGTCCACCGAACCGGCCGTGAACTCGCGCTCGGCGGTCAGCTCGGCGCGGCGGCCGAGCTTGTTGCCGAAGCCGCCGACGAGGTCGGCGAGGCCGTCGGTGTCCCGGGTGTCGGTGACGGCCCGCAGCAGCAGGTCGGTGAAGTCGGAGTCCTTCTTGACCGCGAAGAGGCCGGCGGCCTCACCCTCGTCGGCGTTCATCTCACGCTGGTAGCGGAAGAGTTCGGGGTCGAGGCCCAGCTCGCCGAGGTGCTCGTTCCAGCGGTCGTGGATCTCCTCCCAGTAGACCTCCAGGTGCGGGTACGCCTTGCCGGCCTCCGTGATCGCGTCGCGGAAGCCCTTCATGGTGCGGCGGCGGCCGGTCGCCGCCGAGGCGCCCTCGGCGGGCGGGCGGGCGGAGGTCGACTCGGCCACGGGAAGGTTGTCCAGGCTGAGGCCCGGGCCGGGGCGGAAGGAGTACCAGGCCTCGGCGAACTTCCGCGGGTCGTGGGAGACCTGGCGGCCCCGCCACTCACTGGCCTTGCCGACGACGACCAGTTCGCCGGTGAGCGTGTGCTGCCACTCCAGGGCGACGTGCCCGCAGTCGTCGGCGAGGAGGAACTTGCGCAGGACGCCGGAGCTGGCGCCGCCCAGGGTGTTGCGGTGGCCGGGGAGCATGACCGAGAAGATCAGCTTGAGGAGGACGGACTTGCCGCCGCCGTTCTCCAGGAAGAGCACGCCCGCGGGGGCGGGGCGGCGCGGCGGGCCGACCGGTTCCTCCTCGAAGAACTCCGCCTGCGTGGGGGCCGGGTGGGGTACGGGCGCGCCGACCCCCCGCAGGTCCAGGACGGTGTCGGCGTAACGCGCACCGGCGGGACCGATGGAGTACAGGCGGACCCGGGACAGCTCGTACATGGCGAGGGACTCTCGTGCTCTCGTGCTCTGGAAGGTCGGTTGCGCGGGGCGGTCAGGCGGGGCGGCCGCGCGGGACGGTCATCCGGCTCGGTCACCGGGATCGGTCACCGGCTCGGTTACGAGCTCGGTCACGGGTGGAAGGGCAGGCCCGCGTCGGCCGCGAGCTCCAGGTCGTCACCGTCGGGCGGGGGAAGCAGGGTCGCGGAGCCGTCACTGACCGGGACGACGCCGAGTTCCAGGAGCTCGGCCATGGCGGCGGAACCGGCCATGTCGCGGACCTGGAGCTGGTAGCGGGCGGTGGTGCGGTAGGAGCCGCCGCCCTCGTCGCCGGTGCGCTGGAGGAAACCGGATTCGGTGAGGAAGGCGGCCGCCTTGCCGACGATGCCGGTGGTGGATCCGGCGAGGCGGCGGGCGTCCTTGGTGGCGCCGGTGGCGCTCCTGCGGGCGTAGATCCGCCAGGCCGCCTCCAGGCCGGGGGCGTCCGAGGCCGGGTCGGTGTTCTCGCCCTGCTCCTCCGCCCGCTGTTCGAGACGCAGACACGCCTGGCGTACGAACGCGTCCACGCCGTTGACGGTGAGTCGGCCGATGTACGCGTCGTCCGCGAGGTCCTCGGGGCGGGGGAAGGCCATGGCGGCGACGGCGAGATGGGCCAGGCCGTGCAGGAACCGGTCGGCGGAGTCCGTGGAGGCGCGGCGCGCGTAGTCGCCCATGCGGACGGCGAAGACCGAGTCCTCGCCGGCCGTGACGGCCATCCCCGCGCGCGGGGACACCTCCAGGACGACGAGGCCGAGCCCGGTGGCGACGGCGTCGGCGAGGCGCGCGAAGGCCGGGTCCTCGCGGTAACGCCGGAGGAGATCGCCGTACTCGGCGTCGCGGGCCGGGAGCAGCTTGGGCTGGAGCCCGAAGGAGACGAGCCGGGCCGCGTCGGAGGCGTCGGCGGGAGTGACGGCCGACGCGGCACCGGCCGCCGGGGCGGCCGGGGGCGGCGGGGACTCCTGCTCGCCCCACGCGTCCGTGTACTCGGCGTGGGTTTCGCTCACGGCTGGGGCTCCTCGGTACGGCTCTCGGTCGGTGTCGGTACGGCGGGGATGGCGGGACGGGGCACGGGCAGCGGCACGGGGGTGACGGCCGCGGTGGCGGGACGGTCCGTGGGGGCGGGCGGTGCCTCCGTGAGCCGTACGGCGCGTACGGAGGGGGCGTCCTGCCGTCGGGCGGACGCCGTGCGGGACGGCTCGGGCACCGCCACGACCCCGAACCGGGGGCGTGTCCCGGACGGCCGCGGAGGCCGGTCCTCGGCGTCACCGCGCGCACCGGTGGGCGGGTCGACGTGGACGGGCCGCACACGGGGGCCGGGCTCCGGCGCTGGTGCGGGTACCGGTTCGGGTGCAGGTACGGACACCGGCTCTGGTGCCGGTGTCGTTTCCGGTGCCGGTGCCGGTGTCGTTTCCGGTGCCGGTTCCTCTTCCGGTTCCAGGTCGGGCCCGGAGAGGAGAGCGTGCGGCTGGGGGTCCGGCTCGGGCTCGGGCTCGGCTATCGGCCGCGATTCCGGTTCGGTCTCGGCGCGTGGTTCCAATTCGGGCCGCGGTTCCGCCCTCGTCGGCTCCGGCGACGGGGCGGACGGGCTGTCTGCGCGTACGCCGGTGCCCGCCGGGTCCGTCCGGTCGGCGGGCGCGGGGGCCGGGTCGGCCGTAGCCGGCCGGGCGGCCGGTACGACGACGGCGGGGGTCGTCGTGGGAACGGGCGGGACGAGGGTCACGTGGCCTCCGTGCGGTCGGCGGCCATGCCCGCCGCGTCGAGCAGGGCCGTACCGACGATGAGGTCGGCGCCCCCGAACTCGGGGTCGTCGAGCGGGGTGCCGTCGTCGACGGCGAAGAGGAGGCGCTCCTCGCCCTGGCGGTAGGCCGTGCCGACCGGAGGGCTCGCCGCGTGGACGGCGAGCAGGGCGACGAGGTACGGCAGGTCGCCGTCGAGCTCGCGGGCCTCGGCGAGCAGGCCGGAGAGGCGGCGCGGGACGTCGTGCTCCAGGTCGAGCAGGCGCAGGGCGCTCGCGAGCTGTTCCTCGCTGAAGCGGGAGTCGTCCGGAGTGGCGATGAGGTCGGGCTCGGGCATCTCCGCGCCGAGGTGCTCGCGCTCGACGGGCGGGGTCAGCAACAGGTCGACGAGGTCGCCGAGACGGACGGAGGCGGGGGTCCGCAGGCCGGTGCCCCGGGCGAAGAAGGCGTCGGTGACCCTGGCGGCCTGTTCGACGGGGAGCGGCAGGGTCGGGGCGAGGAGCTGCCCGTACAGGTCGAGCCCCGTGTACGCGGTGGGGGCGGCGAACGCCTGCCGGTCCTGCTCGGCTCGGAAGAGCGGCCCGGCGTCGAGCAGGCGGGACTGGAGCTGGGTGTGGCGCCGGATGCAGTCCTTCACTATGTCGACGAGCTCGGCGGCCCGCCGCTTGTGCTCGGCCGTCTTGGCGTCGGACGCCGCCTCGGCCTCGTCGCGGGCCCTGCGGATGTTGGTGAGGATCGCGTTCTCGTGGCGATAGCGGTCGGCGACGTGGTCGAGCGCCTCGGCGATCATGTCCGGCACCGTGTGGAGCCAGTCCACCGCGCGCACGTTGCGCCGGGTGGCCTCCAGGGTCTTGCGGAGCGTCTCGGCGTACTGCACGGTCCGGTAGCGCGCCTGCTCGGCGGCGAGTTGGGCGTCGGCGAGGCGGCCCCGGTTGATGAGGACCTCCAGCTTCACCTCGGCGGCGATCTGGGCGCTGGTCACGTCGGTGTCCAGTGCTCCCACGAGGACGTTGACCGCTTCGTCGGTCGTCCGGAGGTAGACACCGCCGCCGTACCCCGGGACCTCCTCGATGAGCTTGAAGTCGTAGTCCCTGCGGACGTAGACCCCGTCGGTCCCGAAGGTGCCGTAGACGGCGCGGAAGCCGCGGTCGACGCTGCCGACGTTGATCAGGTTCTCCAGGACCCAGCGGGCCACGCGCTCGTGCTCGGCGGCGGGGCGGGTGGGGGCCTGGGCGGCGACGCGGGGCAGCAGGCGGGCGACGATCTGCTCGTGGTCGGCGCCGGTGTCGAAGTCCATGTTCAGCGTGATGAGGTCGATCGCGGAGAGGGCCACTTCGGCCATCGCGTAGACCGTGTACTCGCCGGCGAGGTTCGCCTTGCGCGCGTCGAGGTCGTGCAGCGGGGCGGTACAGGCGAGCGCGCGGAGGCGCCGCGCGAGCCCTTCGTCGGCGGCCGGACCCTGCGCGGGTCGCGGCCCCGCGCTGAGCTGGGGCGGAGCGAGGTCCGTCGAGGCAGGCGAAGTCACGGTGCACAGATTAGGTCCTCGAACTGACAACGGTCGAAACGGCGCAGATGAGGCCGGGCTCCGGGAGGCGGGGCGGTCGCTTTCCGGGAGGGCGGTCGGTCCGGGCGCGGAGGTCCGTCGGCCGGCGCCCGGAGGTCGGTCGGCCGGCGCCCGGAGGTCGGTCGGCCGGCGTCCGGAGGTCGGTCGGCCGGCGCCCGGAGGTCAGTGCTCCGGGGTCGCCGGGCTGTCGACGGCCAGCGCGTAGGCGGCCGCGACGCGGGTGCGGGAGTCTTCGAGGTAGCGAGCCAGGAGGCCTTCGGCCCTGGTCCGCTCACCGGCGCGCAGGGCGTCCAGGATCTGCCCGTTCCGGGCCAGGTACGGCTCGTGCAGGGCGCGGGGGTCGTCGACGACGTGGAACGCGAGGCGGAGTTCGGCCAGGACGCCCCGCATCAGCTCGTCGGTGCGCGCGCTGCCGGCGAGGGCGACGAGTTCGCGGTGGAAGTGGATGTTGGCCGTCGCCACGCCGCTCCAGTCCCCCGCGCGCGTCGCGGTCTCGCCCTCGACGACGGTGGCGGCGAGAGCGTCCAGGGCGTACGGCGGCTGCCCCAGGTCCCGTACGACGGCGCACTCGACCAGCCGCCGGACGCGGTAGATGTCGTCCACGTCGTCGACGGCGAGCACGCGCACGAAGACCCCGCGGTTGAGCTCGTGGACGAGCAGCCGCTCGTGGGTGAGGAGCCGGAAGGCCTCGCGCAGGGTGTTGCGGGACACGCCGAGCGCACCGCCGATGCCGTCCTCGGAGAGCCGGGTGCCGGGCGGGAAGTAGCCCTCCGCGATCCGGGTGCGCAGGATGTCCGCGACCCGTTCCGCCGTGCTGGTGCGCCCGAGCAGCACCCGGTCGTCGGCCAGGTTCCCGGCTTCGCTCGCTGTCACGCCGCTCCCTCTCACGTGTCGGGCCGTAGTCGTCTTGTCGGATCGTTCAACGATCCTCTACCTTGACGGCACCGTACGGTACCCCTCCCTCCTGTGAGGTGCAGATGCTCACGCCCCATGGCCACGCCCCGATCGATCTCAACGCCGATCTCGGCGAGGGCTTCGGACGCTGGACGCTCACCGACGACGAACAGCTGTTGTCCGTGGTGACCAGCGCCAACGTGGCCTGTGGGTTCCACGCCGGGGACGCGGCCACCATGCGGCGGGTGTGCGAGCTCGCGGCCGGACGCGGGGTGCGTATCGGGGCTCAGGTCTCGTACCGCGACCTGGCCGGGTTCGGGCGGCGCTCGATGGACGTCCCCGCGGCGGAGCTGGCCGCCGAGGTGGCGTACCAGATCGGTGCCCTGGAGGTCTTCGCGCGGGCGGCGGGCGCGCGCGTGGCGTACGTGAAACCGCACGGGGCGCTCTACAACCGGGTGGTCCGGGACGAGGAGCAGGCGGCGGCGGTCGTGGCGGGTGTCCTGCTCGCGGACCGCACCCTGCCGGTCCTCGGCCTGCCCGGGTCGCGGCTGCACGCGGCGGCGGCGGAGGCGGGGCTGCCGGTCGTCGCCGAGGCCTTCGGTGACCGCGCCTACCGGGCCGATGGCTCCCTGCTGCCGCGCGGTCAGGAGGGAGCGGTCGTCAGCGACCCGGCCGCGGTGGTGGAGCGGTCGGTCACCATGGCCCGGTCCGGGGTCGTCACGGCCCACTGCGGGACCTCCGTGGCGGTCCGTCCGCGGTCGCTCTGTCTGCACGGCGACACCCCGGGCGCGGTGGACCTCGCCCGGCGGGTCCGGGAGCGCCTGGAGGCCTCCGGGGTACGGGTGGAGGCCTTCGCGTGAGGCCCGCCGCCGTGCGCGCGCTGCGCGTGGGCGAGCGGGCGATCCTGGTGGAGATGGCCGGGGCGGAGGAGACGGAGGCGTTCCACGCCGAGCTGCTGCGGCGGCGGGCGGCCGGCACCCTGCCCGCCGTACGGGAGATCGTGCCCGCGGCGCGGACCGTCCTGCTCGACGGGGTGACCGACCGGGACCGGCTGGCGGCCGAACTGGCCGGCTGGGAGGTGGGGCCGCTCCACGCGCGTGTGGGCCGGGCGGTCGAGATACCGGTGCGCTACGACGGGCCCGATCTCTCGGAGGTCGCCGCGCTGTGGGGGGTGTCCGTCGAGGCCGCGGTACGGCTCCACACGGCTGCCGAGTTCCGGGTCGCGTTCTGCGGTTTCGCGCCGGGCTTCGGCTATCTGACGGGGCTCGGCGAGCGGTACGCGGTGCCGCGGCGGGCCACTCCGCGTACCGCCGTCCCGGCCGGCTCGGTCGCCCTGGCGGGGCCGTACACGGGGGTGTACCCGCGCTCCTCCCCCGGCGGCTGGCAGTTGATCGGCACGACGGACGCGGTGCTCTGGGACACCGGCCGGGAACCGGCGGCGCTGCTCGCCCCCGGCACCCGCGTCCGGTTCACGGCGACGGACGTCGCGACGGAGGGCGGGCGATGACCGATGGGGCCTTCGCCGTGGTACGGGCCGGGGCGCTGACGACCGTGCAGGACCTGGGGCGTACCGGCCACGCGCATCTCGGCGTACCTCGCTCGGGCGCCCTCGACCCGGCGGCCGTACGGCTCGTGAACCGGCTCGTCGGCAACCCGGAGACGGCCGCCGTCCTGGAGACCACCGTCAACGGCTGTGCCGTGCGGCCCCGGTGCGCCGTGACCGTCGCGGTGGGCGGCGCGCCCTGCCCGGTCCGGGTGGACGGACGCCCCGCCGCCTGGGGAACGGCGGTACGGGTGGCGGCCGGGTCCGTCCTGGAGGTCGGCGCCGCCGTGCGCGGGGTACGCGCGTACGTGGCGTTCGGCGGCGGGGTCGGCGTCGAGCCGGTGCTCGGCAGCCGCTCCACCGACCTGCTGTCGGGACTGGGTCCCGCGCCGCTCGCGGACGGAGCGGTCCTGCCGCTGGGGCCGCGCCCGGACGCGGCCGCGGGGGGACCGGTCGACGCTCCGCCGTGGCCGGGCCCGCCGGACGAACTCGTGCTGCGGGTCCGGCTCGGGCCCCGGGACGACTGGTTCACCACCGGGGCGCTCCGTACCCTCGCCACGCGCGCGTACCGGGTGTCGCCGGCGAGCAACCGCATCGGACTGCGGCTCGAAGGTCCGGCCCTCGACCGGGCCCTGCCGGGAGAGCTGGCGAGCGAGGGCATGGTCCTCGGCGCGGTCCAGGTACCGCCGGACGGGCGGCCCGTGGTGTTCCTCGCGGACCATCCGACCACCGGGGGCTATCCGGTGGTCGGGGTGGTCCGGGAGGCCGACCTGGGAGCCGCGGCGCAGGCGGCGCCGGGGACTCCGGTGCGGTTCATCCCGGTGCGCTGAGGGCGTCCGGGGGCGGTGGTCCGGCCGGCGGGCCGTAGCCCCCGCCGCCGGGGGTGCGCACGACCAGGACGTCATCGGGGCCGACCTCCGTGGTCGCGGCGCCGCCGAGACGCTCGACGGTGCCGTCGGCGCGTTCCACGAGGTTCTCGCCCAGGGCGCCCGGCTCGCCGCCCGCCATGCCGTACGGGGGGACCCTGCGGTGTCCGGTGAGGAGGGCCACCGTCATCGGTTCCAGGAACCGGATGCGGCGTTCCACCCCGCGGCCGCCCCGCCACCGGCCGCGCCCGCCGCCGTCGTCCCGTACCGCGAACGAGTCGATCCGGACCGGAAGCCGCCACTCCAGGATCTCGGGGTCGGTGAGTCGCGAGTTGGTCATGTGGGTCTGGACGGCGTCGGCGCCGTCGAAGCCGTCGCCCGCGCCCGAGCCGCTGGCGACGGTCTCGTAGTACTGCACGCGCGCGTTGCCGAAGGTGACGTTGTTCATGGTGCCGGAGCCCTCTGCCTGGACCCCGAGGGCCGCGTAGAGCGCGCCGGTGACGGCCTGGGACGTCTCGACGTTCCCGGCGACGGTGGCGGCCGGGGGGACGGGGGCGAGCATGGAGCCGGGCGGGACGCGGATCTCCAGGGGTTCCAGGCAGCCGCTGTTGAGCGGGATGTCCTCGTCGACGAGGGTGCGGAAGACGTACAGGACGGCGGCCGTGACGACGGCCGTGGGCGCGTTGGCGTTGCCGGGCAGCTGCGGGGAGGTCCCGGCGAAGTCGAGGACGGCGGAGCGCCGTTCGCGGTCGACGCGGACCGCGACCCGGATGACCGCGCCGCCGTCGGTCTCGTAGCGGTACGCGCCGTCGTCCAGGCGCGCGACGATGCGGCGCACGGACTCCTCGGCGTTGGCGCGGACGTGCCGCATGTAGGCCTGGACGACGTCGAGCCCGAACTCGTCGACGGTTCGGCGCAGTTCCTCGATTCCCTTCTCGTTGGCCGCGATCTGGGCGCGCAGGTCGGCGAGGTTGGTGTCCGGGTCGCGGGAGGGGTGACGGGCGCCGGTGAGCAGGGCCCGTGTCTCGGCCTCGCGCAGCCGTCCGTCCCGTACGAGCAACCAGTCGTCGAAGAGGACGCCCTCCTCGTCGACGGTCCGGCTGAAGGCGGGCATGGAGCCGGGGGTGATCCCGCCGATCTCGGCGTGGTGGCCGCGCGAGGCGACCAGGAAGCGGAGTTCGCCGCCCGCGGCGCCGAACACGGGGGTCACGACGGTGACGTCGGGCAGGTGGGTGCCGCCGTGGTACGGGTCGTTGATCGCGTACACGTCGCCGGGGCGCAGGTCGTCGGCGCGCCGCCGCAGGACCTCCTTGATGGACTCGCCCATGGAGCCGAGGTGGACGGGGATGTGGGGCGCGTTGGCGATGAGGTTGCCCTCGGCGTCGAAGAGGGCGCAGGAGAAGTCGAGGCGTTCCTTGATGTTGACGGACTGGGCGGTGTTCTCCAGGCGGACGCCCATCTGCTCGGCGATGGACATGAAGAGGTTGTTGAAGACCTCCAGGAGGACGGGGTCGACGTCCGTGCCGGCCGCCACGCGCGTGGGGCGCGGAGCGACGCGGCGCAGGACGAGGTGCCCGGTGTCGGCCGCGGTGGCCCGCCAGCCGTCGTCGACGACGGTGGTGGCGTCGGCCTCGGCGAGGATCGCGGGTCCGTCCACGGTGTCGCCGGGCCGCAGGCCCTCCCGCCGGTACAGGGGGGCGTCGTGGTGCGCGCCGGCGCTGTACGTCCGGACGGTCGCGCGGGGTGTGAGGCCGCCTGTCCGTCCGTTCGGGGGCATCGGGTCGGCCCGGTCGGAGCCGTGCGGGTCCGTGCGGCCGACGGCCTCCACGGAGACGGCCTCGACGACGAGGGGCCGGTCCAGGGTGAAGGCGTACCGGGCCCGGTGAGCCGCTGTGAACGCGGTTCTCAGTTCCTCGGGGGACGCGAGGTCGACCTGGAGGCTCGCGTCGGTCCCCGCGTACCGCAGGAGTACGCGCGCGTGGGTCGTGATCGCCGTGTCGGGCAGGCCGTCGGCGCGCAGCTCCGCACGGGTCAGCCCGGCGAGTTCGGCGCGGAGGGCCCGCACGCGCGCGGGGGTGCCGGGGGCGTCGAGTTCGGCCTCGACGGACCGCTCCCGCATGGCGGTGGCGTCCGCGAGCCCGATGCCGTACGCGGAGAGCACTCCGGCCAGCGGGGGTACGAGGACGGTGTCGATGCCCAGGGCGTCGGCCACGGCGCAGGCGTGCTGGCCGCCGGCGCCGCCGAAGCTGGTGAGGGCGTACCGGGTGACGTCGTGGCCCTGTTGCACGGAGATCTTCTTGACGGCGTTGGCCATGTTGAGGACGGCGATCTCCAGGAAGCCCGCGGCCACCTGCTCGGGGGTGCGGCCGCCCCCGACCTCCCCGGCGAGGGCCGTGAACCGTTCCCTCACGACGTCGGCGTCCAGGGGCCGGTCGCCGGACTCGCCGAAGACCGCGGGGAAGTGTGCGGGCTGGACGCGGCCCAGCATGACGTTGGCGTCGGTGACCGTGAGGGGTCCACCCCTGCGGTAGCAGGCGGGTCCGGGGTCGGCGCCCGCCGAGTCGGGGCCCACACGGTAGCGGCGTCCGTCGAAGTGGAGGACGGACCCGCCGCCCGCCGCGACGGTGTGGATGCTCATCATCGGTGCCCGCATCCGAACCCCTGCGACCTGTGTACCGAGTTCGCGCTCGAAGGCGCCGGCGTAGTGCGACACGTCGGTGGAGGTGCCGCCCATGTCGAAGCCGATGACCCGCTCGTGTCCCGCCCGCGCCGAGGTGCGTGCCATGCCGACGACACCGCCGGCCGGCCCCGACAGGACGGCGTCCTTGCCCCGGAAGTGGGCCGCCTCGCGCAGTCCCCCGTTGGACTGCATGAACATGAGGCGGATTCCGGCGAGTTCACGGGCGACCTCGTCGACGTACCGGCGCAGGATCGGTGAGAGGTAGGCGTCGACGACGGTCGTGTCGCCGCGCGGGACGAGCTTGATGAGCGGGCTCACCTCGTACGAGCAGCTGATCTGGGGGAACCCCGTGTCACGGGCGATCTCGGCGATGCGGGCCTCGTGTGCCGGGTGGCGGTAGCCGTGCAGGAGGACGACGGCGGCGGAGCGGAATCCGTCGCGGTGGGCGGCGGCGAGCGCCTCGGTGACGGCGGGCTCGTCCAGGGGCCGGACGACGTGCCCGTGGGCGTCGACCCGCTCGGGGACCTCGATCACGCGCGCGTACACCGCTTCGGGGAGCACGATGTGGCGGTCGAAGAGCCGGGGCCGGTTCTGGTACGCGATGCGGAGCGCGTCGCGGAAGCCCTCGGTGACGAGGAGGACGGTCGGTTCGCCGCGCCGCTCGAGGAGGGCGTTGGTGGCGACGGTGGTCCCCATCTTGACGACGGCGATCCGGTCGGCGGGGACGGGTTCGTCCGGGGCGAGCCCGAGGAGGAGGCGGATTCCGGCGACGGCGGCGTCCTGCTGACGGGCGGGGGCGTGGGAGAGCAGCTTGCGGGTGACGAGCCGGCCGTCCGGCCGCCTGCCCACGATGTCGGTGAAGGTGCCGCCCCGGTCGATCCAGAACTCCCAGCGCCCGTTCATCTCCCCATTGTGGCCGCGAGCGCGGCGGCGAGGGCGGCGTCCGCGCGCGCGTCGAGGGGAGCGGGGCCGGTGCCGTCGGCCCAGTGGCGCAGTTCGGCACCGGCGAGCAGCAGGAGCTGCGGGAGCAGGTCGTGGCTGCGGCGGACGAGCCAGCCGGTGCCGGCCGTGGCGAGCCGGAGCACGGCCTCGGCGCGGGTCGGAGGCGGCTGGGCGGGCTCCCGCGCGGGCGGCACGCCGTGTGCGAGTCCCCGTTCGGCGAGGAGCCGGTGGAAGCCCGCGGCGACGGCCCGGTGGCCGCGCTCGCCGGGGTGGAGCCGGTCGGCGCTCCACAGGGCGCGGTCCTCGGTCCAGGTGTCGTCGGCGAGGTGCAGGTGGACGGCCCCGTAGCGGGCGGAGAGGGCGTGCACCACGGCGTTGACGGACCGCTGGCGGCGGGCGAGCGGGCGCGCCAGTGGCGGCGGCAGCCCGAGCATCCGGCCGGGATCGGGCAGACAGGCGGTCAGGAGTACGGCTCCGGCGGCGTCGAGGTCGGCGCAGACGCGGTCCAGGTGCCGGGCGAGGAACGCGATGTCGAAGGTGCGGCGCAGGGTGTCGTTGACCCCGACGACGACGGAGGCGAGGTGCGGCCGGAAGGCGAGGGCGCGGGGAGCCTGCCGCTCGGCGACGTCCCCGCTGAGGGCGCCGCTGACGGCGAGGTTCAGGAACGCGGTCCGCTGTCCCTCGGCCGGGAGTGCGTCGGCGAGCAGCGGCGCCCAGCCGCGCCAGGCCCCGTCCACCCGGTCCCCGACGCCCTCGCTGAGCGAGTCCCCGAGCACGGCGAACCGGAGGACGCCGAAGGCACCGGGGTCGTCACCGGGTCGGGGCGCGTGGCCGGGGCCAGGAGCGGAGCGGGGCGCGGGACCGGGGCGGGGCGCGGGGACGCGGACGGGACGCGTACCGGCTCCGGGGCCTGGGCCTGGGCGGCGTACCCCGGCCGCAACGGAGGCCGGCGCGGAGGCGTCGCCGGAAACCGGAGCGGAACCCAGGCCGGAAAGCGGGACGGCAGCGGCCAGGTCCACCACGGTCGCCCGGTCCTGTGTCATCGGCGGGCCTCCTCGGACAGGCGCCGCTCCGGTGCCGGGAGGGCGTCGTGGGCCCGGAGGAAGGCGGTGACCGACCGGTCCCAGGTGAAGGCCTCCGCACGCGCGCGTGCGGCCGTGCGGCGGGCGGTCTCCGGGACGGCCAGGAGGCCCCGGACGGCGGAGGCGAAGGCTCCCGGAGTGTCCACGGCGGCGGCGCCCGCGCTGCCGACGACCTCCGGCAGGGCGGAGGAGGCGCTGACCACGACAGGAGTCCCACAGGCGAGGGCTTCGAGCGCGGAGAGGCCGAACGTTTCCGCGGGGCCCGGCGCCAGGCACACGTCGGCGGCCGCCTGAAGGTCGGCGAGGACCTCCCGGTCGAGGACGTGTCCGAGGAACCGAACCGGGAGCCGCCGCTCCCGCGCCCGCCGCTCCAGGGCGCCCCGCAGCGGCCCGTCGCCCGCGACCACCAGGGCGGCGGCGATGCCCGCGTCCCGCAGCTCGGCGAGGGCGTCCAGGGCCGTACCGGGTCGCTTCTCGACGGAGAGGCGCGAGCAGAGCAGGAGCAGCACCCGCTCCCCCTCGGCGTACCGGGTCCACAGGCCGGTGCTGCGGCGGCCGGGCCTGCAACGGTCGAGATCCACGCCGAGCGGGGCCCGTACGACGTTGCGGGCCCCGATCCGTACGAACTCGCGCTCCGCCCACGCCGTGGTGCAGACGATCCGCGCGAACGCCCACGCCGTACGGCGGTTGAGCCGGTCCGCCGCGCGGGCCGCGGCGGCGGGCGGCACGCCCCAGGTGCGGAGCACCCCGTCCGCGGCCTCGTGGGAGACCATCACCGAGGGCACGCGGGCGCGCCGCGCCCACTCCCCCGTCCACCGCAGGGTCGTACGGTCCGAGACCTCGATCCGGTCGGGGGCCAGGTCGTCGAGGAGGTCGCGCACCCGGCGCCGGTCGGTGAGGACCCGGTAGCCGCCGGTGCCGGGCAGTACCGGGCCGGGGAGGGTGATGACCCGGCCCTGTCCGGTCTCCTGGTCGCGGGCGATGTCACCGGGGACGACGAGGACGGGCTCGTGGCCGGCCGCGCGGTAGCCGCGGCCGAGCTGGTCCAGGGCGGTGCGGAGGCCGCCGGAGGTGGGCGTGACGAAGTTGGCCAGCCGCACGATCCGAAGGCCGGCGCCGTCACTCATGCTGCCGCTCATGCCGCCACCGCCGTCCGCTCGCGCAGTACCTCCAGGTAGTGGCCGATCAGCTCGTCCCCGAGCGCCTCCCAGGTGCGGCCCTCCACGGCGGTCCGGCCCGCCCGGCCGTACGCCGCGCGCAGATCCGGTGCGGCGGCGAGCGTGACGACGGCCTCGCGCAGCGCGTCCGGGTCCCCCGGCGCCACGAGGAGCCCGGTGCGCCCGTGGTCGACCAGGTCCAGTGGCCCTCCGGCGGCCGGGGCGACCACCGGGACGCCGCTCGCCATGGCCTCCTGGACGGTCTGGCAGAAGGTCTCGAACGGGCCGGTGTGGGCGAACACGTCGAGCGAGGCGAAGATCCGGGCGAGGTCGGTGCCGGTGCGGCGGCCCAGGAACCGGGTGTGCGGCAGCGCGGTGCGCAGCGCCGGCCCGCTCGGTCCGTCCCCGACGACCACCACCCGTACGCCGGGGAGTTCCGCAGCTCCGGAGAGGAGTTCCACGCGCTTCTCGGGGGCGAGCCGGCCCACGTAGCCGACGAGGAGCTCCCCGTCGGGTGCGAGCTCCCGCCGCAGGGCGGTGTCCCGCGCTTCGGGGCGGAAGCGCGCGGTGTCCACGCCGCGTCCCCAGAACCGGATACGGCGTATGCCGTGGGCCTCCAGGTCGCGGACGGCGGCGGAGGAGGGGGCGAGGGTGCGGTCGGCCGCTCCGTGGACGGCGCGGAGGCGCCGCCAGGCGGCGGCCTCGCCGGTTCCCACGTAGGTACGGGCGTAGCCGGCGAGGTCGGTCTGGTAGACGGCGACGGCGGGGATGCCGAGCCGGGCGGCCGCGGTCATTCCCCGCACACCGAGGACGAACGGCCCGGCGAGGTGGACGAGGTCGGCGCGGTGGGCGGCGATGGCCGCGGCGACGCGGCGGCTGGGCAGGGCGACCCGTACCTGCGGATATCCCGGAAGCGGGAGGGAGGGCACCCGTACGACGGCGCAGGGGGCGTCGGCGTCCGCGGCGGGGTCGGCGACGGCGGGGGCGATGACGAGCGGGGTGTGGCCCCGCCTGACCAGATGGCGCGCGGTCTGCAGGGCGCAGTGCGCCACACCGTTGACGTCGGGAGGAAAGGATTCGGTGACGATGACGACACGCATACGGGTGTTGTCGTCGCGCTCGACGTGTCCCCGTCAACGTCGATCTGGACGGGGAGGGAACGTCCCATGAGCGTTTCGCGCGGGGGCCGCCGGGGGTGACGCTCCCGCGTCGGCGGGATCAGCCGGGCGTGCGGGGTCGACGCGGGCTCGAGACCGAGCCGGGCGGGCCACGCGGGCGCGAAACCCGGGATGGGCGGGGCCACGTGGGCGCGAGATCCGAGACGGACGGGGACGTCCGCAGCGGGATCCCCTGGGCGCGAGGCCGGACACGCGGAGTTCACGCGGCCGCGAAGCCCGGGCGCGAGACACCGCCGCCGGGCCGGAGCCCTCGTCCTAGGCCCCTTCGATGCCGGTCCCTGGGGCCACTGGCCCTGCCGGCACCGGTCCTCCAAGCCCTCTGCCCCAACTCACACCGGTCCTCCAGCCCTCTGCCCCCCGCACCGGTCCTCCGGGGCGGGGCCTCGCACGGCGGGGTCGCCGCCGTGGGCCGCGCCGCCCCGGAGCCGGGTGGCGGGGGGATGACCGTGGTCAGACCTGGAGGTCCGGTCCTATCCGGTTGCGTACCGCGGTCTGGACCTCGACCTCCTCGGCCGGGTCGGCGGCGAGGCGGCGCAATCGCTCGGCGACGCGTACGTCTCCGGTCTCGGCGTGCTGGGCCGCGACCTCACGGGTGGTCTCCTCGCAGTCCCAGAGGCATTCGACGGCGAAGCCGGTCGCGAAGGTGGGATCGGTGGCGGCGAGGGCACGGGCCACGCGCCCGCGTAGCTGCGAGGACGCCGTCTCGCGGTAGACGTGGCGTAGCACGGGGGCCGCGCAGGTGATGCCGAGGCGTCCGGCGCCGTCGACGAGTCCGGCGAGCGCGGGTGAGTCGGGGCCTTCGGAGCGGACGGTGTCGCGGAGCACGCCGAGGACGGAGGGGGAGTCCTGGGCGGTGCCGCGGCACGCGAGCACGTCGGCGGCGGCGGCGCCGAGGGCGTCGGTCCTGCGGATCCACGCGCGGGCGCGGGCCACCGCGTCCTGGCCGCACATGCGCCGGTAGGCGGCGACGGCGGCTTCGGCGACCTCGCGGGAGTCGCCGTCGGCGGCGGCCTCGACGAGGTCGAGGACGGCGGGGTCCCGCGACTCGGCGAGGTGGTGCAGGGCGGCTCCCCGGGCTCCCACGGAGCCGTGCCGGGCGGCGGCCAGGAGCTCGGGCCGGTCCTCGGGGCCCGCGACGGCGGTCAGGCAGCGGGCGGCGGGCCCGTAGAGCACGGCTCCGCGCTCGTAACCCTCCTGCGCCCAGTCGAGGACGGCCCGCACGCTCCAGCCGGGACGCGGCCCGGCGGGGCGCATCTGCCGCTGCCAGCGGTCGAAGGAGCCCTGTTCCTGGGCGGCCCTGACCCGGGCGCCTACGGTGTCGCGCCGGTCCTCGGCCCAGAGCCGCCACGGGCGGGGCTCGAAGGCGTCCCGCACGATGCCGGCCAGCTCGGCGTCGCCCTCCGGATCGGCCGGGAAGCGGGCCAGTACGGGCACGGCGAGCGCGCGCAGCCCGGCGTCGTCGTCGCGGAGCGCCAGCTCGTCCAGGGCCCAGGCCCAGTTCGTGCCGGTCGCGGCGTAGCGGCGGAGCAGGAGCAGGGCGTCCTGGCGTCCGTACGACGCGAGGTGCCCGAGGACGGCGAGCGCGAGTCCGGTCCTGGACTCCTCGGTGTCGAGGTGGTCCTCGGCCGCGAAGAGGTGGGCCTCGATCTCCTCGAGACCTCCGTGGAGGTCCAGGTAGAGACGGGCGTAGTAGAGGGAGCGGTTCTCGACCTGCCAGTCGTGGCGTGGGTCGGCGAGGACGCAGTGGTTGAGGGCCGCGAGGGCCTCGGCGCGTGGCGCGGCGAGCGCGTGCAGGGTGCCGTCGCCGCGGCCCCGCTGCAGCAGACCGAGCAGGGTGCCGCTCGGCGCTATGACTGGATCGAACATGGGAAGACGCCTCACATCAAGCTGTCGACACGACCGGTGGGTTCCGGGATGACCCCGGTCAGGCGGTACATCGCTGTACGCCTAGTACGCCTGGGCCGTGCGGCGACATGTCGGGCCGCCCGTCGTCCTGCGCTTGCCAGTGACCATCTTCCTCTGCCTCTCGTCGGTGGCCCGTTTTGCCGGGCCCGACGTCATGATGACCCACCCATTTCGCCACCGCGACCACATTTACGACGCCGCTCTCACCTGGGGTTCAGCGCCCGTTCACCGGGTTCCGAAGAGCTCGAGGAGTTCGGTCCTGCCGAACATCCGGGCGGTGTCGACGGCGGACGGAGTCCCGGCTTCCGGATTCGCGCCGCCGGCGAGGAGCGCGCGGATCACGTCGCCCTCGCCCTTGAAGACGGCGCCGGCGAGCGGGGTCTGGCCGCGGTCGTTGGCGCGGTCGGCGTCGCCACCGCGCGCGAGGAGGACGGAGACGGCGTCGGCGTGGCCGTGGTAGGCGGCGAGCATGACGAGGGAGTCGCCCTTGTCGTTGGTGAGGTTCGCGGGGACGCCCGCGTCGACGTAGGCGGCCAGCGCGTCGGCGTCCCCGGTGCGCGCGAGGTCGAAGACCTTGGACGCCAGCTCGATGACCTCGGGGTCCGGAGTCTCGCTCATCGGGTGGGACCGCCTCTCTCCTGCGTTGCCGATCGGCGCACGGCGAGCGCCGCCGTACGAGTGAATCGACAGGGTACTGCCCGCCCGGTGACATGACCTCGCCCGACCGAGGCAAAGATCACGGCAGCCCGCACCCGGTTCGCCCCTCTAACGCACACCGGACATTTCGCCACCCGACAGTCCGTTCGACATCCGCCGGTCAAGTGAAATCACCCGTTTTTCACTCGAATGAACCTTTAGTCACATAGATACTTGCTGTGAACTTGGAAGGACTCATGGTGACTGTCCCCCTCAACCAGGAGAACACCAATGATCCTGTCCATCTCAGGCGTGGTCCTGCTCGGCATCATCTGCTTCCTGTTCTTCAAGAAGGACGGGATGAAGGCCTCGCACGCCCTCGTCAGCGCTCTGTTCGGTTTCTACCTCGCGGGCACCGCCATCGCCCCGAGCATCACGGCGGGCGGGCAGAGCCTCGCCGGCCTCCTGGGCGGGATCAAGTTCTGACGCCCCTCCGTCCCTTCCACCACCTCAGGAGTACTTCGTGGCCCGGCGACCACTCCCCCGCATTCTGAGCAGCGGCAGCGCACAGATCGCTCGCAGTCGCGAGATCGCGCGCACGGCCGCCGACAGCGCCACCGACGTGCTCCATCCACTGATCACGGTCTCCCGTGGTCTGCGGAAACTGGCCGCGACCGCGCGCGCCAAGTGGGCCGCGACCCCCAAGGAGCGGCGTGGTCCCACGCTGTTCCTGGTCGCGGCCTGCGTCCTGGTCATCGCCCTCGCGCCGTACGGGCCGCTCCTCGCGCTCGTCACGCTGATGGGCGCGGCCGCGTGGAAGGGACGCGAGCGTCCGGTCGTGAGGACCGGGCCCGACGACGCGGAGCTCGCCCGGCTCAAGGGCCTGTACGAGGCCCTCGTGCCCTACTTCTCGGTACCCGACGACCCCTCCCCGCTCTTCTCCCACGGCGGTGACTGGAGCGGCGCCTTCGCGGAGTACGCCTTCGACGAGGACGGGCGGCTCACCCGGCTGAGGATCGCGTACCCCCCGTACTTCACCGACGGCGAGCCCGACGCACGCGCGCGCATCGAGCACCTTCTGCACGCCAAGTCGGGACGCGGCCGCGAGTACCGCTTCGACTGGGACGAGGAGGGCAACCGGCTCGTCATGAGCGTGCTGCCCGCCCTGCCCACCACCATCGCCGCCCAGCGCTTCGTCACCGTGCCGGGCGAGACGGTCCTCGGCTTCACCGACGCGGACGCCGTGCAGCGGACCGTGCCCGTGGTCGCGGCGGACGGCACGGAGGACGCGCCTGCCGTGGTCTGGCGCACCGGTCCCCGCTCCACCGAGCCGCACCTGCTCGTCGTGGGCCAGCCGGGCAGCGGCGCCACCTCGCTGCTGCGGTCGATCGCCCTGCAGGCCCTCCCCCACGGCGACGTGCTGGTCGTCGAGGGCGCCGGCACCGGCGAGTACGCCTGCCTGACCGGCCGCGACGGCGTCCTCGCCGTCGAGTGCGGCCTCTCCGGCGCCCTGGCCAGCCTGGAGTGGGCGGCGCACGAGACGGAACGGCGCCTGATCGCCGCCAACCGCGCCCGGCAGGCCGGCCACCCGGCGCCCGAGGACACCCGGCGGCCGCTGTGGATCCTGCTCGACCGGCCGAGCATCCTCGGTCACCTCGCCGCCGCCGACGGCCGCACCGACCCGCAGGAGCTGCTCCAGGTGCCGCTGCGGCACGGGCGCGCCGCCCAGGTCACGGTGGTGGTCGCCGAGCAGTTCGACAGTGTCGACACGCTGAGCGAGGCGGTACGGACCCACACCCGCGCCCGGATCGTGCTCGGTCCCGCCGTGCCGGAGCAGATCGCGGCCGTCCTCGGTGCGGAGCCGCACACCACCCCGACGCCCCAGGTCCCGGTCGGCCGCGGCTACGCGCGCCTCGGTACCGGCCCGGTCCTGCGCCTCCAGGTGCCGGCGACGCCCGACCCGTACGACGACGCGACGAGCGAGACGCACCGGAAGGCGGTCCTCGACCTTCTCCCGGAGCGCCGCGAGACGGCGCCGGCGACGGCCCCGGCGGTCGGGACCGTCGTCGGCCCGGTCCCCGACCCGGCCCCGGCGCCCCGCGCCGCCGAACCGGCCCCGGGCCCGGCGCCCCTGCACGCCCCGGTGCCCGCCGAGGGCTGAGCACCACGCGCGCGAAGGGGCCGACGGCCGACGCGGGCCGTGACGACCCGGTCCTGAGCGTCACGCGCGCGTGGGAGAGGCCGGTACGGATCCCAGATCCGTACCGGCCTCTCCGCGTGGCACCGGCGACTACGCCACGAACGAGCGCGGCGGCTCGGTCCCTCCGCCCGCGCCCGACTCGACCAGGCGGGCCGCGGCGGCCAGGCGGGCGGCGGCCTCGTCGGCGACCGCACCGCTCACCGTGAAGGGCAGCCGGACGAAGCCCTCGAAGGCCCCGTCGACGCCGAAACGCGGGCCGGAGGGGACGCGGACGCCGACCCGCTCGCCCGCCTCGGCGAGCCGGGAGCCGGAGAGGCCGCCGGTACGGACCCAGAGGGTCAGGCCGCCCCGCGGTACCGCGAACTCCCATTCGGGAAGCTCCCGGCTGACGGCGGCGACGAGCGCGTCCCTGTTCTCCCTGGCCTGCTCCCGGCGGAGCGCCACGGCCTCCTCCCAGCCGCCCGTCCGCATGAGCCAGTTCACACCGAGCTGTTCGAGGACGGGGGTGCCGAGGTCGGCGTACGCGCGCGCGGCCACCAGGGAGCGGATGACGTCGGGAGCCGCCCGGACCCAGCCGATGCGCATGCCCGCCCAGAAGGCCTTGCTGGCCGAGCCGACCGTCAGGACGGTGGAGCCGGCCGGGTCGAAGGCGCAGACCGGCCGGGGCATCTCGAGCTCGTCGTCGAGGTGCAGCTCGGCCATGGTCTCGTCGACGACGAGGACGGTGCCGGCCGAGCGGGCCGCGTCCACCAGCTGCCGGCGCTGGTCCTCGTCGGCCAGCGCGCCGGTCGGGTTGTGGAAGTCGGCCACCACGTACGCGAGGCGGGGCGCCGCGTCGCGCAGCACCTGGCGCCAGCGGCCCAGGTCCCAGCTCCCGAGTCCCTCGGACATGGCGACGGGAACGAGCCGGGCGCCGGCCTCCCGCATGAGCTGGAGGATGTTGGCGTACGAGGGCGATTCGACGGCGATGCGCTCGCCGCGTCCCGCGAAGAGGTGGCAGATGGCGTCGATGGCCCCCATGGCACCGGTCGTGACCATGATCTGCTCGGGCATGGTGGGGATGCCGCGCGCGGTGTAGCGGTCGGCGAGCATCTGCCGCAGCGCGGGCAGTCCCGCCGGGTAGTCGCCGTGCGTGTGGGCGTAGGGAGGGAGCTCTTCCAGGGCGCCCTGGACGCCCCGGGTGAGCCAGGGCTCGGGCGCGGGCAGCGCCGCGCAGCCGAGGTCGATCATCGAGCCGAGGGACTCGGGCGGCAGGGGTTCGAGGCCGCGCGCGGGCAGCGGGTTCCCGGCCGGCACGGCGGTCCAGCTGCCGGCTCCCCGCCGCGACTCCAGGAAGCCCTCGGCGCGGAGCGCCTCGTAGGCGGCGGCCACCGTGGTGCGGCTGACGGTGAGGGCGAGGGCGAGTTCCCGCTCGGCGGGCAGCCGGGCGGCGACCGGGACGCGTCCCTCGAGGACGAGCAGACGGATGCCGTCGGCCAGCGCGCGGTAGGCGGGCGGCTTGCGGGCGCCGGGCCCGGCGGGCCGCGGCTGCTGCGCCTGGAGCTGCCGCGCGAGCTGAGCCGGTCCTACCGCCGAAGTCCACTGGGCCATCGAAATCAGTCCACCTTCCTCGAATTGGCCATGGTTGGCATCCATTCCCCCGCCACAGAGTGGCATGAGCCAGTCCACTACCACCACCCTGGGGGGAATTCCTTTGTCCATCGCCTCCGGCCTCGACGGCCGGCACCTCATCCGTCGGCTGATCCAGCTCTACGTGGGTCTGGCGCTGTACGGGGCCAGCGCGGCGCTGCTCGTGCGCAGCGGTCTCGGCCTCTCGCCCTGGAGCGTCCTCGACCAGGGCCTCGCGGAGAAGACCGGGCTGACCATCGGCGTGGTGTCGATCATCGTCGGCGCGGTGGTGCTGCTGCTGTGGATCCCGATCCGCCAGCGGCCCGGTCTCGGCACCGTCTCCAACGTGTTCGTGATCGGTCTGGCGATCGACGGCACCCTGGCCCTGGTACCGGACGTCCACGGCCTCGTCGGGCAGGTGCCGCTGCTCGTGTTCGGCGTCGTCCTCAACGGGCTCGCGACGGGCCTGTACATCGCGGCGCGCTTCGGCCCCGGTCCCCGCGACGGCCTGATGACCGGTCTGCACCGCCTCACCGGCCGTTCCATCCGTCTGGTGCGGACGGCGATCGAGGTGGTGGTCGTCGCCACCGGCTTCCTGCTCGGCGGCTCGGTCGGCGTCGGCACGGTGCTGTACGCGCTGGCGATCGGGCCGCTGGCCCAGTTCTTCCTTCGCTGGTTCGCCGTCCCCGAGCCGGACTCCGGCAGCGCCGCGGTCGCCCCGGCGACACCGGAAGGGGCCATACTGCGGCGGTGACTCGCGTACGCCACCCCTATCTCGACCACGCCTCGCCCCTCCCGTTCGCCCATCGCGGCGGTACGGCGAACGGCCTGGAGAACACCGCGGCCGCCTTCCGCCGGGCCGCCGCGGCGGGCTACCGGTACTTCGAGACCGATGTGCACACGACGGCGGACGGGGTGCTCGTCGCCTTCCACGACGCGACCCTCGACCGGGTCACGGACACCACGGGCCGGATCCGCGACCTGCCCTGGGAGGCCGTGCGCGAGGCGCGGGTGGCGGGCAAGGAGCCGCTGCCGCTCTTCGCCGACCTCCTGGAGGAGTTCCCCGAGGCCCGGTGGAACGTGGACCTCAAGGCCGAGTCGGCCCTGGAGCCGCTGGTGGACCTGATCCGCAGGACCGGCGCCTGGGACCGGGTCTGCGTGGGCTCCTTCACCGAGGCGCGAGTGGCGCGGGCGCAGCACCTGGCCGGTCCCCGGCTCGCCACCTCGTACGGGGTGCGCGGGGTGCTCGGACTGCGGCTGCGCTCCCTCGGCATCCCGGCCGCGGTGCGGGCCGGGGCGGTCGCGGCGCAGGTTCCCGAGCGTCAGGGCGGCGTCCCGGTGGTGGACCGGCGTTTCGTCCGGGAGGCGCACGCGCGCGGGCTCCAGGTCCACGTGTGGACGGTGAACGATCCGGCCCGGATGAACGCTCTCCTCGACCTCGGGGTCGATGGCATCATGACCGATCAGCTGGAGACGCTGCGCTCGGTGCTGACCGAGCGGGGTGCGTGGGTCTGAGCGCGCGTGCCGACGGCACCGGACCCGACGCACGGGGCCGGACACGGGGACGAACGAGGGGGCGCGGCCTTGACCGCTGAAACCACCGAACCGGAGGAGTACGCGGCCGGTCCCGCCGAGCGCCTGCGGGAACAGCGGGGCTGGTACTTCTACGACTTCGCGTGCTCGGTGTACTCGACGAGCGTGCTCACCGTGTTCCTCGGCCCGTATCTGACCTCGGTGGCCCGGGCCGCGTCCGACGCCGAGGGCTTCGTGCACCCGCTCGGGATCCCGGTGCGGGCGGGCTCCCTCTTCGCGTACGCCGTCTCCGCGTCGATCGTGGTCGCGGTCCTGGTGATGCCGCTGGTGGGCGCGGTGGCGGACCGTACGGGCCGGAAGAAGCCGCTGCTCGCCGCGGCGGCCTATCTGGGGGCGACGGCGACGGCGGGGATGTTCTTCCTGGCGGGCGAACGGTATCTGCTCGGCGCGTTCCTGCTGATCGTGGCGAACGCCTCGCTCGCGGTCTCCATGGCGCTCTACAACGCCTATCTGCCGCAGATCGCGGAGCCGGACGAGCGGGACGCGGTCTCCTCGCGCGGCTGGGCCTTCGGCTACGCGTCCGGCGCGCTGGTGCTCGTCCTGAACCTGGTCCTCTACTCGGGCCACGACTCCTTCGGTCTCACCGAGGGCGAGGCGGTCCGGATCTGCCTGGCCTCGGCAGGCGTGTGGTGGGGTGCCTTCGCCCTCGTACCGCTGCGGCGGCTGCGTGACCGGCAGGTCCGCGCGGAGGGGCACGGCGGGGCGGGCGGGGGCGCGGTCGGCAGTGGCTGGCGGCAGTTGCGGGCGACCTTCAAGGACATGCGCCGGCACCCGCTGACCCTCTCCTTCCTCCTCGCCTACCTGGTCTACAACGACGGTGTGCAGACGGTGATCTCGCAGGCCTCCGTCTTCGGCTCGGAGGAGCTGGGGCTCGACCAGACCACGCTCATCACGGCGGTCCTGCTGGTCCAGGTGCTCGCGGTGGCGGGCGCGCTCGGCATGGGGCGACTCGCCCGGGCGTACGGCGCCAAGCGGACGATTCTGGCCTCGCTCGCGGTCTGGACCCTGATCCTGGTGGCGGGCTACTTCCTGCCGGCCGGCGCGCCGGTGTTCTTCTACTGCCTGGCGGCCGCGATCGGCCTGGTGCTCGGCGGGAGCCAGGCGTTGTCGCGCTCGCTGTTCTCGCATCTGGTGCCGCGCGGCAAGGAGGCGGAGTACTTCTCGGCCTACGAGATGAGCGACCGGGGGCTCAGTTGGCTCGGTCCGCTCGTGTTCGGTCTCGCGTACCAGCTGACCGGAAGCTACCGGGATGCCATCATCTCCCTGGTGATCTTCTTCGTGCTCGGCTTCGTGCTGCTGGCCCGGGTGCCGGTACGGCGCGCGGTGGAGGCCGCGGGGAACGCCGCGCCGGACCGAATTTAGACGTGGCGATGAAAGGGCGGTAGTGTACGCGTTTGGCCTGCCAGGCGGACCGTTACTGCGTGCTGCTTTGGTGAAGACACCGGGTTACGTCTGCCGTCAGATGTGACAAAACGGGCACTGGTGGGTACAACAAGGGGCGGCACGACGGGCGACGCATGACCCGGCACGGGAATCTTTACCGCCGACCGGACGTTGACCGGATAACGACGACAGCGACACCTGTCCTGTGGGCGACAAGCCCGGGAGGCACGATTCATGAGTGAGCGAGCTCTTCGCGGCACGCGCCTCGTGGTGACGAGCTACGAGACCGACCGCGGCATCGATCTGGCCCCGCGCCAGGCGGTGGAGTACGCATGCGAGAAGGGACATCGCTTTGAGATGCCCTTCTCGGTCGAGGCGGAGATTCCGCCGGAGTGGGAATGCAAGGTCTGCGGAATCCAGGCACTTCTGGTTGACGGGGACGGGCCTGAGGAGAAGAAGGGCAAGCCTGCGCGTACGCACTGGGACATGCTCATGGAGCGACGCACCCGCGAGGAGCTGGAGGAGGTCCTCGCCGAAAGGCTGGCCGTTCTTCGCTCCGGCGCCATGAACATCGCCGTGCATCCGCGCGACAGCCGTAAGTCCGCCTAGCGGACCATCGGACGGACAACGCCGCGGGGCCCGGTACACGAACTTGTGTACCGGGCCCCGCGGCGTTTTTCGTGCCCGCTCCCCGGAGATCCGGGTACCCACCCGCCGGAGGGCCTCCGTGCCCGCCCGCCGGAGGGGACGGGCACGGAAACGTTCGCGTCCGGTCAGGGCAGCAGGGGCGGGCGGGGCTCCTCGGCCCCCCGCGGGCCGCCGGCGGCGTCCTCGCGGATGACCTCGCCCGGCACGACCTTGCCGTCCGGGCGGTGGATGCGCGCCTGCTGGAAGGCGTCCTGGAGGCTGCCGGGAGGCGCGGAGGCGATCCGGCGCTCGGCGGCCCTGTCCGCGTACCGGCCGAGGGAGGAGCGGACCGGGGGGATCAGCAGGAGCAGTCCCGCCGCGTCCGAGATCAGGCCGGGGAGCATCAGGAGCAGACCGCCGAGCATCAGGAAGCCGTTGCGGTCCTCCGCGCCGGTCCGGTCCGCGGCCTGGGGCATGACGCCGGCCTGGGCCGCCGCCTGCGCCTGCTGGAAGGTCGAGGTGAGGTTCTGGAAGGCGCGCCGCCCCGCCCGCTTCATGACCGTGGCGCCGAGCACGGCACCGCCGACGAGCAGGGCGAGGACGGTCAGGCCGCCCGCCGCGCCGGCCACCACGGTGAGCAGCCAGATCTCCAGGACCAGCCAGGCGGCGACGCCGAGCGGGAGGAACGTACGCGCGCGTGAGCGCTTGGGGGCGAGAGGAGGCGGTGCGCCGGTCGTCATGGTCCCCAGTGTGCCTGGGGCCGTGCCGGAACGTCGTAAAGAAGGGATCAGAACGTCCGGGACGGGGATCAGGACGTTCCGGGACGGGAAACCCGCCCCGGACGCGTCAGGAGGGCTTGCGGCCGAGCAGCTTGCCGACCTTCTCCGCCCGCGCCGTCAGACCCCAGCCGGTGACCCGCCACAGCGCCTCGACGACGATGTTCCGGCTCATCTTCGAGTCGCCGATCTCGCGCTCCACGAAGGTGATCGGCACCTCGACGACGTGGAAGCCGGCGGCGACCGCCCGGCGGGCCAGGTCGACCTGGAAGCAGTAGCCCGCGGAGGCCACGTCCTCCAGGCCCAGGCCCTCCAGGGTCTCCTTGCGGAAGGCCCGGTAGCCGCCCGTGACGTCGCGGATCGGCACGTCCAGCATCACGCGCGAGTAGAGGCTGCCGCCCCGGGAGATGAACTCGCGGGACTTCGGCCAGTTCACGATCCGGCCGCCGGGCACCCAGCGGGAGCCGAGCACCAGGTCCGCGCCCTTGAGGGCGGTGAGCAGCCGCGGGAGCTCCTCGGGCTGGTGGGAGCCGTCGGCGTCCATCTCGACGAGGACTCCGTACCCGTTCTCGATGCCCCACCGGAAGCCGGCGAGGTAGGCGGCGCCGAGCCCCTCCTTGCCCTTGCGGTGCAGGACGTGCACGTGGTCGTCCTCGGACGCGATCTCGTCCGCGAACTTGCCCGTGCCGTCAGGGCTGTTGTCGTCGGCGACGAGAACGTGCGCCTCGGGCACGGCCTCCCGCACCCGCGCGACGATCGGCTTGATGTTCTCCGCCTCGTTGTAGGTCGGAATGATCACCAAGGCCTTGCCGAGCGGGCCGTAACGCCTCTGGCCACCGTCGTTCACTACTGCCCCTTCGGATACAAACGCAGGCCCCCACCATAGCGAGGTCCTCGGAGTGCTCCGCCGCGGCGGGTCGTACGGGAGGGGGCGGCGTGCGGTGCGGGGCCCGACGTCCTTCGGTCCGACCTGGGATCCGCTGGCTGCGGGTCGACCGAGAGCCGTTGTCTACTGAACGTCCGGGCCCCACCCGGGTCGCACCTTCCGCCGGAGAAACCTTCCCTCGCGGCCGAGGCGCGGGCGGCGTTCGGCGACTGCGAGGAGGCGGTCCGGTCGGACGTCCTGTGGTGGACGCGGAGAACCTACCCGCCCGTGGCGGTCGACTGTCAATACCCGATTGACCTGCGGAGATGTATCAAAAGGCCAGGCCGGAGGGGAAGATTCGCAGGTCGAGGACAAGCGTACGGACACAGGTCAAGGGTAGGACATATCCGTACATCACTCGTTCGGTCGTACGAACACCGTCCGTCCGTGCACGACCGTCCGCAGACAGACGGGCAGGTCGACACCGGGGGACAGATCGGGCAGACCGGGCGTCCCGGACCGGGGGTCGGTGGACCAGCGGGCCACCCGGTCGTCGGGGGCCTGGACGACGAGCTCCTCGGTGCGCCAGACCGCGTAGTCGGCGGGGGCGCCGGGGACGAGCGTCCCGGCGTCGTCCCGGCCCACGGCCCGCCAGCCGCCCCGGGTGTGCGCGGTGAAGGCGGCCCGGACCGAGATCCGGTGCTCGGGGGTGCGGTGGAAGGCGGCGGCCCGGACCGTGCCCCAGGGGTCGAGCGGGGTGACCGGGCTGTCGGAGCCGAAGGCCAGCGGCACACCGGAGCGAAGCAGCGCCGCGTACGGGTTGAGGGTGCGCGCCCGCTCGGCGCCGAGCCGGTCGGCGTACATGCCGTCCTCGCCGCCCCAGAACGCGTCGAAGGCGGGCTGGACCGAGGCGGTGAGGCCGAGCTCGGCGAAGGCGGCGATCGTCTCGGGGGTGAGCATCTCGACGTGCTCGACCCGGTGCCGGGCGGCCCGGATCCTGGCCAGGCCGAGCTTCTCGGCGGCTGCCCTGAAGCCCTCGACGACGGCGGTCACCGCGGCGTCCCCGATCGCGTGGAAACCGGCCTGGAGCCCCGCCTCCGTGCAGGCCACGACGTGGAGGGCGACGGTCGCGGCGTCCAGGTGGGCGGCGCCCGTGTGGCCGGCGTCGGCGTACGGCTCGTGGAGGCAGGCCGTGTGGGAGCCGAGGGAGCCGTCGGCGAAGAGGTCCCCGGCCGCACCGAGAGCGCCGAGGGCGCGGGCCCGCTCCACCTCCAGGTCGGCCCAGTAGCCGACGACGCGGGGGCCGGCCTCGTCACGGGCCAGGTCCAGGAGGCCGGTGAAGTCCCCCTCGGAGGAGATCCGCGGGCCGCCGCACTCGTGCAGGGTGCCGATGCCGAGGGAGGCGGCCCGGTCGCGGGCGGCGCGCTGCGCCTCGGTGCGCTGGCGCGCGGAGACGGCACCGAAGGCGGCCGCGCGCACGGCGTGGTGGGCGTCGCCGGTGAGCGGTCGCTGTCCGTCGTGGAAGCCGTCCAGGCCTCGGACGCCGGGGACGAGGTCGAGGAGCGCGGTGGTGACGACGGCCGAATGGACGTCGATACGGGTGAGGTAGAGCGGGCGGCCGCCGGTGAGCTCGTCGAGTTCGGCGCGGGTGAGCGGCCGGCGCTCGGGCCAGCGGGAGGCGTCCCAGCCGTGACCGATGAGGATGCGGTCGTCGGGGCGGGCGGCGGCATGGGCGCGGATCAGCTCCGCCGCGTCGGCGAGCGAGGCGGCGGCGGACAGGTCGAGCCCGGTGAGGGCGAAGCCGGTGGCGGTGGTGTGCACATGGGCGTCGACGAACGCCGGGGTGACGAGCGCGCCCTCCAGGTCGACCACCTCGTCCACCCCGGAGGCGAAGGCGTCGGCCGCACCCTCCGAGCCCACCCAGGCGACGTGCCCGCGCTCCACCACCATGGCGGTGGCGAAGGGGTCGGCGGGGCTGTGGACTTCTCCACCGCGCAGCAGCACGGTGCGGTGTTCGGCGGAAGACGCGACAGGCATGGACTCACTCATGCGACCAGGCTAGGACCTGACCGGACCCGGTTTGTCCGGCAGGTCCCTCAAGGCCACGCCGGACGCGGGCGCCGTGGCAGAGCGGGCGGCACGTCGGGAGTGGGGCGCCTGCCAGACGCGGGGCGCCGTGTCGGATACGGGGCGCCCCGCCAGATGCGCGGCGGCACGTCAGATGCGCGGCGGCCTCGCCTCGTACGGCGTGGAGAGGACCACCGTCGTACGGCTGGAGACGCCGGCCTGGGAGCGGATGCGGCTGAGCAGGTGCTCCAGCTCCAGCGGGGTGGCGACCCGGACCTTGAGGATGTAGTTCTCGTCACCCGCGACGCTGTGGCAGGCCTCGATCTCCGGGATGTCCGCGAGCCGGTCGGGGGTGTCGTCGGGGGCGCTGGGATCGAAGGGTTTGACCGAGATGAAGGCGGTCAGCGGCAGGCCCACGGCCTCCGGGTCGACGACGGCGGCGTAGCCGCGGATGACTCCGCGCTGCTCCAGACGACGGACGCGCTGATGCACCGCCGACGTGGACAGGCCGGTGGCCTTGCCCAGGTCGGTGTAGCTCATGCGCCCGTCCTTGACGAGCAACTCCACGATCTGACGATCCAGCTCCTCCATGCGGTGACCCTATTGCGCCCGGGGGGAACGGGCACCGCCGGGGTCGGCCGCTATCGGGCGGTATGGGCGGTCGCGAGGCACCTGCGACGGGCATGTGACGAACGCCACAGGTTTGCGTCCGGCCCGAGGTACTGCCACACGATTATGCGGACGGCCGCATGGGAAGTGCTTGCTGTGGTCGAGGCCGTACAGATCCGGCCGACCCACCCGAGGGGGAGATTCTCCATGCAGGAGCCTGTTGATTCGGTCGACACGTCCGACGAGCTCGACGCGTACGACACCTTTGAGATGTTCCGGGTCATCTGCCCGGAGTGCGTGCAGCCCATCGCGCTGCTCGCGGACGAGGACGCGCTGCCGGAGCACGCGCTGTGCCCCACGCCGTGGAACCCCTTCGTCCTGACGGTCTGCCCGGGCACGGGCCTGTCGGCGACCGAGGCCCGTCCGGCCGACGACAGCCTGGAGGTCCAGGAGCAGGACACCGCGCTGCTCCTGACGCTCCCCCAGGGACTCGACTGGCGCACGCAGCCCTTCTCGCACGTCGGCGGTCCGGGCTCGCGTCCGATCCGGGTGCCGCAGATGCGCCGCGCCGCCTAGGACCTGGACCAGGAGACCGGCCCTGGCCACCCGGTCTCACCAATAGCTTCCCCGCACCATCGCCGCCAGGGTGGCGTGGTGCAGGATCAGGGCGTCGGGGTCCGCGGGTACCTCGACCTCGCCGAAGTGGGCCTGCCGGTACGCGATCCTGAGCATGACGATCGCGTGCCGCAGCGCCGCGTAGAGAGTGTGGAACTCCATGTCGCGCGGGGTGTGTCCGGTCAGCTCCGCGTAGCGCCGCTCGACGGCGTCGCGCCGCAGGAAGTCGGGCAGTCCGGGCTGGCCGAAGCCGACGGTCAGATCCTGGAAGAAGCGGTGGAGGTAGACCGTCCAGCCGAGGTCCACCTCGCGCGGGACGCAGGCCGCCATCTCCCAGTCGAGGACGGCGGCGGGGGCGAATCCGTCGTAGACGATGTTCCCTATCCGCGCGTCGCCCCAGCCGAGGACGGCCTGCCCCTCGTCGGCCGGCCAGTGCGCCGCCAGCCAGTCGAAGGCCGACTCGATGAGCGGCGAGGGGGCGAGTCCGTCCACCACCCAGGCATAGTAGGCGCGTTGGGCGTCGACATGACGGCGCAGCGGGGTCCCGGCGCCGTCCGGCAGCAGGAACTCGGCCTCCTTCGCCGGGAACTGGTCGTGCAGCCTCGCCAGCACGGAGACGGACTCGGCTTCGAGCAGGGCGCGTTCGGCGTCGGTGGCGGCGTGCAGCCAGTTCCCCTCGTACGTGTAGGGCATCACGTCCGGCGGGACGCGGCCCTCCGCGCGGGCCATCACGAAGAAGGGGGCGCCGAGCGGCCCCGGGTCCTCCTCCAGCCAGAGCACGCGCGGCACGGGGACGTCGGTGTGCTCGCCGACCAGGCGCATGACCCGGTGCTGGCGCGCCATGTCGTAGACGGGGAAGACGGTGTACGCGGCCGGGTCGGCGGCAAGGCGGAGGGCGCAGCCGCGCACGGGGGCGTCCGGGTGGTCGAGGTCGAAGAGCAGGGTCTCGCTGGACATGCCGTTGGATCCGGGGACGGCGAGACCGCCGACCCGGGCCCCGGGCAGGTGCCGGTCGAGCCAGGCGGTGAGCCGGCGGCCGAGCTCCTCGGGGTCGCGGGTGGTGGTGCGGGGGCGGGGCGCGGTGACCAAGGGGGTCTCCTCAGGGGGCCGTTGACGTGGGGTCGGCGAAGCCGCTGGGGTCGTGGCGGCCGAAGGAGCCGTGCTCGAAGACGCCGTGGCCGGTGTGTCCTTCGAGGGTGAAGCGGGCGGCGTGGTCGGTGACGCCGTACGCGGCCATGGGGTGGGCCGACGGGTCCGAGAGGTCGTAGACGCGCCGGTCGGTCCAGCCGCGGCCCTGCCAGGTGCCGTGCTGCCAGTCGGTGGCGGGCGGGTAGCCGGCGCCGACGGCGAGCGGGGAGGAGGCGAGGATCTCGACGCCGACCTCCAGGGGCTTCCCGGTCGGGTCGGTGAGGTGGACGGTGGCCCGTTCGGGGTGGCGGGTGCCCGGTCGGTACGTGATCTCGGTGCGCGGCCAGCCCAGTTGGGTGTCGCGGTGGCCGTTCCGTACGAGCAGGGCCTCGTTGAGGGTGCGGTAGCCGTCGGCGTCCTCCTGGGTGATGACCATGAGGAAGCGGTCCGCGAAGCGCATCGGGATCCAGAGCCAGTGGAAGCCCTCGGGACGGTGTTCGGCGGCGCGGCCGGGCTCCTCGCCGGGGATCGGGCGGACTCCCCAGCTGCGGTCGCGGGTGCCGGTCCACTCCCCCGGGATGACCGTGAACTCCTCGCCGCCGGCCCTGATGGTGCCCGCGCAGTGCCCCGCCTGGACGAAGCGGCGGCCTTCGAGGGTGAGCCGGCCGCCGTGGCGCTGGGTGTGGTGGGGCTCCCAGACGGCGGGGAAGTCGCCGGTCCAGGAGAGGTCGTAGGAGAGTCCTTCGGGGTCGTCGGGGTCGGCCGCGCAGCGCAGGGAGAGGCGCTTGAGGGGTTCGTCGACGGTGATGGCGAGCGGGCCGACGGAGAGGTTCATCCGGTCGTCGCCGAGGGCGTCGGAGGCCCGGACGGCGTGCAGCCGGTCGCCGGTCCGGAGAGTGGCGTAGGCGTCGACCACCCCGGTGTTGGGGTAGACGCCGAGGCCTGCGATGAGCAGGGCGCGGCCCGTGTGGTCGAAGACGTGGAAGATGCACCGGTCGTAGGCGTTGCGGTCGCCGCTGATGTGGTGCTTCATCGAGAGCGGGGCCTGGTGCACGGGATATTCGTCGAGAGCGACGGGCCGGTCGTCGGCGTGCCGGTGCGCGGACATGGCTGACCTCCTGGTCGGCGGGGCTTCCGCGAGGAGAACTGACGGTACGTCAGGTAGCGGTCGAGGGGCCAGATCCCTGCACCGGGTACCGGGCGAACTGCCGCTCGAATCCGTTCGGCGGTGACCACGGCCGCCGGGACGCGTTGGTCCGGGCATGACCACGCTGTCCACGACCTCCAGCGGAATCGGTCGGCACCGGCAGGCCGAGCCGCGCCTTGAAGAATCGGTTCCTCATCCGATGCCGATGCCCATGCCTGCGCCTGTCCCGGTGCCGACGTCGTCACCCGCGCCGGAACGGACATCGCCACCTGTCAGGGCATCGGCTCCGGCAACGGCGCCCGTCCCCGTCCCCGTACCGGCGCAGGCGACCGCCCCGCCGCCCGTCCCCGGAGACCCTCCCATCTACAAGGCCGTGCTCTCCCTCTGGGCCGGTCAGGGCCGCACCCTTCCCGGCCACCGTGACCAGGAATGGGTCACGCTCGCGGCCGGCCCCGTCTGGGCGGACCGCACCGTGCGCGTCAGCGGGATTCTGGTCCGACCAGGTGACGGGCGATGACCACCCGCTGGATCTGATTGGTCCCCTCGACGATCTGGAGCATCTTCGCCTCCCGCAGGTACCGCTCCACGGGGAAGTCCGCCGTGTAGCCGTACCCGCCGAGCACCTGCACCGCGTCCGTCGTGACCTGCATGGCGGCGTCCGTGCAGAACAGCTTGGCCATCGCCGCGCACCGGCCGAAGGGCCGCCCCTCGTCCCGGAGCCGTGCCGCCTCCAGGTACAGCGCCCTGCCCGCCTCGACCCGGGTCGCCATGTCGGCGAGGAGGAAGCGGAGCCCCTGGAAGTCGGCGATCGGCCGGCCGAACTGGCGGCGCTCCCTGGCGTACGTCACCGCCTCGTCCAGGGCCGCCTGTCCGAGCCCGACCGCGCAGGCGGCGATGCCGAGGCGCCCCGAGTCCAGCGCGTCGAGCGCGATGGCGAAGCCCTGCCCCTCCGCGCCGAGGCGCCGCGCGTCGGGCACCCGTACCCCGTCGAAGTGGAGCTGCGCGGTGGGCGAGCCCGTCATGCCCATCTTCCGCTCGGGAGGGGCCGCGCTCAGCCCCGGTGCGTCCCCCGGCACCAGGAAGGCGGTGATGCCGCGCGCGCCCGCGCCACCGGTACGGGCCATGACCGTGCAGAAATCGGCGATCCCTCCGTGGGTGATCCACGCCTTGGTGCCGTCGATGATCCAGTCGCCACCGCCACCGCCGCCCTCGTCGGTGTCCTCGCGGACGGCCCGGGTGCGCAGCGCCGCCGCGTCCGATCCCGCGGAGGGTTCGGAGAGGCAGTACGCGCCGAGGAGGCCGCCGCCCAGCATCGCGGGCAGATGGGCGGCCCGCTGCTCCTCGGTGCCGAAGCGGGCGAGCGCGTGGCAGGAGAGGGTGTGGACGCTGACCCCGAGCCCCACCGTGAGCCGGGCCGCGGCGAGCTCTTCGAGGACCTGGAGGTACACCTCGTACGGCTGGCCTCCCCCGCCGTACACGGGGTCGTAGGGCAGCCCGAGCAGTCCGGAGCGGGACAGCAGCGCGAACAGCTCACGCGGGAACCGTCCGGCGGCCTCCTCCTCGGCGGCGCGCGGCGCGATCTCCCGCCGGGCGATGTCACGCGTCAGGGCGAGCAGCTCGCGGGCCTCGTCGGTGGGCAGCCGGCGCTCCACGCCGTCCGCGTTCCATGTCGCTGCCATGGCCGGGGACTCCTCCCTGCCGGGCGCGGGCGGGCCGCGCGCGGGGTCGCGGGGAGTATGCCCGTTCGAGACCCGGGGCTCACGCGGACGGCCGGCGGATCACACGGACGCCCGGAAGGGTCACAGGAGCGCGGGCGGGGTTTCCGGCTCGCACGGAACGCGGGCGGGGTCGCCCTGTTCTCGGGAAGACCTGTGGGACGGATGATCGGTCCCCAGGCTCACACGAGGCCCGCCCGCGTGACGAGGACGGCGAGGAGCACGACGAGGGTCCAGCCGAGGACGTGTTCGAGGATCTTGGGGCCCTTGTCGTCCTCGGGACCGCCCGTCCGGGCGCGGAACAGGAGACGGGTGTGGGTGGTGGAGGTCATGGCGACCACCTTGCGGTACGGGGGTGGCCCCGGGGTAGAGACGTCGGTCACGTCCCCCGGCGCCGCCCGGCCGCGTCGGACGATGCCGAGGGCCGCGCAAGCCTTGCGCCGCACGGGCGAGGGCCGGTCGGGAAGCAGGGGTGACGGACCCCCGCCTGTGCCGGAGACCACTGTGCCGGAGACCGCTGTGCCGCTCGCCTCGTACCGCTCGGTCCGGAGCCGTCCGACCGAGGAGTGTCGGACGCGCCTGGCACGATGCCCGGCATGAGCCCGGCACCGGAGTTGACACGGATGACCCTCGCCGAACGCGGTTTCCGCGGCTTCGTGCCGTTCCGTGAGCTGCCCGACAGCGACGTCCCCACGGGGCACGGGATCTACGTGGTGATCCGCGCGGACACCTCGCCCCCGTCGTTCCTCCCCGCCGGCCCTGCCGGACACCTCAAAGGCCGCGATCCGTCCGTGTCGGCCGACAAGCTCGGCGATGCCTGGGTGGACGGGGCAACGGTCGTGTACATCGGCAAGGCCGCGGGGCGGAACGGGCTGAACCGGCGGCTCGGCGACTACCGCCGGCACGGCACCGGTCTGCCGGCCGGCCATTGGGGCGGTCGCTACATCTGGCAGCTGGTCGACTCGGACGCGCTGCTCGTCGCCTGGCGGCCGATGACCGAGGACGACGCGGGTGAGGCCGAGCAGGACCTGATCGACGAGTTCAAAGAACTCCACGGAGGAGCCCTGCCCTTCGCCAACCTCAGGAACGACGCCCGAAAGGCCCTACGGGCGGACACCGACATCGACTGACCCCGGTCACCCCGCGCACCGCCCAGGGGTCGCACCGCGTCGACCTTCCTCACAAAGGAGCGACCGTCGGGGCGCGCATGCTCATGCCAGACCGAGCGACCGCAGCACGCGGTGCTGACCTGGCGCTGACCTGACCGGCCAGAAGATGTAGCAGACACCACCCGTACCGCCTCTGACCTTGCCGTTCGCGTCGTAGCGCTTCGTACGCAGCCAGATGTTCTCCCACTCGCGGCGTCGGTAGACCCTGCGCACGGCGTCGTTGCTGGGTGAGGCGGGGTCGTTGGCGATGACGTCGCCGTCCGCCGTGAAGCCGATGACGGTCATGAGGTGGCCCGCGGTGCCGTACCCGGCCCCGGTCAGCTCCTCCTTACGGAAGGACTGGGACGTTATGACCGGGATGCCGGCCCGGACCAGGCTCTCGAGCTCGGTGAGCGAGCTCAGTCGGGTGACCACGGCGTTCATGCCGGGGTAGGTGGCCGCGTAGGCGGCGTTGAAGGGCCAGTTGCCGCAGCCCTGGTACTGGTGGTCGTAGGTGTGGCGGGCCGCGTGGCAGACCTGGGGGTCGTCGAAGGCCGGGTTCACCCAGGCCAGCTCCTCCTCCGACGGCCGGCGCCCCCAGTACTCGATGATCATCTGGGAGGAGGTGGGGCTGCACCAGGCCTCGCCGCCGTTGTCGTACTCCGGGTACTGCCCGACGTGGGTGTTCTGCGAGTAGCGCGGCACGGCCAGTTCGCGTGCCGGGCCCGGCACGGAGGCCGGGACCGTGAAGCGGTCCGGGATGTCCGACGCCATCGCGCCCAGTCGCCGGACCGTGGGGGTGAGGGCGCTCCCCGGCGTGCGGTACAGCGTCAGGCGCAGCCGGTACGAGACCAGCCGCAGCCCGCTCGCGGTGTCGTCGATCGCGAGGGTGTCGGTCCAGACGGTGCTCCTGCCGTCGGTCTGGTCGTCGACCGAGGTGCGCAGGATGTCGCCGTCGCCGGAGGCCCAGCGGCCCAGCACGTACCAAGGCGTGGCGGTGGCGTCGTCGTAGGTGCCGGACAGCTCGACCTGGAGCCAAGTGCCGGGCGGTGTGTGGGCGTTCCAGGAGGCGATGACCTCGGTGGCGGGCACGGCGGGGGTGTGGACGGGCGAGGTCCAGCTCGCGTACTCCCAGGCGGAGGTCCTGCCGGTGTGCGGGTCGGTGTAGTCGGTGCGTCCGGCGGGCTCGGCGAGGACGAGGCCGGGGCGGCGCCCGGCGACCGCCCTGGTGCCGGCGGCGCTGCCGCACCTCCAGTCCGTGTACGTGGACCAGAAGCGGTTGTCGACGAGGCCCGGTGCGGGGGCGTGGTCCCGGGCGGCGGCCGGGTCGCGGTCGGAGGCGTGCTCGGGGATGTCGGAGGCGGCAGCGGAGGCGGCAGCGGCAGGCACGGCGGTGGCGGCCGTTCCGGCCGCCGCGAGGGCCGCGGCGAGGACGGTTCTGCGCGGGGTGGAGCTGGTCATGGGCGGTGACCCCCAGTCGAGAACGGTGGGCGTACGGACCTGTGGACGAGAGGACGAGAGAACGGACGGGAACCGCGGGCGAGTGGGACCGCGTTCGTCCGTCCGGCCCACGCGCGGCCCGGCGTCCGGGCGCACGAGCCCGCGAGCGTACGGGCCCGGGGGTGTACGGACCGGGCCGCGCGGGCCCACTATCGCGGCTCGCGGCAGGCCTCCGCCAGCACTTCGCCCCGCGTCGCCGGACCAATATTGGTATCGACCACTGACGGCGGTACCTCCCTGACCTGCGACGGTCCCCCACTCCCCTACTCTGGGCCCATGAACGACCTCGACCGCGCGGCGCACGCGCTGCTCCGGCTGCCGCCCTCCTGCGGACCGGTCCGGCTGGTCGCGGTCGACGGCCACGCGGGCTCCGGCAAGTCCACCCTCGCGGCCCGGCTCTCCGCCGCCCTCGGTGACGCCCCCGTCCTCCACCTCGACGACCTGGCCACCCACGAGGAACTCTTCGGATGGACCGGCCGGCTGCGCGCACAGGTCCTCGACCCCCTCTCGCGGGGCGAGACGGCGTCCTACCGCCCGTACGACTGGCGGCTGAGGCGCTTCGGGGAGGCACGCGCGCTGGTCCCGGCCCCGGTCGTGCTCGTCGAGGGCGTCGGCGCGGGCAGGCGGGCGGTACGGCCGTTCCTGGCGTGGCTGCTGTGGATGGAGCGCGGCGCGGAGGAGTCCTGGGCGCGTGGCCGCCACCGGGACGGCCCGGACCAGGCCGCTTTCTGGGACGGCTGGACCGTGGCGGAGACTCGCCATTTCGCCGAGGACCCTTCCCGGCCCCACGCGGACACCCTGGTACGGGAGTGCCGGACGGGGTACGACTGGCTTCCCGGTCCTGGCGTGACAGCGGGCGCGGACCAGATCATCACGTACCGTGACGGCTTCATGTCCGTGAACTGAGGGCCCGAAAGTCCGCTTCCGCAAGTGCCTCAACTCCGCTTGACCCAAGGGGCGTACAGGTCTTACGTTCTGAATGTGCGGCTTTTCGGAGCCGCCGCGGACACGAAGCCCCCGGTTGTTCCCCCGTGATCGGGGGCTTCGTTCTGCCCCCGACGGCCTTCCCCGGCCCTCTCCGGGCCCCTTCGCGACCCCTGATGCTCACCCAGGGTCACCGCTTCCGGATCATGTGCTTCTCCTTAAGCGCGCACCCCCTGCGCAGGTACGATGCCCCCAGGTGCGGTCAAATCCCGTCCATGCGAAGACGGTTGTGGGGGACCCGATGGACATCGGCACGCAGGGCGCGCAGGCCCCCGCCGAGCTCGCCTGGCTGCGCGGAGTCGACGCCTACACGATGGGCGCCTATCCGCAGGCGGAGGACGAGTTCCGGACGGCGGTACGGATCGACCCCGGGATGGCGGACGCCTGGCTCGGGCTGCACGCGCTCAGGGTCGACACCACGACCGCGCTGCTGCGCATGTACCGCAACCGCGACCGCTTCGGCGAGCAGCGTGCCCGGTACCGGCGCACCCTGAACTCCTGGTACTGGCTGGGCTGGTGGGTGCAACCGGTCCTGGAGAGCTCGCGCGACCTGCTCCTCGCGCACGCCTCCCACTGGCTCGACGGGCGCCATGTGCCGGAGCTCGACCGGGCCCTCGCGGGGCTCCCGCCGGTCGACACCGACCCGCAGGTGCGCTTCCTGCACGCCTGCCGCGCCTATCTCGTCAAGGACTGGGACCAGCTCGTCCGGCACACCGAGACCCTCGTCGACGACCCGCTCCTCGGCATCGAGGCCGGCCTTTTCGGCGGCATGGCCCGGGTCCGCCTGGAGATGTACGGCCAGGCCGAGCCGCTCCTCTCGGCCTCTCT
This sequence comes from Streptomyces sp. NPDC058664, assembly GCF_042716635.1. Classification (NCBI taxonomy): domain Bacteria; kingdom Bacillati; phylum Actinomycetota; class Actinomycetes; order Kitasatosporales; family Streptomycetaceae; genus Streptomyces; species Streptomyces sp. NPDC058664. Next base: position 25,461 of record NZ_JBHXRW010000044.1, on the reverse strand, counting down.
GATGCGGTGCCGCAGCGAGCAGCCCCAGCGCAAGGAACTGCGCTACTGGCTGGCCCGCGCCCACGAGGGCACCGGGCGGAGCGCCGCCGCGCTGCCGCTCTACCGGGCCGTGCACCGGATCGACCCGACGTTCATGGACACGGCCGCGCGCCTCGCCGCGATCGCCGAGTACGACGGCTTCGAGGGGTACGACGGCGTGGACGACCCGGCCGGCCTCGCGACGGTCGCCCTCGGCACCGTCGGCGGGGGGCTCGGCCAGGACGCCGGGGACACCGCTCCCGGCGCCGATCCCGACTCCGGGCCGCTGGGCGACGGGCTGCGGCTCGCGCCCGAGCCCGTGCCTCCGGCGGCTCCGGTCACACCGCCGGAGACCGTACGGCAGAAGGTCCCGCTGCCCTCCCAGCCGATGCCTCCGCGCTTCCCCGAGGGCCCCACCGACCCGGTGGTGCTCGCGGAGGCACTCGCCGAGCTGGAGGGCATGGTCGGCCTCGAGCCGGTGAAGCGCCAGGTCAAGGCGTTGTCGGCGCAGCTGGAGATGGCGCGCCTGCGGGCCGGGCAGGGCCTTCCGGTCCAGCCGCCCAAACGCCACTTCGTCTTCTCCGGGCCCTCCGGCACCGGGAAGACCACCGTCGCCCGCATCCTCGGCCGGGTCTTCCACGCCCTCGGGCTGCTCGGCGGCGACCATCTCGTCGAGGCCCAACGGGCCGATCTGGTGGGCGAGTTCCTCGGGCAGACCGCGATCAAGGCCAACGAGCTGATCGACTCGGCGGTCGGCGGGGTGCTCTTCGTGGACGAGGCGTACGCGCTCTCCAACACCGGTTACAGCAAGGGCGACGCCTACGGGGACGAGGCCCTCCAGGTCCTCCTCAAACGGGCCGAGGACAACCGCGACCACCTCGTGGTCATCCTGGCCGGCTACCCCGAGGGCATGGACCGGCTGCTGAACACCAACCCCGGGCTCTCCTCCCGGTTCACCACCCGGGTCGACTTCCCCTCCTACCGGCCGCTGGAACTCACCGCCATCGGCGAGGTGCTCGCGGCGGCCAACGGGGACGGCTGGGACGAGGAGGCCCGCGAGGAGCTGCGCTCCATCAGCGGGCACGTCGTCGAGCAGGGCTGGATCGACGAGCTGGGCAACGGACGCTTCCTGCGCACCCTGTACGAGAAGTCCTGCGCCTACCGGGACCTGCGGCTCTCCGGATACGCGACCACCCCGACCCGGGACGACCTCGCCACCCTCCGGCTCGCCGACCTCATGCAGGCGTACGGCGAGGTCCTGTCGGGCCGCGGTCCGGTCGACCGCGGCCCGCAGCAGGAGCCGCCGGGATACTAGACGGCACCGAGGGGCTGGACGGGTGCCGACGTCCGCACCCGGTGGGCGGGGTCGCGAACCTCGCCCACCAGCGTCTCCAGGACGTCCTCCAGGGCGACGAGGCCGAGCACCCGGCCCGAGCCGTCGGCGACCTGCGCCAGGTGCGTGGCGGCGCGGCGCATCACGGTGAGGGCGTCGTCGAGGGGCAGTTCGGCGCCGAGCGTCGCCATCGGCCGCCACAGCCGCCGCGGCACCGCCCGCTCCCGTTCCTCCAGGTCGAGGACGTCCTTCACGTGCACGAAGCCCATGAAGGCGGCGCCCGCCCCGGCCCGCACCGGGAAGCGCGAGTACCCGGTGCGTACGGTCAGCTCCTCGATCTCGCGCGGGGTGACCGTCGGCGGGACCGTGACCAGGGAGGCCGGGGCGATGAGGACGTCCGTCACCGGGCGGGTGCCCAGTTCGAGCGCGTCCTCCAGGCGCTCCTGCTCGGCCGGGTCCAGCAGTCCGGCCTGTCCCGCGTCCTCGACGAGCCGGCCCAGCTGGGCGCGGGTGAAGACCGCCTCCACCTCGTCCTTCGGCTCGACCTTGAACGCCCGCAGGACGAGCCGGGCGCAGGCGCCGAGCGCGGCCGTGACCGGACGGCAGAGCCGGGCGAAGCCGACCAGGCCCGGGGCGAGCCAGAGCGCGGTCCGTTCGGGCGCGGCCATCGCCAGGTTCTTCGGGACCATCTCGCCGATGACGAGGTGGAGGAAGACGACCGCGGCCAGGGCGATGACGTAACCGAGCGGATGGATCAGCCCCTCGGGGACCCCGACCGTGTGGAAGACCGGTTCGAGGAGACGGGCGACGGTCGGCTCGGCGACGGCGCCGAGCGTCAGGGAGCAGACGGTGATGCCGAACTGGGCGGCCGCCATCATCTGCGGCAGGTTCTCCAGACCGTGCAGGACCTGCTTGGCGCGGGCGCCGCCGAGCGGCTCGATCTGACTGCGGCGGACGGAGACGAGCGCGAACTCGGCTCCGACGAAGAAGCCGTTGGCCAGGACCAGGAGGACGGCGAAGAGGAGCAGGAGGGTGCTCATCGGACGCCCTCCGCGACCAGCGAGGCGGACGCGGGCGCGGCGACCGGGCTCTGGTCCTGGGCGACGACCGGGATCTCGGCCGGGTCCAGGCCCGTGGTGCGGTGCGGGTCCGTGGCCGGCTCCGTGCGGACGAGGCGTACGCGCTCGGCGCGGTAGCGGTCGACCTGGCGTACCGAGAGCAGCCAGCCGGGGAGCTCGGCCCGGTCGCCGGGGGCGGGGATGCGGCCGAGGAGGTCGGCGACGAGTCCGGCGACGGTCTCGTACGGCCCGTCGGGCACGTCGAGGCCTATCCGGCGCAGGATGTGGACCCGGCAGGAGCCGTCGGCGTCCCAGGCGGGACGGCCGTCCTCGGCGGGGGCGGCGGCCAGTTCCGGCCGCCCGTCGCTCACGGTGTCGTGCTCGTCGCGGACCTCGCCGACGAGTTCCTCGACGATGTCCTCCAGGGTGACGACGCCGGCCGTGCCGCCGTACTCGTCGACGACCACCGCGATCGGCTGTTCGCGGCGCAGCCGCTCCAGGAGGGTCTGGACGGGCAGCGTCTCGGGCACGAGGAGCGGGGGGACCGCGATCCGGCCCACGGGGGTACGCAGCCGGGCCTCCGGGGCGACGGCGAGCGCGTCCTTGAGGTGGACCATGCCGACGATCTCGTCGATGCGGTCGCGGTAGACCGGGAAGCGCGAGAGGCCGGTGGCCCGGGTGAGGTTGAGGACGTCGGCCGCGGTGGCGCCCCACTGGAGGGCGCTGACCTTCACGCGCGGGGTCATGACCCGCTCGGCGGTGAGGCCGCCGAGGGACAGGGTCCGTACGAAGAGGTCCGCGGTGTCCTGTTCGAGGGCGCCGGCCAGGGCGGAGTGCCGGGCGAGGGAGACCAGTTCACCCGGGGTGCGGACCGAGTCCAGCTCCTCGGTGGGCTCGACGCCCAGGAGCCGCACCAGCCGGTTGGCGACCCGGTTGAGCAGGGAGATCACCGGCCGGAAGAGGGCGGAGAAGCGGCGCTGCGGAGTGGCCACGAAACGGGCCACCTGGAGCGGCCGGGAGACCGCCCAGTTCTTCGGCACGAGCTCGCCGACCACCATCTGGACGGCGGAGGCGAGCAGCATCCCGATCACCACCGAGATCCCGGAGACCGCCCCCGCCGGCAGTCCGGTCGCGGTGAGCGGGCCGTGCAGCAGTCCGGCGAGCGCGGGCTCGGCGAGCATGCCGACGACGAGGGAGGTGATCGTGATGCCGAGTTGGGTTCCGGAGAGCTGGAAGGACAGCTCGCGCAGGGCGGCGACGACGGTGCGGGCGCGCCGGTCGCCGGCGGCCGCGGCCCGCTCGGCCTCGGCCCGCTCGACGGTCACGAGACCGAACTCGGCGGCCACGAAGAAGCCGTTGGCGAGGATGAGGACGAAGGCCGCGACGAGCAGCAGAAGGGAGACGATCATGCCGCCGCCTCCTGGGAGGGGGCGGCGCAGGTATTACCGGACGATCCGTCCATTGCTGGAGGGAGTCACTCCTCGGGTCGAAGGGAGAGGCCTCGCGGGCCGTGTCGGCGGCCCTGCACACGCGAGGCGGTGGTGCCGCTCGGCACCACCGCATCCAGAGTAGCCACGCGAAGGCCCCGAGGGGCAGGGGGTCGGACCCGGATGGGGGACGGACCCGGGTCCCACCGGAGGAAACCCCGGCTGTGGGCTTGTCGGTCCCGGAAGGGTGACGCCGGAGGGACCCCCGGCGCGGCCCCGGCTCGGATCAGGCCGTCCGCTCCGCGCCCGACCCGTGGGCCTCGGCCAGGGCCCGCAGCGCGCGGGCGTCCCGGATCGCCGCTTCCCTGGCGATACCGGGCTGGATGCCGAGCGCCGGCAGGCTGGTGCCGTCGCTCAGGTCGAGGAACACCCAGGCGTCGCCGGGGCGCAGGTTCACCTTGAGGATCTCCGCCCAGGCGAGCCGCCGGGTCCTGGTGATGTTGACGACCGTGACGCCCTCGTCGTCGGCGACCACCTTGGGGCGGCTCAGCAGGACGAGGACCCCGAGGAAGAGCGCGGCGACGAAGACGAAGCTGACGCGCTCCCCCGGCCCGAGCCGCTCCAGCATCAGCGCGACGGCGGTGATGACGGCGAACATCGCGATTCCCACGGTCAGCAGGACGGCCCGGGTGCGCCCGGGGCGGAAGGTGACCGGGAGGGCGGGGACGGTGGGCTGGGACATCGGGTGTTCCTCGGAGCCTCGGGGCGTACGGTCCGTGCCGTCAGAGGCGGCAGGCGTGGATGGCGGTGGTGAGGATGGCGCGGGCGCCGATCTCGTACAGGTCGTCCATGATCCGCTGCGCCTCCTTGGCGGGGACCATCGCGCGGACGGCGACCCAGCCCTCGTTGTGCAGCGGGGAGACGGTCGGCGACTCCAGGCCCGGGGTGAGGGCGACGGCCTGCTCCAGGTGCTCGGCGCGGCAGTCGTAGTCCATCATCACGTACGAGCGGGCGACGAGGACGCCCTGGAGGCGGCGGAGGAACTGCTGGACCTGCGGGTGGTCGTCCTCGGCGCCGTGGCGGCGGACGACGACGGCCTCGGAGGTGAGGATCGGCTCGCCGATGACCTCGAGGCCGGCGTTGCGCAGGCTGGTGCCGGTCTCCACGACGTCCGCGATGACCTGGGCGACGCCCAGTTGGATCGCGGTCTCGACGGCGCCGTCGAGGTGCACGACGGAGGCGTCGATCCCCTGGTCGGCGAGGTGCTTGGCGACGATGCCCTCGTAGGAGGTGGCGATCGTCATGCCGCCGAAGTCCTCGGGGCCGTTCGCGGTGCCCGGGCGGGTGGCGTACCGGAAGGTGGAGCGGCCGAAGTTCAGCGCGAGGATCTCCTCGGCGCTGGCGCCGGAGTCGAGGAGCAGGTCACGGCCGGTGATGCCGATGTCCAGCTTCCCGGAGGCGACGTAGATCGCGATGTCCTTCGGGCGCAGGTAGAAGAACTCGACCTCGTTGTCGGGGTCGATGACCACGAGTTCCTTGGACTCCTTGCGCTGGCGGTAGCCGGCCTCATGGAGCATTGCCGACGCAGGTCCGGAGAGGGAACCCTTGTTGGGAACGGCGATGCGCAGCATGGGGTGAGCTTCCTTTGCCTGGGAGTGGTGGGGAAAAGACCTGAGAAGTCGTGCTCGGGGAGGAATCCTGCTCAGAGGTGGGCGTAGACGTCGTCGAGCGAGATCCCGCGGGCGACCATCATCACCTGGACGTGGTACAGCAGCTGCGAGATCTCCTCGGCGGCGGCTTCCTTGCCCTCGTACTCGGCGGCCATCCAGACCTCGGCGGCCTCTTCGACGACCTTCTTGCCGATGGCATGGACGCCCTTGTCCACCAGCTCCGCGGTGCGGGAGGTGGCCGGGTCGCCGGTCTCGGCCTTGAGCTTGAGCTCGGCGAAGAGCTCTTCGAAGGTTTTGTTCGCCATGATGGTCCTAAGGGTACGGGGTGAGGGTCGCGCACTCAGCGCCAGGGTTCGCTGACCGTCCGCAGCGTGGTCGCGGTGGCGACGGCGGCGGTGACGGCCTCGTGGCCCTTGTCCTCGCTGGAGCCCTCGAGGCCGGCCCGGTCGAGGGCCTGCTCCTCGGTGTCGACGGTGAGGACGCCGAAGCCGACGGGTACGCCGGTGTCGATCGAGACCTGGGTGAGGCCGTGGGTGACGCCCTGGCACACGTACTCGAAGTGCGGCGTTCCGCCGCGGATGACGACGCCGAGCGCCACGATGGCATCGTAGCCGCGCCCTGCGAGGACCTTCGCCACGACCGGGAGCTCGAAGCTGCCGGGGACGCGCAGCAGGGTCGGCTCCTCGATGCCGAGTTCGCTCAGGGCGCGCAGGGCGCCGTCGACGAGACCGTCCATGATCTTCTCGTGCCACTGCGCCGCGACGACCGCGACCCGCAGGTCGCCGCAGTTCTTCACGCTGAGGACGGGTGCGCCCTTGCCGCTCATGTCTCTCCTTGAACCGTATTGAACCGTACGAAGTGATGCGAAGTGATGCGAAGTGATGCGAAGTGAAAGGTCTACTGGTTGCCGCAGGTGGAGGCAGGGGAGCCGTCCAGCCAGGGCAGGTCGTGGCCCATCCGGTCCCGCTTGGTGGTCAGGTACCGGAGGTTGTGCTCGCCGGCCGTGACCGGCATCGGCTCGCGGCCCTCGACGTTCAGGCCGTACCGGGTGAGGGCGTCGATCTTGTCGGGGTTGTTGGTCATCAGGCGCAGGCTGCGGACGCCCAGGTCGCCGAGGATCTGCGCGCCGGCCGCGTAGTCGCGGGCGTCGGCGGGCAGGCCGAGTTCCAGGTTGGCGTCGAGGGTGTCGCGGCCGCGTTCCTGGAGCTCGTACGCGCGCAGCTTGGACAGCAGGCCGATGCCGCGGCCCTCGTGGCCCCTGAGGTAGACGACGACACCGCGGCCGGCCTCCTGGATCCGGTCCATGGAGGCCTGGAGCTGGGGGCCGCAGTCGCAGCGCAGGGAGTGGAAGATGTCGCCGGTCAGGCACTCGGAGTGGACGCGGACCAGGACGTCCTCCCCGTCGCCGATCTCGCCGTGCACGAGGGCGACGTGTTCGACCCCGTCCACGATGGAGCGGTAGCCGTACGCGGTGAAGTCGCCGTGCGCGGTGGGGAGCCGGACCTCGGCCTCGCGGCGGACGGTCGGTTCGGCGGAGCGCCGGTAGGCGATCAGGTCCTCGATGGAGATGATCGTCAGGCCGTGCTTGCGGGCGAAGGGGACGAGCTCGGGCAGGCGCAGCATGACGCCGTCCTCGCCGGCGATCTCGACGATCGCGCCGGCCGGGCGGAGGCCGGCGAGACGGGCGAGGTCGACGGCGGCCTCGGTGTGGCCGTTGCGGACGAGGACGCCACCGGACTTGGCCCGCAGCGGGAAGACGTGGCCGGGGCGGACGAAGTCGGAGGGCTCGTGGGAGCCGCTCGCCAGCATCCTCAGGGTGGTGGCGCGGTCGGCGGCGGAGATGCCGGTGGTGACGCCGTGCGCGGGGCCCGCGTCGACGGAGACGGTGAAGGCCGTCCGCATCGACTCGGTGTTGTGCTCGACCATCTGCGGCAGCTGGAGGCGCTCCAGTTCGTCGTCCTCCATGGGCGCGCAGATCAGGCCGCGGCACTCGCTCATCATGAAGGCGACGATCTCGGGCGTGGCCTTCTCCGCGGCGATGACGAGGTCGCCCTCGTTCTCGCGGTCCTCGTCGTCGACGACGACGACGGGCCGGCCGGCCGCGATGTCGCGGATGGCCTGCTCGACGGGGTCGAGGGCGAGGTCGGTGGCGTCCCACAGCGGATGCGCGCTCATGCCGTTGCTCCTTCCAGAGCGGAGGTGGTACGCGTCCGGAGCCACCAGTCGCGCATGCCCCAGATGACGAGGGCGAAGTAGATGACGTACACCAGTCCGGAGAAGGCGAGGCCGCTGTGGAAGGCGAGGGGGACGCCGACGAGGTCGACGAGGAGCCAGGCGAACCAGAACTCGACCAGGCCGCGGGCCTGGGCGACCATCGCGACGAGGGTGCCGACGAAGATGTACGCGTCGGCCCACGGGCTCCAGGAGAGCGACGGGTAGAGGGTGAAGAGACCGCCGACGGCGAGGGTGCCGAGAACCGCTCCGGTGAGGAGCAGGCCGCGTTCCTTCCAGGTGGCGAAGCGGACGGCGATGGAGCCGTCCTGGGCCTGCTGCCTGCCCCGGTTCCACTGCCACCAGCCCCAGGCGGCGACGCCGATGACGAGGAGCTGCTTGCCGACGCCGCCCGCGAGGTTCGCGGAGGCGTAGGCGCCGACGAGGATCAGGCCGGAGAGCAGCTGGGCGGGCCAGGTGAGGATGGAGCGGCGCCAGCCGAGCGCGAGGGCTATGAGTCCGATCGTGTTGCCGATCATGTCGGACCACATGATGTGCTGGTCGAGGACGGTGAACGCCTCGGAGTTGAGCCAGTTCACTTCTCGTTCTCCTTGGCGTCGGCGCCGAGCAGCCGCTCGACGTACTTGGCGATGACGTCCACTTCGAGGTTGACCGGGTCGCCGCTCTTCTTGATGCCGAGCGTGGTCAGGTCGAGGGTGGTGGGGATGAGGCTGATGGTGAACCAGTCGTCGGTGACCTCGACGACGGTGAGGCTGACGCCGTCGACCGTGATCGAGCCCTTCTCGACGACGTACCGGGAGAGGTGGGCGGGCAGGCCGACCTTGACGAGTTCCCAGTGCTCGGACGGGGTCCGCTCCAGGATCGTGCCGGTGCCGTCCACGTGGCCCTGGACGATGTGACCGCCGAGGCGGCCGCCGACGGCCATGGGCCGCTCCAGGTTGACGCGGGAGCCGATGGCGAGGGCGCCGAGGCTGGACCGCTTCAGGGTCTCGGCCATGACGTCGGCGGTGAACTCGCCGTCGCCGAACTCGACGACCGTGAGACAGACACCGTTGACGGCGATGGAGTCGCCGTGCTGGGCGCCTTCCGTGACCAGGGGGCCGCGCAGTCGGAAGCGGGAGGCGTCCTCCAGCTGCTCGACGGCGACGACCTCGCCCAGTTCTTCGACGATTCCGGTGAACACGGTCAGGCTCCCTTGGGGATGGCGGTGATGCGGAGGTCGGTTCCGATGCGCGCGGTCTCGGTGATGTCGAGCCGCAACGCGTCGGTGATGGTGGCGATTCCCGCGTCGGCGAGGGCGTTCGGGCCCGCGCCGAGGAGGACGGGGGCGAGGTAGCCGACGACCTGGTCGACGGCGCCCGCGGCGAGGAAGGCGCCCGCGAGGGTGGGGCCGCCTTCGAGGAGGACGGAGCGGACACCGCGCGCGTGGAGGGCGTCCAGGAGGGCGGGGACGGAGAGGCCGTGCTCGGCCCTCGGGAGGCGTACGACGTCCGTGAGCGTGGTCTCGGCGTCCTCGGCGACGGCGATGAGGGTGGGGGCCGCGTCGTCGAGGATCCGGGCGCCCGGCTTCACGGCGGTCGCCTCGGTGTCGACGACGACCCGCAGCGGCTGGACGGCCCCCTCGATGCCGCGTACGGCCAGATGGGGGTCGTCGGCGCGGGCGGTGCCGGAGCCGACGACGACGGCGTCGGACTCGGCGCGCAGCCGGTGGACGTCGGCGCGCGACTCGGCGGAGGTGATCCAGCGGGAGCTGCCGTCGGCGGCGGCGATCCGGCCGTCGAGGGTGGCGGCGTACTTCCACCGGACGAAGGGGCGGCCGTGGCGTACGGAGGTGAGCCAGGCGATGTTGACCGCTTCGGCCTCGGCGGCCAGGACTCCGGACGCGACCTCGACCCCGGCGCCGCGCAGGGTGTCGGCACCGCCCGTGGCCTGCGGGTTCGGGTCGCCGACCGCGTACACGACCCGGCTGATCCCGGCCTCGATCAGGGCCTGGGCGCAGGGGCCGGTGCGGCCGGTGTGGTTGCAGGGTTCGAGGGTGACGTAGGCGGTGCCGCCGCGGGCGAGTGCGCCGGCCTCGCGCAGGGCGTGGACCTCGGCGTGCGGGCCTCCGGCGCGCCGGTGCCAGCCCTCGCCGACCCGGTGGCCGGAGGCGTCGGTGACGACACAGCCGACGACGGGGTTGGGGCTCGTGGCGCCGAGACCGCGGGCGGCGAGCTCGACGGCGCGTCGCATGGCGGTGGTGTCGGCCTGCTGGGCCACCGGGTCCTCCTGCCTCTTCGGGCACGGACTCCGGGGCCTGTCGATGACGACAGAGAGCGGAAACGACGCCTCGCGCAGGGTGCGCCGAGGCCGGCGTCGCGTGGTTCGCCGGGAACGGCGACCAGCGGACGTACGGCCGGCACACCCCTGACAGGGGTCGCCCGCCGCGCACTGCCTCCCATCCGGACTTTCACCGTCGGTCCAGGAATCTCACCTGGTCAACCGGCCGCTGGCTGCGGACGGGTCGCGGACTATACCGCCGGTTCGGAATTACACCGACCCCGGAGTGCGCTGCTGCTGATACAGGGCCAGTGTGCCACGGACGCCGTGAGGCCATGCGGCCGAGACCCTGTGGGCTGGCTCACACGATTCCGCTGACGACGACTTTGGTCCAGACCTATTGACGCACTGGTCTAGTCCTCTTAATCTCCGTGTCACCTCCGAGGTAACGGTCCGACGGCGTGCGCACTCCACGGGCCCAACACGACCCACCGCCTTGTTCGTTGTGTTTTCCCAGCCTCCCCAGGAGGAACCGATCGTGTTGTCCCCCACCACGAAGAGAGCCTCGCTGCTCGCTTCCGGCGCGGCCGTCACCGGGCTGCTGCTCAGCTCGCTGGTCGGCGGCGTCTCGTACGCGGCCGACAACGAGTCCTGTCGTCCCGACGGGCTCCACAAGACCCCCGGCGTCGACGTCCCGTACTGCTCGGTCTACGACACCGAGGGCCGCGAGAAGATGGGCGCGGACCACCAGCGCCGGGTCATCGGCTACTTCACCGGCTGGCGCACCGGCAAGAACGGCCAGCCCGCGTACCTGGCCAAGGACATCCCGTGGGAGAAGATCACCCACATCAACTACGCCTTCGGCCACGTCGGCGGGGACAACAAGCTCTCCGTCGGCGCGGACGGTCCGAACAACGCGGCCACCGGGATGACCTGGCCCGGTGTCGCCGGAGCCGAGATGGACCCCGCGTACGCCTACAAGGGCCACTTCAACCTGCTCAACAAGTTCAAGAAGCAGCACCCGAACGTGAAGACGCTGATCTCGGTCGGCGGCTGGGCGGAGACGGGCGGCTACTTCGCGGACAACGGCGACCGCGTGAACTCCGGCGGCTTCTACTCGATGGCCACCAACGCCGACGGTTCGGTCAACCAGGCCGGGATCGACACCTTCGCGACGTCGTCCGTCGAGTTCATCCGCAAGTACGGGTTCAACGGCGTCGACATCGACTACGAGTACCCGACGACCATGAAGGACGCCGGCAACCCGCTCGACTGGCAGTTCGCCAACGCGCGCCGCGCCGGGCTCGTGCAGGGTTACGCGGCCCTCATGAAGTCCCTCCGCGAGAAGCTGGACGCGGCCGGCGCCGCCGACGGCAAGCACTACCTGCTGACCGTCGCCGCCCCCTCCTCCGGCTACCTGCTGCGCGGCATGGAGACCTTCCAGATGCAGAAGTATCTGGACTACGTCAACATCATGTCCTACGACCTGCACGGCGCCTGGAACGAGTACGTCGGGCCCAACGCCTCGCTCTTCGACGACGGCAAGGACGGCGAGCTCGCCGCGGCCAACGTCTACGGCTCGGCGCAGTACGGCGGCATCGGCTACCTCAACACCGACTGGGCCTACCACTACTTCCGCGGCTCGATGCCGGCCGGTCGCATCAACATCGGCCTGCCCTACTACACCCGCGGCCACAAGAACGTGCAGGGCGGCACCGACGGCCTGTGGGGCAAGGCCTCCGCGGCCACCTGCCCGGCCGGAGCCGGTCTGACCAAGTGCGGTGACGGCGCCGTCGGCATCGACAACCTGTGGCACGACAAGGACACCAACGGCGTCGAGTCGCCCGCCGGCTCGAACCCGATGTGGCACGCCAAGAACCTGGAGAAGGGGATCGTCGGCGACTACGTCACGCAGTACGGCTTCCCCGCGAACACCACGCTGACCGGCACCTACGCCCGCAAGTACGACTCGACCCTGGTCGCGCCGTGGCTGTGGAACGCGCAGAAGAGGGTCTTCCTCTCCACCGAGGACGAGCAGTCGGTGGCCGCGAAGGCCGACTACGTGGTCGCCAAGGGCATCGGCGGCACCATGGTCTGGGAGATGGCGGGCGACTACGCCTGGAACGCCGCCAAGGGCCAGTACGAGATGGGCTCCACGCTCACCTCGCTGATGTACGACAAGTTCAAGGCGGCCGCCCCGTACGGCGCGAAGAAGTCGAACAAGGCGCTGCCGGCCCAGGCCGTGAAGATCGACGCCCAGTTCACCGAGTTCAAGCTGGGCGACTCGAACTACCCGATCACCCCGAAGATCAAGATCACCAACAACACGGCGACCACCCTCCCCGGCGGCACCGAGTTCCAGTTCGACTACGGCACCTCGGCGCCGGCCAACGCCTCCGACCAGTCCGGCTTCGGCACGAAGGTCGTCAGCAGCGACCACACGGGCTCCAACGTGGGCGGTCTGAAGGGCGACTTCCACCGCGTCTCCCTGAAGCTCCCGGCCTGGCAGTCGCTGGCCCCGGGCGCCACGGTCGACCTGGCCTTCAACTACTACCTGCCGGTGTCCACCCCCTCCAACTGGACGGTGAACATCAACGGCACGACGTACGCCCTCGCCGGTGACCTGGCGCGCGGCACGACGGTGGTGGAGCCGGGCTCCACGACCCCGCCGACCACCCCGCCCACGACGCCGCCCACCACTCCGCCGACGACTCCCCCGACGACGCCGCCGGCCACGGGCTGCGGCTCGGTCCCGGCGTACGTGGCCGGCACGGTCTACAACGCGGGCAACGAGGTCTCCCACAACGGCCGCAAGTACAAGGCCCAGTGGTGGACCCAGAACGAGACGCCGGGCACGACCGGCGAGTGGGGCGTCTGGAAGGACCTCGGCGCCTGCTGAGAACCTGACCTGCCCTCTCCGACGCCTTCCCCTGAAAGCTCCCGGCGGCGGACACTCACGGCCCTTGCCGCCGCCGGGCTCTCTTCGCGCCGCGCCCCCCTGTCCGGGGCGCGGCGCGCACCCGTTCCCGGGCTACGGGCTACGGGCCACGGGCCACGGGCCACGGGCTACGGGAACAGCTCGTCCTGCGCCGCGTCGCGGGCGCGCAGCAGGGCGCCGCGGAGGACGGCCGTGTCGCCCAGGGCGGTGGGCCGGACCTCCGTACGGAGGGGTGAGAGCGTCACGAGTTCGGACTCGACGCGCGCGGCGAGTCCGGCGCCGCCCTGGTGGCCGGTCTCCCCGCCGAGAACCACACAGCCGGGGTCGAGGACGGAGACGACCGCGGCCGCTCCGACGGCGAGGCGACGGGCGAGGGCGTCGAGGAAGGGCCCGTGGCCCGAGGCGAGCGCGTCGGCCGGGTCGAGCCCGTGGGCGACGGCGAGGGTCTCGACGGCGGCCGCGCAGGCCAGCTCGTGGAAGCCGCCGTCGCAGCCGGTGGCCGAGGGCAGTCCCGAGGTGCCGGGCACGGGCAGGAAGCCGATCTCGCCGGCGCCGCCGGAGGCACCGCGGCGCAGCCGCCCGTCGAGGACGACGGCGGCGCCGACGCCCTGACCGAGCCAGAGCAGGACGAAGTCCTCGCGGTCGCGGGCGGCGCCCTCGCGCAGTTCGGCGACGGCGGCGAGGTTGGTCTCGTTCTCGACGAGCACATGGGCCGGCAACCGTTCCTGGAGGACGGCGACGAGCCGGCGGTGCCAGGCGGGGAGCCCCGTGGAGTCGCGCAGTTCGCCGGTGGCCGGGTCGATGAGCCCGGGAGCGCCGACGGCGACGGTGTGCAGCCGGTCGGCGCCCGCCTCCTTCACGGTCCGCTCCAGGAGCGTGACCGCCTTCTCGACGGCCGGCCCGGTGCCACTGTCGTCGCCGACGGGTACGGACGCCTCGGCGAGGGTGGTGCCGAGCAGGTCGGAGACGGTGACGGAGACCGAGCGGGTGCGGACGTCGAGGGCGGCGAGGTGCGCGCGGTCGGCGACGATCCCGTACAGCTTGGCGTTGGGGCCGCGGCGCTCGGCTCCCGACTCCCCCACGACGTGGACGAGCCCGGAGCCCTGGAGCCGTTCGACGAGGTCGGCGACGGTGGGCCGGGAGAGGCCGGTGAGGGCCTTGAGCTGAGTGGCCGTCAACGGGCCCTCGTCCTGGAGCAGTCGCAGGGCGAACCGGTCGTTGATGGCTCGTGCGGTGCTCGGGGATGCGGCCATGCGGCGATCCTCTCAGACTCGTGGGGAGCGGCACTCCCCGCCGCGGTCTATTTATCAGGCAGGGTTCCTGATAGTTTACGCGCACACCACGACCACCGGGAGGGGCCCATGGCGGCGGAGACCGTCACCAGCACCGATCGCCTGCGGCGGGCGCGCTTCGCCGTCGCCGCCGTGTTCTGCGTCCACGGCGCCGTCACCGGCAGCTTCGCGACCCGGATCCCCTGGATCCAGGAGCACGCGGGCGTCAGCGCGGGCCAGCTCGGACTCGCGCTCGCCTTCCCCGCGCTCGGCGCCTCGCTCGCGATGCCGCTCGCCGGGGCCATCGGCCACCGCTTCGGCGCCCGCACGGCGCTGCGCGGCCTGCTCGCCCTGTGGACGCTCTCCCTGACGCTGCCGGCGCTGGCACCGAACATCTGGGGGCTGTGCGGCGCGCTCTTCGTGTACGGCGCCACCGCGGGCATGTCCGACGTCGCGATGAACGCGCTCGGCGTCGAGACCGAGAACCGGCTCGGCAAGTCGATCATGTCGAGCCTGCACGGCATGTGGAGCGTCGGCGCCCTCATCGGCTCCGCCGCCGGCACGGTCGCCGCCCACCTCGGCGGCGACGCCCGGCTCCACCACCTCACCGCGGCCCTGCTCCTCACCGCGCTCGGCCTGTTCTTCTGCCAGGGCGTGCTCGACGTGCGCAGCACCCCGGACGAGGAGGCCCCGCCGCGGTTCGCGCTGCCGCCCAGGTCCGCCCTGGTCATCGGCGCCATCGGCTTCTGCGCGGTCTTCGCGGAGGGCGCGAGCCTCGACTGGTCCGCCGTCTACCTCCGGGACGAGCTGGGCAGCTCGGCCGGGCTCGCGGCCGCCTCCACCACCGCCTTCGCGCTGACGATGGCCGTGGCACGGCTTGCCGGCGACCGGGTCGTGGACCGCTTCGGGGCGGTCCGTACCGTACGCGTCGGGGGCGTCACCGCGACCGTGGGCGGGCTCATGGTCGTGTTCGCCCCGCACGCCGCCGTGGCGATGGCCGGATTCGGTCTCATCGGGCTCGGGATCGCCGTCGTCGTCCCGCTCGCCTTCGCGGCGGCCGGGCGCAGCGGCCCGAATCCCAGCCAGGCCATCGCGGGCGTCGCCACCATCACGTACACCTCCGGTCTGATCGCCCCCTCGGCGATCGGCGGCATCGCCGACGCGACCTCCCTGGTCGTCTCCTTCGGCCTGGTCACCCTGCTCGCGCTGGGTCTGGTGGCCGGCGCGGGGGTACTGAGGACGGCGGGCCGGAAGACGGCGTCGACACCGGCGGCGGACGGCGCCCAGGCGAAGGCCTCCGGTCCGGTCGGCGGCTGACGCCCCTGGCCGACCGGGCCACGATCCGCCGGACGCGTCCTGACGTCCTCCCGCCGGTCGGGCCGCGGGCTCCGGCACAGAGGCTCCGCTCGGCGGCCCGCGTCCTCCCGTCGATCGGCCCCGGCCTCCGGCGCACGGCTCCCACCTGCGGTGGCGCATACCATGTGGCTGATCTTCAGCGGTCGCGACACGGCGGCCCGAACCGCAGAACGGGAGCGACCTCATGAACCTCGGCGTGCGCTGGACCCTGCACGGCGACGGGCGAACACCCGCTCCCGGGGCCGTCGTCCGTCCGGACGAGCGGCTCTCCTGGCCCCGTACGGTCGGCCTCGGCGCCCAGCACGTGGTGGCCATGTTCGGGGCGTCGTTCGTGGCCCCGGTCCTCATGGGCCTGGACCCGAACCTGGCGATCATGATGTCCGGTGTCGCGACCGCGATCTTCCTCCTCGCGACCCGCGGCACCGTCCCCTCCTACCTGGGCTGCTCGCTCTCCTTCGTCGGTGTCGCCGCCGCCATCCGGGCCTCCGGCGGCACCAGCGCCACCGTGACCGGCGCGGTCCTCGTCGTGGGCGCGGCGCTCTTCCTCGCCGGTCTCGCCGTCCGGAAGTTCGGGGCGCGGATCATCCACGCGGCGATGCCCCCGATCGTGACCGGCGCCGTCGTCATGCTGATCGGCTTCAACCTGGCCCCGGTCACCGCGTCGACGTACTGGCCGCAGGACCAGTGGACGGCCCTCCTCGTGATGCTGTTCACCGGTCTCGCCGTGGTCTGCCTGCGGGGCTTCTGGTCCCGGATCGCGATCTTCCTCGGCCTGATCTTCGGCTACGGCATCTCCTGGGTCTTCGACCTGGTCTTCGGGAAGATCCACTCGATGTCCCCGAGCGGCCAGGTCACCGACCACTGGCGGCTCGACCTCTCCGGAGTCTCCACGGCCGACTGGATCGGCCTGCCCTCGTTCCACGGACCGAGCTTCGAGTGGTCGGCGATCCTGGTCGCGCTGCCCGTCGTCATCGCCCTGCTCGCCGAGAACGCCGGACACGTCAAGGCCGTCGGCGAGATGACCGGCAAGCCGCTCGACGACCAGCTCGGCACCGCGATCGCCGCCGACGGCGCCGCCTCGATGCTGTCGACGGCCGTGGGCGGCCCGCCGAACACCACGTACTCCGAGAACATCGGCGTCATGGCCGCCACCCGGGTCTACTCGACCGCCGCCTACTGGGCCGCCGCCGGCTTCGCCCTGCTCTTCGGGCTCTGCCCGAAGTTCGGCGCGGTCGTCGCCGCCATCCCCGGCGGTGTCCTCGGCGGCATCACCGTGATCCTGTACGGCATGATCGGCCTGCTCGGCGCCCAGATCTGGATCAACGCCGGGGTGGACCTGCGCAACCCGCTCAACCTGGTCCCGGCCGCCGCCGGCATCATCATCGGCGTCGGCGGGGTGAAGCTGACCTTCACCGACACCTTCGAGCTGGGCGGCATCGCGCTCGGCACGATCGTCGTCATCACCGGCTACCACGTGCTGCGCGCCTTCGCCCCGGCCCACCTCAAGGAGCAGGAGCCCCTGCTCGACTCCGGGACCAGCTCGTACGAGAGCACGTCCGGCGAGGAACCGCTGTCGAAGAACTGAGTGATTCGCCCGTTCTGGGGAAGCCGGGCCCGGGGTGCTCCCGCCCGGGCCCGGTGGCTGGGAGCCTGCCCCCATGGCGCAGACCCAGCAGATCGAACAGATCGAGCAGATCGAGAAGGTCGGACAGACCGAGGAGATCGAGCGGGCCGAGGAGATCGAGCGGGCCGAGCATCTGCTCGGGCCCTTCGTGGCGGTCGACCCCGTGGTGGACCGGATGCGGTCGCTCCGCTCGGCCTGGCATCCGGCCGACGGGGTCGCCGTCTTCAACCGGGTCTATCTGACCGTCACGGAGGAGATCGGCCACGCCATCGAGGCGGGCGGCTTCGCCGACCGGAGGGCCGCCGCCATCCTCGACGTACGGTTCGCCGAGCGGTACCTCGCGGCGGTCGACGCCGTCGCCACCGGTGGCCCCGCCCCCGCCTGCTGGCGGCCCCTCTTCCACTACCGGCGCCACCCCGGCGTACGGCCGCTGCAGTTCGCGCTCGCCGGGATCAACGCCCACGTCGGCCACGACCTGGCGCTCGCCGTCGTCGACGCCTGCCGGATCCTGGAGTGCGCGCCGCCCGACCTGGAGGACGAGTTCGACCGGGTCGGCGACATCCTCGTCCTCCTGGAGGAGCGCATCCGGGAGGAGCTGATGCCGGGCCCGGACCTCCTGGAGATCGCGGACCCGCTCACCCATCTGCTCGGCTGCTGGAGCCTCGACCGGGCCAGGGACGGGGCCTGGCTCGCGGCGCGCTCGCTCTGGCAGCTCCGTGAACTCCCCGAGCTCGCCGGGGAGTTCACGGAGCGCCTCGACCGCTCGGTGGGCCTGGTGGGGCGGATGCTGCTCACCCCGCTCGGACGCCCCTAGGAACTCAGTCCTCCGGCAGCTCGACCGGGGCGATCTCGTCGTACACGTCGCCAGGACCCGGGTTGGTGCCGTCGGTGGCGCCGCCGAAGTGGTGCATCACGCCCCAGACCGCGTTGAGCGCCGTCTGCACCGCGCCCTCGGCCCAGCCGGCCGTCCAGGAGATGTCGTCGCCCGCGAGGAAGATGCCCCGCTTGTCCTCGGGGAGGCTGTCCTGCATGAAATGGGTGAACAGGCGCCGCTGGTAGCGGTAGTGGCCCGGCAGGTTCGCCTTGAAGGCGCCCATGAAGTAGGGCTCGTTCTCCCAGGAGACCGTCACCGGGTTGCCGATGATGTGCTTCCGGATGTCGACCTTCGGGTAGATCTCGCCGAGCGACTTCAGCATGACCTCCATCCGCTCGTTCGCGGAGAGCGGCAGCCACTTCAGGCTGTCGTCGCACCAGGTGTACGAGAGGCAGATCGTGGCCGGCTTGTCCGGTCCGTCGTCAAGGAGGTACGTGCCGCGGGTCATCCGGTCGGTCAGCGTCATCGACATGGCGTCCCGGCCGGTCTCCTCGTCCTTGTCCAGCCAGAACGGCCGGTCGACGGGCACGAAGAGCTTGGACGACTCCATGTAGTGGGTGCGCTCGATCGCCGTCCAGTGGTCGATCGGGAAGAGCGAGTCGTCACAGGCGATCTTGGAGAGCAGCATCCAGGACTGTGCGGTGAAGATCGCCGCCTGGTAGGTGCGGATGTCCCCGGAGGCGTCGGTCACGGTGATCCGGTTGCCGGCGGTCCGGTTCAGCCGGGTCACGGCCGGCTTCGGGGCGCCCCCGTGCAGGGAGCTGAGCGAGGTGCCCTGCGCCCAGTGGACGATCTTCCCGGGCTCGCGCTCCCACAGGCGCAGCGGCAGCTGCTGCGAGCCGCCCACGATGCCCCGGTGGTGGTCGTCGGCCTCGGTGTAGACGACGCGGAGGATCTCCAGGATGGAGTTGGGGAAATCGGTGTCCCAGCCGCCGGTGCCGAAGCCGACCTGGCCGAAGATCTCGCGGTGCCGGAAGGACTTGAAGGACTCCGACTCGCAGAGGAAGCCGTAGAAGGTCTGGTTGTCGAGCTTCTCGACGAGCTTCGACCAGATCTCGCGGATGCGCGGGACGTCCCGCTCGCGCATGGCCTGGTTCATGTCGGAGAAGTCGGCGCCCTCGTCGAGGCAGGCGTTCCACGCGTTCATCACGTCGCGGTAGACCTGCGGGAGGTCGTCGACGGTGGTGGCGTAGTGCGACTCGCCCTTGAGGTCGACGACGGTCGAGGGGGTCGTCTCGGCCAGCGGGTTCGGGAACGGCCTGGTCTCCAGGCCGACCAGGTCGATGTAGTGCTGGAGGGCGGTCGAGGAGGGCGGGAAGCGCATGGCGCCCATCTCGGCGGTGAGGCCCTCGGTGGCGGTGCCCTCGAAGCCCACGGTCCGCAGCCGGCCGCCGATCTGGTCGGCCTCGTAGACGACGGGCTTGAGGCCCATCTTCATGAGTTCGTACGCGGCGATGATGCCGGAGAGACCGCCGCCGATGACGGCGACCTCGGTGCCGTGCTCGGTGGCCGGTATCTGGCCGAGCCCGGCCGGGTGGGCCAGGAAGTCGTCGTAGGCGTACGGGAAGTCCGGACCGAACATGGTGATCGGCGGCTGGCCGTCGCTGTGGGGGACGGCGGTCGTGGGCACCGTGGACGTCATGGGGTACGGACTCCTTGCACGGAAAAGAAAAGGCAGGTCAGGAAGGCTGGGGAGGGCCCGTGCCTGTGCACGGCGGCCCGGTGGGCGACGGCTCAGACGAGGGAGCCGTAGAGCCCGGGGCGGCGGTCGGCGAGGTAGGTGTTGTTCTTCCGGGAGGCCGCGAGGAAGTCGGGGTCGACCTCGCCGAAGACGAGGTCCTCGCCGCGTCCGGCGCGGGCGCGGGCGGTGCCGTCGGGGCCCGCGAGGGTGGAGAGGCCGACGAACTCGAACTCGCCCTCGGGCCCGGTCCGGTTCACGTACGCCACGTACATCTGGCTCTCGAAGGCGCGGACGGGGATCACCGACTCGGCGACGAACTGGAAGGGGTGCATCTGCGCGGTCGGGACGACGAGGAAGTCGGTGCCGGCGAGCGCGTGGGACCGGACGTTCTCCGGGAACTCGACGTCGTAGCAGATCAGCATGCCGACGCGGACGCCGTCGACCTCGGCCTGGACGACGGTCCGGTCGCCGGGGGTGAACCACTTCTGCTCGAAGCAGCCGAAGAGGTGGGTCTTGCGGTAGTTCGCCAGGAGGGTGCCGTCGGCGCCGACGAGCCGGGCGGAGTTGTAGAGCACGCCGTGCCGCTCGGTGTCCCGCTCCGGGTAGCCGTAGACGATCGCGAGACCGTGGCGGACGGCGAGTGCGGCGACGGCCCGCGCCGAGGGGCCGTCGGCGGGCTCGGCGAGCCTCGGGACGTCGTCGCCGATCGCGTACCCGGTGAGGAAGAGCTCGGGGGCGATGAGGAGGCCGGCTCCGGTGGCCGCGGCGCGACCTGCGGCCTCGTCGAGGACGGCGAGGTTGGCGGCCACGTCACCGGGCTGTCCGGAGCTCTGGAGCAGGGCGGTGCGCAGCGCGGGCATCGGCGGTCCTCGGAGTGTCTGAAGGGGGAGGGAGACGTCAAAAACGGTACGGTTCCGGACTCCGCCGGGACAAGGCGGCAGCGTTGCGGACCGACCGTCGAACCGTTGCGCGATCGACGGGTGGGGCGGCGATTCGTTGCGCACGCCTCCCCCGGGGGTCGCAGGGCTTCCCCGCCGCACGGCGGAGACGGGACCGTCCTCGGGTGCGACGCCGTGCGGCGGTGGTCGCGGAAGAGTGGTGGTCGTCCGGTTGACCTGCCGAAAGGACCGAAACGACCATGAAGCGCCGTACGAAGATCATCGCCGTCGCCGCCGCCTTCCTGATCATCGCGGGAGCCACCGGTTCCGCCGTCGCCTCGGGGGAGGGCGCGGACGGCATGTCCGCCGCGCGGACCGTGCAGCGGGAGGCCGCCGCGCTGACCGGCACGGCGAAGCTGTACCGGCCGGCCGGGGACGACATCACGTTCTCCTTCGACGCCCACCTGGCCGAGCAGGACCGGCAGGACCCGATGAAGGCCACCGGCACGTTCCGCTTCAGCCACTACAAGGGTGACTGGGGTGGGTACGCGAAGGTGAAGGTCGACTGCCTCGCCACGGGCGGCAAGGTGGCTGTCGTGTCCGGCGTCGTCGTCGAGACGGATGTGAAGGAGTTCCGGAAGGCGCGCGTCGGGGTCACGGTGCACGACGACGCCGGCGGTGACCGGCTCGGCTACACGTGGATGACGGCCGACCCGCAGAAGGACAAGGTCCCGCCGTGCGTCAGCGGAGCGCCGTTCGAGAAGGTCCAGGAGGGGACGGGCGACTTCCGGGTCACGCCCTGGGAGTTCGTCTACCCGACCGAGTAGAGCGGCCACCCATGGACCGCCCCACGGGGGTGGACGGGCGAAGGGGCGGTGCGGGAACCACGGCCCGCACCGCCCCGATCGCCGACGCCCCGCAGGGTTACGCGGGCGAGCCCGAGGAGAAGCGCCGCAGCAGCGGCGAGAGCACCAGGACGGACTTGGTGCGCTCCACGAACGGTTCGCCCGCGATCCGCTCCAGGACCCGCTCGAAGTGCCGCATGTCCGAGGCGAAGACCTGGACGACGGCGTCCGCGTCGCCGGTGACGGTCGACGCGGACACCACTTCGGGGTACCGCTCCAGGCCTCGCCGGATGTCGTTCGGCGAGGTGTTGTGGCGGCAGTAGATCTCGACGAAGCCCTCGGTCTCCCAGCCGAGCGCCGCCGGGTCCACCCGTACGGTGAAGCCGGTGATGGCACCCTCGGCCCTGAGCCGGTCCACGCGCCGCTTCACGGCGGGCGCGGAGAGTCCGACGAGCATGCCGATGTCGGCGTAGCTGCGGCGGGCGTCTTCCGCGAGAGCGTGGACGATGCGTTCGTCGAGGTCGTTGAGTCGCACTACGGGTGGATCACTTCTGTTCGGAAGCCAGTCGGGAGCGGCGCATGCCGTACAGGAAGTAGAACACGAGGCCCACCACCATCCAGCCACCGAAGACGATCCACGTGGCGGTGTCCAGACTGAACATCATGTAGCCGCAGGCGATCAGGCCGAGGATCGGCGTGATCGGGAAGAGGGCGACCTTGAAGGTGCGCGGCAGGTCCGGGCGAGTCCAGCGCAGGATGACGACGGCGACGTTGACGAGGCCGAAGGCGAAGAGCGTGCCGATGCTGGTGGCGTCGGCGAGCTTGCCGAGCGGGATGAAGGCCGCGAGAGTGCCGCAGAAGAGGGAGACGATCACCACGTTGACGCGCGGGGCGCCGGACTTGGTGTGAACCCTGGCGAAGGCCTTGGGAACGAGCCCGTCGCGCGACATGGCGAAGAGGATGCGGGTCTGGCCGTAGAGGACGGCGAAGACGACGGAGGCGATGGCGACGACGGCGCCGGCGGCGAGGACGACACCCCAGAAGGTGTGCCCCGAGACGTCGGTCATGATCTTGGCGAGCGCGGCCTCGGTGGACCCGAAGTCCTGCCACGGCATGGCGCCGACGGCGACGAAGGCGACGAGGACGTAGAGCACGGTGACGATCAGCAGCGAGAGCATGATCGCGCGGGGCAGGTCGCGCTTGGGGTTCTTGGCCTCTTCACCGGCGGTGGAGGCGGCATCGAAGCCGATGTACGAGAAGAAGAGGGTAGCGGCGCCGGCGCTGATGCCCGTGATGCCGAGCGGGGCGAGGGGCGTGTAGTTGCCACCCTTGATGCCCAGGAACCCGATGCCTATGAAGAGCAGCAGGGTGACGATCTTCACCGCGACCATGATCGAGTTGATCCGGGCGCTCTCCTTGGCGCCACGCATCAGGAAGACCATGGCGAGCAGGACGACGACCAGCGCGGGCAGGTTGATGAAGCCGCCCTCGCCCATCGGGGACGAGACCTGTTCGGGGATGGTGATCCCCAGGGTGCCGTCGAGGAGTTCGTTGAGGTACTCGCCCCAGCCGACGGCGACCGCCGCGACGGAGACGCCGTACTCCAGGACCAGACACCAGCCGCAGACCCAGGCGACGAGTTCACCCATCGTTGCGTACGCATACGAGTACGAGGAGCCGGAGACGGGCACCGATCCGGCCAGCTCCGCGTAGGACAGGGCCGAGAAGAGTGCGGTCAGGCCCGCGATCACGAAGGAGATCGTGACTGCGGGGCCGGCCTTGGGGGCGGCGTCGCCGAGGACGACGAAGATGCCGGTGCCGAGCGTGGCACCGATGCTGATCATGGTCAGCTGCCACATGGTGAGCGAGCGGCGGAGGCTACCGCCCTCACCCTGCCCACCCTCCATGACCAGGCGTTCCACTGGCTTGCGCCGGGTAAGTGCGCCGAGCCCGGAGGTCTTGCGGGTGGTCGTGTCGTCGACCGGCGGGGCTGTGCCTTGATCCAGCACTGCGGAGGCTCCTTATCGCTGCCTGTGGGTACGGAGACGACCGCAGCGGTACGTGGGCATGACGCGTCAGACCCACGGGGGAAGGGGAACCGCCGAGCAGGCGGTCGCCGCCACTCCTGGTACGAGGCACGAGCCTAAGCGCCAGAGGTTCGCACTCGTAATGCAGGGTTGTTGCGCACTGGCGGATGATCATTGCGCTCTTCGGGCGCAGACGGGGAAACATTGCGCTCCCCCGCATGAATCGACACATCGGGGTGTGAACCGGTGCTCTCGCGCGTAGGGACTCCTCATGGCCGATGACCGACGCTTCGAGCTCCCGACCTCCCCGCGAACGGAGGACCCGGTGGGCTGGCTCGACCCGACACCCTTCCTCCGCGGTACCGCCTGGCTGGACGGCGGCCGGCCGGTGCGGGCCGATCCCGCCGACCTGGAGCGGCTGCCGTGGGACATCGCCGCGCGGGCCGCGCTGCCCATCGGCGTACGGCTGGAGTTCACGGCCGCGCCGGGCACGCGCGCGGTACGGCTCCGCTACCGGGCGGCCGTCCCGGAGCCGGACGACCCCCTCGCCGGGCTGCGCCACTGCTTCGCCGTCTGGAGCGGTACGCGGCTGGTCGGCGAGACCTGCGCCGCCCCGGCCGCGGAGGCCACCGTCACCCTGCCGCTGCCCCCGGCCGGCGGTGTCTTCACCGTCCACCTCCCGGAGGGGCAGGCCCCGGTGCCGCTCGCCCTGCGGGCCGTCGGCGGCGCCCTCTCCCCCGCCCCGGTCCGGCCCCGCTGGCTCGTCCACGGCGACTCGATCACCGAGGGCTGGTGGTCGACCCGTCCGGCCCTGTCCTGGCCCGCGACGGCGGGACGGCTGCTCGGCCTCGACGCGGTGAACCTCGGATACGCGGGCGGGGCCCGGGGCGAGCTCCCCCTCGCCGAGCAGCTGGCGCGGCTCCCGGGCGAGGTGATCACCCTCGCCTTCGGCACCAACTGCTGGTCGCGGGTGCCCGCGACGGCCGACTGGTTGTACGCCACCGTCCGGGCCTTCGTCGGGCTCGTGCGCCAGGGGCATCCGGAGGCCCCGCTGCTGATCGTCTCGCCGGTGCTCCGCCCGGAGGCCGAGCACACCCGCAACGCCCTCGGAGCGACCCTCACGGAGCTGCGCAGGGCGATGGAGCGGGCGGGCCGGGACCTGGCGGCGGAGGGCGACGGGCGCCTCCTGGTCCTCTCAGGACGACCACTGCTCGGCCCGGAGCACCTGGCGGACGGACTGCACCCGGACGACCGGGGGCATGCCCTGATCGCGGCGGCGGTGGCGGAGGCCCTCCGGCCGTACGTCCCCGTCAACCGTCCCCTGCCGCCAGGTCCCTGACCAGGAACGTGCACGGGTCGGCCTCGTCGTGCGGGTGACCGCTCAGGTCCGTCCAGCTCCAGCGGTCGGTGTACGCCACGACGGGCGCGTAGCCGAGCCGTGCGTACAGGGCCGCCGCGCGCGGGTTGTCCCGGGCCACGCCGAGGCCGAGCGCCGCTCTGCCGCGCTCCCGCGCCAGTCCCTCGGCCGCGTGGATCAGGGCCGTACCGATGCCCTGTCCCCGGAGCTCCCGCCGTACGTCGAGGCCGTTGAACTCGGGGCAGTCCCCCACCTCGGCCCGCACCTCGGGCGCCGCGCACCCGTCCCAGCGGACCTGCCCGTGGCCGACGGGTACGCCGTCCCGCCAGGCGAGGAGGTACGTGCCGGCCCCGGCCTCCTGGCGCGCGAACCGGTCGGCGTGACGCGTCGGCGCCCCGGGGGCGGGAAGGTGGCGGTCGAGCAGGGGCACGTCTGCGGCGCGGCAGGCCCTGATCTCCGTACGGTCCGGGGGATCCATGCGGCGACGGTACGGGAACGCCGTGGGGCCCCCGAAGCGCGGTGCGGGGGGCCCCCGCGCTGTAGACGTGGGGGGGGGCAATCGCCCCCTGGCGTGGAGCGGGGTGGCCACGGCGGAGCCGGCGGGGGGCAGGGT
>NZ_JBHXRW010000043.1:0-71902 GCF_042716635.1 Streptomyces sp. NPDC058664 | reverse complement strand
GTTTGCTGCACGGCGGGCCGCGGGCGGGCCGCGCCGGGGCGGGGGGGGGGCGGGGGGGGGCCGCGCCCCCCCCCCCCCCCCCGGCGCGGCGGGGGGGGGGCCCCCCCCCCCCCCCCCCCCCCCCCACCACCGGGCCGCGGACTACTGCTGGTTGATGCGCTCGTTGATGACCTTGTCGGCCGCCTCGCCGGCCGCCTTGGCGTCCTCGCCCTTCAGGACCTTGGTCATGTAGTCCTTGATCGGGTTCGGGGCGGTCTCGACGTTCGCCCAGCCCGGGGTCACCGGGGTGACCTTGCCGGAGGCGGAGGAGAGGGCCATGGCCTCGGCGAAGGAGCCGGCGGCGGGCTTGAACTGCGCGGCGTCGGTGTTCGGAAGCAGCGCGCCCTCGGTGGCGGCGGCGTACTTCGTCATGAACTCCTTGCCGGCGGCGAGGGCCAGCCACTCCTTCGCGAGGTCCTTGTTCTGGGAGCGCTCGGCGATGGCGAGGTTCGAGCCGCCGAGGAAGACGGAGCCCGGCTTGTCGGCGGTCTTGCCCGGGATCGGGAAGTAGCCGAAGTCAGCGGTCTTGCCGGCCTTCTTCATGGCGTCGATCGCGCCGCCGGCCTCCCAGCCGAGACCGATCCAGGACGCCACGCCGCCCTTGGGGACGATGTCGGTGGACTGCTGCGGGGTCGCCTCGTCCTTGTCCTTCGGAGCGGTGGAGTAGGACGCCAGCTCCTTGTAGAAGTTCATGGCGTTGACGGCCTCGGGGGAGGACAGGTTGCCCTTCCACTTCTCGCCGTCCTTGACCGCGAGGTCGCTGCCCTCGTCCCAGATGAGACCCGCGAGGACGTACCAGCTCTGGCCGGGCAGGTAGATCGCCTGGCTCTTCGGGTCGGAGGCCTTGAGCTTCTTCAGGCCGTCGATCCACTCGGCGCGGGTCTTCGGCGGCGTGACGCCGGCCTTCTTGAAGGCGGCCTTGTCGTAGACGACGACGCGGTTGGCGGCGTACCACGGGGCGGAGTAGAGCTTGCCGTCCAGCTCGTTGGAGGCGACCATGCCCTTGTTCCAGGCGTCGTAGCCGAGCGTGGCCTTGTCGCCCGTCAGGTCGGCGAGACCGCCGGTGACCGCGTAGCCGGCGGTCTGGGTGTTGCCGAGCTCGAGGACGTCCGGCGGGGTGTCCTCGGAGAGGGCGGTGGTGACCTTCTCCTGGATGCCGTTCCAGATCTGCTTCTCGACCTTGACCTTGACGCCGGGGTGCTTGGCCTCGAAGGCCTTGTTCACCTCGGCCATCCAGGCGTCCGG
Organism: Streptomyces sp. NPDC058664; assembly: GCF_042716635.1. Lineage (NCBI taxonomy): Bacteria > Bacillati > Actinomycetota > Actinomycetes > Kitasatosporales > Streptomycetaceae > Streptomyces > Streptomyces sp. NPDC058664. The sequence goes on along the minus strand of NZ_JBHXRW010000043.1, from coordinate 70,618 downwards.
AGCGGATCCGTCCATGACCCAGACGGTCAGGGTCTTGTCGCCCCCGGCCGACGCCTTGCCGCCGTCCTTGCCCTTGTCGCTCTCGGAACCGCACGCCGCGATAGAGACCATCATGCCTGCGACGCCGATCGCCGCGATGAGCTTGCGCTTCACGCCACCCTCCTCAGGGATGCCTGCAACCCCTGCCCACCGCGCGAAGACATACGTCGGGTAGTGCTCGTGGGGCTGGGACCTGGTCTTTAATGGTTTAGACCAGTACCGGGAGCTTGGCCTAGACCTTTAGGGGTGTCAAGGGTGTATAAGAAGGGCAGTCGCGTCCGTTATCGGACCGACACCTGAGGGAGGGCGACGACCCGTGACCGGTCCGTGCCACCATGTGAGCCGCGACAGACGGAGGAGCCGGTGACGGCAGCAGCACAGGAGTCGGGAAGGCAGGCCATGGCCACGGACGCGGGCAGCACGGAGACGGAGGGCGGGGCACCCACCCGCACCGCGCGCGTGCCCAAGTACTACCGACTGAAGCGGCATTTGCTCGACATGACGGAGACCCTGCCGCCCGGCACACCGGTCCCGCCGGAGCGGACCCTCGCCGCCGAGTTCGACACCTCGCGCACCACCGTGCGCCAGGCCCTCCAGGAGCTGGTCGTCGAGGGCCGCCTGGAGCGCATCCAGGGCAAGGGCACGTTCGTGGCCAAACCCAAGGTCTCGCAGGCCCTGCAGCTCACCTCCTACACGGAGGACATGCGCGCCCAGGGCCTCGAACCCACCTCGCAGCTCCTCGACATCGGCTACGTCACCGCCGACGACACCCTCGCCGGGCTGCTCGACATCACGGCCGGCGGCCGGGTGCTCCGCATCGAGCGACTGCGGCTCGCGAGCGGCGAGCCGATGGCGATCGAGACCACCCACCTCTCGGCGAAGCGCTTCCCCGCCCTACGCCGTTCACTGGTGAAGTACACCTCGCTGTACACCGCGCTCGCCGAGGTCTACGACGTGCACCTCGCCGAGGCCGAGGAGACCATCGAGACCTCCCTCGCCACCCCGCGCGAGGCCGGCCTGCTCGGCACGGACGTCGGCCTGCCGATGCTGATGCTCTCCCGTCACTCCCTCGACGCCCAGGGCGAACCGGTGGAGTGGGTGCGGTCCGTCTACCGCGGCGACCGGTACAAGTTCGTGGCGCGCCTCAAGCGCCCCAACGGCTGAGCGGATCCGCCCGCTTCCCGTACGACATCGAACGGCCGCGCTCCCCACGGGGACGCGGCCGTTCGGCGTCTCCGGAGAATCACATCCGTTATACGGACAGGGGTTCCATGGAGCGGAGGCGTCCCCTAGATTTCCCCACCATTACCGAGGTGATCAGCGAGGGGACGAAACGCCATGTCAGAAGCGACACAAGGGAAACAACCGACCATCACCCCACTGAGGGTGGTGATCGGACTCTGCCTGTTCGCGCCGTTCGTGGCGATGCTCTGGGTGAGCTCCTACGCGAAGACCGAACCGCTCTTCGTCGGCATCCCGTTCTTCTACTGGTACCAGATGCTCTGGGTCCTCATCTCCACCGCGCTCACCATGGTCGCGTACAAGCTGTGGCAGATCGACCAGCGTGCCCGCAAGGGAGGTGACGCGCGATGAAGGACGTGACCGGCGTGAACGGCGTCGCACTCGCCGTCTTCATCTTCTTCTTCCTGGCCGTCACGGTCATGGGCTTCCTCGCCTCGCGCTGGCGCAGGGCCGAGAACGAGAACAGCCTCGACGAATGGGGCCTGGGCGGCCGGTCGTTCGGCACCTGGGTGACCTGGTTCCTGCTCGGCGGCGACCTCTACACCGCGTACACCTTCGTCGCCGTCCCGGCGGCCATCTACGCGGCGGGCGCGGCCGGCTTCTTCGCCGTGCCGTACACGATCCTGATCTACCCGCTGATCTTCACCTTCCTGCCGCGCCTCTGGTCGGTCTCGCACAAGCACGGGTACGTCACCACCTCGGACTTCGTGCGCGGCCGCTTCGGCTCCAAGAGCCTGTCCCTCGCGGTGGCGGTCACCGGCATCCTCGCCACCATGCCGTACATCGCGCTCCAGCTCGTCGGCATCCAGGCCGTCCTGGACGTGATGGGCGTCGGCGGCGGCGAGACCACCCACTGGTTCATCAAGGACCTGCCGCTGCTCATCGCCTTCGGCGTCCTCGCGGCGTACACGTACTCCTCGGGCCTGCGCGCCCCCGCGCTCATCGCCTTCGTCAAGGACACCCTGATCTACATCGTCATCGCGGTGGCGATCATCTACATCCCGATCAAGCTGGGCGGCTTCGACGAGATCTTCGCCAAGGCGAGCGAGGCGTACGCGCAGACCAACCCGGCGACCGACAAGCCGCGTGGTTCGGTCGTCCCCGGCGAGGCCGGCCAGTGGACGTACGCGACGCTCGCGCTCGGCTCGGCGCTCGCGCTGTTCATGTACCCGCACTCCATCACGGCGACCCTGTCGTCCCGGAGCCGCGAGGTCATCCGCCGCAACACCACGATCCTGCCGCTGTACTCGCTGATGCTGGGCCTGCTCGCGCTGCTCGGCTTCATGGCGATCGCCGCCGGGATCCAGGTGAAGAACGGGCAGCTCGCCATTCCGCAGCTCTTCGAGACGATGTTCCCCGACTGGTTCGCGGGCGTCGCGTTCGCCGCGATCGGCATCGGCGCGCTCGTCCCGGCGGCGATCATGTCGATCGCCGCGGCCAACCTCTTCACCCGCAACATCTACAAGGACTTCATCAAGAAGGACGCGACCCCGGCGCAGGAGACCAAGGTCTCCAAGCTGGTCTCGCTCCTGGTGAAGGTCGGCGCGCTCGCCTTCGTCCTCACCATGGACAAGACGGTCGCGATCAACTTCCAGCTGCTCGGCGGCATCTGGATCCTGCAGACCTTCCCGGCCCTCGTCGGCGGCCTGTTCACCCGCTGGTTCCACCGCTGGGCGCTGCTCGCCGGCTGGGCCGTCGGCATGGTCTACGGCACGGTCGCCGCGTACGGCGTCGCCAGCCCGACCCAGAAGCACTTCGGCGGCTCCTCCGCCGAGATCCCGGGCATCGGCGAGATCGGCTACATCGGCCTCACCGCCTTCGTCCTGAACGTCGTCGTCACGGTCGTCCTCACCTTCGTCCTCAAGGCCGTCAAGGCTCCCGAGGGCATCGACGAGACGTCCCCGTCCGACTACACGGCGGACGCCGGTGACCCCGGCGTGCAGACCGAGCTGCCGAAGGTCGGCGCCGAGACGCACTGACCGGACGGAACGGCCGCACGCGGGCCCGGGACCTCCACCAGGGGATCCCGGGCCTCTTCGCGTCTCCCTCCGAGGCACACTTCCCTCATGGACTTCACGATCAGGGCAGTACGGCCCGAGGAGTACGAGGCGCTCGGCGAACTCACCGCGAGCATCTACCTGAACGACGGACTGCTGAAGTACGGGGCCCAGGACTCCTATCTGGAGGTGCTCCGGGACACCGCGCGGCGGGCCCGCGAGAGCGAGGTGCTCGTCGCCGAGGACGCCGACGGCCGGCTCGTCGGCGGAGTGACCTTCGCCACCGGCAACACCCCCTGGGCGGACATCGCGGTCGCGGGCGAGGCCGAGTTCCGGATGCTCGCCGTCGCCCGGGAGGCCCGCGGCCGGGGCGTCGGCGAGGCCCTCGTACGGACCTGCGTCGAGCGCGCGCGAGCCCTGCCCGGGTGCGAGCGGATCGTGCTCTCCACGGACACGACGATGGTCGCCGCGCACCGGATGTACGACCGCCTCGGCTTCGTCCGCACCCCGCACCGGGACTGGTCGCCGATCCGCGACCATCTTCTGCTCACCTACGCCCTGGAGTTCTGAGCCGAGGGGCGACACAACATGTGGGGGGTGCCACGAGCGGCGCCCCCCACATGTATGCTCAACCTCGCTGTCGACGCAGGGGAATCCGGCGCGAATCCGGAACTGTCCCGCAACGGTGTGCTTCATACGGATACGACGTTTTCGTACGAGGTGAGTCCGAGGACCTGCCGACAGCGCACCCGGTCCGTCCGTTCCGGGTGCCACTGACGTCCGGGCCTCGCGGAGTGGGCCGGTGGAAGCGTCGCGTCCGGCGTTACGGATGCCCGTCTGCCCGCCTTCCCCCGCCGCGGCCCCGAGCCGAGCGAGGGAGAGCCCCCACGTGACCATCGCGCCCGCCGATCCGGCTTCCGCCGAGGTTTCCGCGGTCGAGAGCGACGGCCCCGGGACCGTACTGCTGCGGACCCTGACCGACCTCACCGCCGATCTCCCCGACACCGACCCCGGCAAGGTCGCCGCCGCCGCGCTTCGCGGCCGCAGCGCCGCGTCGGACGAGGCGGAGCTGCGCGAGCTGGCCACCGAGGCGGCCGCCGGCCTGATCGCCGAGGACCCGGCGTACTCCCGGCTCGCCGCCCGGCTCCTGACGATCACCATCGCCGACGAGGCGGCCGGCCAGGGCTCGGTCTCCTTCTCCGCCTCCGTCGCCGTCGGCCACCGCGAGGGCCTGATCGCCGACCGCACCGCCGCGTTCGTCGCCCTGCACGCGGCCCGCCTGGACGCGACGATCGACCCGGCCGGCGACGACCGCTTCGGCTACTTCGGTCTGCGCACCCTCTACTCGCGCTACCTGCTGCGCCACCCGATCACCCGCAAGGTCATCGAGACCCCGCAGCACTTCATGCTGCGCGTCGCCTCCGGTCTGGCCGAGGACGACTCGGTCCGCGCGCTCGACGAGGTGGCCGCGCTGTACGGCCTGATGAGCCGTCTCGACTACCTCCCCTCCTCCCCCACCCTCTTCAACTCCGGCACCCGCCACCCGCAGATGTCCTCCTGCTACCTCCTGGACTCCCCGCAGGACGAGCTGGACTCCATCTACGACCGCTACCACCAGGTGGCGCGCCTCTCGAAGCACGCGGGCGGCATCGGCCTCTCGTACTCCCGCATCCGGGCGCGCGGTTCGCTGATCCGCGGCACCAACGGGCACTCCAACGGCATCGTGCCGTTCCTGAAGACGCTCGACGCCTCCGTCGCCGCCGTGAACCAGGGCGGCCGCCGCAAGGGCGCCGCCGCCGTCTACCTGGAGACCTGGCACGCGGACATCGAGGAGTTCCTCGAACTCCGCGACAACACGGGCGAGGACCAGCGCCGTACGCACAACCTGAACCTGGCGCACTGGATCCCGGACGAGTTCATGCGCCGGGTCAACGCGGACGCCGACTGGTCGCTGTTCTCCCCGGCGGACGTGCCCGAGCTCGTCGACCTGTGGGGCGAGGAGTTCGACGCCGCCTACCGCGCCGCCGAAGCCAAGGGCCTGGCCCGCAAGACCATGCCGGCCCGTGACCTGTACGGCCGGATGATGCGGACCCTGGCCCAGACCGGCAACGGCTGGATGACCTTCAAGGACGCCTCGAACCGGACGGCCAACCAGACCGCCGAGCCCGGCACCGTCGTCCACTCCTCCAACCTGTGCACCGAGATCATCGAGGTCACGAACGACGGCGAGACGGCCGTCTGCAACCTCGGCTCGGTCAACCTCGGCGCCTTCGTGGACCAGGGAGCCGACGGCGGGGACATCGACTGGGAGCGGCTCGACGCCACCGTCCGCACGGCCGTCACCTTCCTCGACCGGGTCGTCGACATCAACTTCTACCCGACCGAGCAGGCGGGCCGCTCCAACGCCCGCTGGCGGCCGGTGGGCCTGGGCGCGATGGGCCTCCAGGACGTCTTCTTCCAGCTGAAGCTGCCGTTCGACTCGGCGGAGGCCCGCGCCCTGTCGACGAAGATCGCCGAGCGCATCATGCTGGCGGCCTACGAGGCCTCCGCCGACCTCGCCGAGCGCAACGGCCCGCTGCCGGCCTGGGACAAGACCCGCACCGCCCGTGGCGTCCTGCACCCCGACCACTACGACGTGGAACTGAACTGGCCGGAGCGCTGGACGGCGCTGCGCGCCCGCATCGCGTCGACCGGCATGCGCAACTCCCTCCTCCTCGCCATCGCGCCGACCGCGACGATCGCCTCGATCGCCGGCGTGTACGAGTGCATCGAGCCGCAGGTCTCCAACCTGTTCAAGCGCGAGACGCTTTCCGGCGAGTTCCTCCAGGTCAACTCGTACCTGGTCGACGAGCTGAAGAGGCTCGGCGTGTGGGACGCGCAGACCCGTGAGGCGCTGCGCGACGCCAACGGCTCCGTGGCCGGCTTCACCTGGGTCCCGGCCGAGGTGCGCGAGCTGTACCGGACGGCGTGGGAGATCCCGCAGCGCGGCCTGATCGACATGGCGGCGGCGAGGACCCCGTTCCTGGACCAGTCGCAGTCCCTGAACCTGTTCCTCGAGACCCCGACCATCGGCAAGCTGTCGTCGATGTACGCGTACGCCTGGAAGCAGGGTCTGAAGACGACGTACTACCTGCGCTCCCGCCCGGCGACCCGGATCGCCCGCGCCGCCCAGGCGTCGACGGCCGCCGCCACCATCCCCGTACAGCAGGCGGCCCCCGACGCGGACGCCCTCGCCTGCTCCCTCGAAAACCCCGAGTCCTGCGAGGCCTGCCAGTAATGAGCTCCACCGAGAACAAGAACCTCCTGGACCCGGGCTTCGAGCTGACCCTCCGTCCGATGCGCTACCCGGACTTCTACGAGCGCTACCGGGACGCCATCAAGAACACCTGGACCGTGGAGGAGGTCGACCTCCACTCGGACGTCGCCGACCTCGCCAAGCTCACCCCCGGTGAGCAGCACATGATCGGCCGCCTTGTCGCGTTCTTCGCGACGGGCGACTCGATCGTGTCGAACAACCTGGTCCTGACGCTCTACAAGCACATCAACTCCCCGGAGGCGCGCCTGTACCTGTCGCGCCAGCTGTTCGAGGAGGCCGTGCACGTCCAGTTCTACCTGACGCTGCTCGACACCTACCTGCCCGACCCGGCCGACCGCGCCGCCGCGTTCGACGCGGTCGAGGAGATCCCCTCGATCCGCGAGAAGGCGCAGTTCTGCTTCAAGTGGATGGACTCGGTCGAGAAGATCGAGAAGCTGGAGACGGCCGCCGACCGCCGCCGCTTCCTGCTGAACCTGATCTGCTTCGCCGCGTGCATCGAGGGCCTGTTCTTCTACGGCGCCTTCGCGTACGTGTACTGGTTCCGGTCCCGGGGCCTGCTGCACGGCCTGGCGACGGGAACGAACTGGGTGTTCCGGGACGAAACCATGCACATGAACTTCGCGTTCGAGGTCGTGGACACCGTCCGCAAGGAGGAGCCGGAGCTCTTCGACGACGCGCTCCGGCAGCAGGTCACCGACATGCTGAAGGAGGCCGTCGAGGCCGAGCTGCAGTTCGGCCGTGACCTGTGCGGGGACGGCCTGCCGGGCATGAACACCGAGTCGATGCGCGAGTACCTCCAGTGCGTCGCGGACCAGCGCCTCCAGCGCCTCGGCTTCGCCCCGGTGTACGGCTCGGAGAACCCGTTCGCGTTCATGGAGCTCCAGGGCGTCCAGGAGCTCACCAACTTCTTCGAGCGCCGCCCGTCCGCCTACCAGGTGGCGGTCGAGGGCTCGGTGGACCTGGACGAGGACTTCTGACCGGTACGGGAAAGGGCCCCGCGTTCCGAGGAACGCGGGGCCCTTCGCCGTGACGAGGATCAGGCGTTCGGCACCGTCTCGTAGCGCGGGGTGCCCTCTTCCATCTGGCGGAGGGCGTCCTTGCGGTCGCGCTTGGAGAGGCGGTCGATGTACAGGTAGCCGTACAGGTGGTCCGTCTCGTGCTGGAGGCAGCGGGCGAAGTAGCCGGTGCCGCGCACCTTGATCGGGTTGCCCTGGGCGTCCTGGCCGTGGACCTCCGCGTAGTCCGGGCGGGCCAGCTCGGCGTAGGCGGTCGGCACGGAGAGGCAGCCCTCGTTGGACTCGTCGAGGACGCGCCGGTCGGCCGGGAGTTCCTGGAGGACCGGGTTGACGACGACGCCGGTGTGCCGGACGCCCTCGTCGTCGGGGCAGTCGTAGACGAAGACCTTGAGGTCCACACCGATCTGGTTGGCGGCCAGGCCCACGCCCTCGGCGGCCTTCTGGCTGGCGAACATGTCGTCGATGAGGGACGCGAGCTCGTCGCCGAACTCGGTGACGTCCTTGCACTCCTTGTGGAGCACCGGGTTGCCGACCACCGTGATCGGGCGGGCCGTACCGCGCTCGCGGTACGCGAGCTCGCGCGCCTCGCAGTCCTCCGTGTCCACGACGAACCCGTCGTTGGTCTGCTCGTCAGTTTCCTGCTGCGTCATGTCCGGCGCGTGCCTTCCTCGGAACCCCAGTAAACGATCCCGTACAGCCTACGGGCAGGGTCAGCAGACCTCTTCCAGATCACGCCACTCACGGCTGTCCGGACTGTCCGCCACCCAGCCGTCGAGGAGCCCGCGCACCAGGCCCGCCGGGGCGGCGATGCCGCACTCCCGCTCCGGCACCCACAGCTCGCCGGGCGAGCGGTGGCCGAGCGGCCCGGGGTGTCCCGGTTCGCTGTGGTCGTGGGGGTCGGAGTGCTCGCCCTCGCCCTCGGCGCTCGGCATGGTCGACTCGGAGCACGCACGGCAGAGCAGCCGCACGGAGGACGACCAGTCCTCGGCGGCGAAGCCCGCCTCCGCGGCGAGCAGCTCCAGGGCGTCCCGGTCGGTCTCGGTGGCCGCCTCCAGGAGGACCACCCAGGTGGGGACGGGTGAGGGCGCCCACAGCTCGATCTCGTCGAAGACCGGGTAGGAGGGCCCCGCGGCGGTGGTCCGCTCGCCGTTCGGCACGCCGTCGTGGAGGACCACCTCGCCCCAGCGGCGTCCGGAGGACGGCAGCGGGATGGAGAGGACCTCGATCCGGGCCGGGTCGAGCCGGCGGCCCCACACGACCTCGGCCTCGCCCTCGGGCGACAGCCGGACGGCGGCGCTGCCCAGCTCCATGCCGGCGGGCTCGCCGGTGCCGGAGGCCGCGCCGGGCACCTTGAGCCCGTACGCCTGCCAGGCGCGGCGGGCCAGCGGCCAGTCCTGGAGCGCGGTGGCGGCGATCCCGACGTTCCACCAGTCGGGGGCGCCGGTCTCCTTGTCGAGCAGCGCGACCGCGCGGAGCCCGGCGGCCCGCGCCTGCTCCCAGTCGTGCCGGAACTTGTGCAGCAGCGCCAGGTTGAACCAGGACTCCGAGAGCCAGGGTTCCAGGTCCGCCGCGCGGGTCAACAGCGCGCCCGCGTCCTCGTACCGGCCGTCGCCGATCAGCGTGAACGCGCGGTCGGTGGCCTGCCGCCACGAGGCGGAGGGCCGATGCCGTACCTTCCCGAAGATCTTCACGATTCCCGCCTGCCGGTCGCTTCACCCTCTTGTTCGCATCCAACCATGCCCGGTCGGACGCGCGCTCATTACCCATGGGTTACCCAGTGGCGACGGAGGTCACCCCAGCCGCTCCGCCCCGCGCCAGGACCCTGGCCAGGCATTCGACGACATCCGGGTGATAGTCGCGGGCGGTGCCGAGTCTGAGCCGCTCCAGGGCGTCGAGGGCGGCGCCCGCGCTCTCGCCGCCCGCGAGGTCGTCGTAGGCGTTCACGGCGCGGACGATCCGGGCGGGCAGCGGCTGCTCGCGGTACGGGTCGGCCTGGCGCTCCACGATGACGGCGACGGCCGCGGGGACGCCGGTCCTGCGGACGACCTCGCCGCCCAGGAGGGCGATCCGGCGCTGCTCCTCGGCCGGGAGGAGTGCGGTGGCGCCGCCCGCGACCGGGTCGACGAGGGACAGCTGTCCGATGTCGTGCATGAGCGCCGCGTGCTCCAGGACGGTCAGCTCGGCCCCGGAGAGGCCGAGCTCGCGGCCGACGGCCGTGCTGAGGGCCGCGACCCGGCGGGCGTGTCCCGGCGGGGTGCAGCCGGCGATCTCGGTGGCGCGGGCGAGGGAGGCGATGGTCTGCCGGTTGACGGTGCGCACGGCCGCGTACCGCCGGAAGGAGACCTGGGTGAGGAGCAGCGGCACGGCGAGCACGGGCAGCGCCCAGAGCCCGGCGGCGGCCACGCCGAGCGCCATGACGGCGCCGGTGGCGCAGACGGCGGAGCCGATGCCGAGGAGGGCCCGCAGTTCGTCGCGGAGGAGGGGGCCGTACGGGAATCCGGTGCGGGCGCGGAGCAGGAGGGCGGCGAGCACCGCGTCGCAGAGGGCGGTCAGGACGAGCAGGAGCACCAGGAAGAGGGCGTACGGCGGGCCCTGGCCGAGGTGCTCGACGACGGCCCCCGAGTTGTAGAGGGGCTGGAAGCAGAGTGCGGCGAAGCCGACGGTGAGGACGCGGCGGGCGAGGTGGTCGGGGCCGGGGCCCCGGCCCCGGGCCACGTGGGGGACGATCCCGGCGAGTTCCGCGGCGACGACGACGGCGACGATCTGGAGGACGCCGTGGGTGGTGGCGGTGTCGGCGCTCGCCCCGAGCAGGGCGTAGGCGAGGGCTCCGGCGGCGGCGAGCGGCGCGGGTTCCCTCTCGTCGGGGGCCGCGCCCCAGTGGGCGAGCTCTCCGAGGAGGACGAGGGCGCCGAAGGCGAGGGCGTTGCCGGGTTCGGCGACCCCGTACCAGAGGGTGGCGCCGAGGCCGGCGACGCTCAGGAGCAGCGCGGCCCCGCGGACGGCGCCGACGGTGACGGCTCCGGGCCTCGAGCGCGCTCCGGGCCTCACTCGTGCACCGGGGCTCACGCGCGCTCCTTCGGCCGGGCGGGCGGGGCGGAGTCCGCTTCGCGCGTCGGCGGGGGCACCCGGTCCGGCCGCGGGGGTGTCCCGGGCGGTTCGTCGGCCGTGACGGCGGGCTGCCAGCCGTGCCGGTCGAGGGCCCGGACGAGCGCGCCGACCATCCGGGGGTCGAAGTGGGTGCCCGCGCACCGCTCCAGCTCGGCGACGGCGGTCGGGACGGGGCGGGCCCGGCTGTAGGAGCGGGTGGAGGTCATGGCGTCGAAGGCGTCGGCGACGGCCACCACCCGGGCGAACTCGGGGATCTCCTCGCCGTGCAGGCCGTACGGGTAGCCGCTGCCGTCCAGGCGCTCGTGGTGGTGGAGGATCGCGTCCCGCGCCTCGCCGAGGAAGCCGATGCCCCGGACCATCTCGTGGCCGTACTCCGGGTGCAGTTCGATGATCCGGCGTTCCTCCGGAGTGAGCGGGCCGTCCTTGCGGAGGACCCGGGTGGGCACGCCCAGTTTGCCGACGTCGTGGAGGATGCCGGCGAATCGTACGACGTCGAGCCGGTCCTCGGCCATGCCCAGCTCACGGGCGATCAGGACGGAGGCGTGGCCGACGCGTTCGCTGTGGCCGCGGGTGTACCGGTCCTTGATGTCGACGGCCTGGACGAGGGCGCGGATGGTGGCCTGGTGGGCGGCCCGTTCGCGGTGGTACTGGGCGAAGACCCAGCAGGAGATGTACATCGGGAGGAGCACGAAGAGCGCCGAGACCGGCCCGTAGGTGCTGCGCCAGAGGACGGCCATCATCAGTCCGGCGAGCCCGTGCACGGCGTGCGGGGCGAGTGCCCGGCCGAGGCGGCCGCGCCAGGCTGCCCGCGGGTGCGGTCCGTCGGCGGTGGCCCGGATGCCGCCGTCGAGGGCGGTCAGGACGAGGCAGAAGGTGAGCGCGGCGGCGCCCGCGGGGAGCAGCGCGTACGGGAAGTCGGGGGCGTCGGGGCCGTGTCCGAGGGCGTCGGCGGAGTTCAGGGCTCCGGCGGCGTGGGCGGCGGCCCATACGGCGAGGGCCGTGGCGGCGGCCCGCCAGGCGCGGCGGGGCGCGGCCGGGGGTTCGGCGACGTGGGCGAGGAGGCTGCCGGGCAGGGCGGTGAGCGCGGCGGCGGCGGGCGGCAGGAGCAGGGCGGCGGCGAGGAGCACGGGGAAGAAGGAGCCGGTGCCCATGGGGACGGAGCCGCCGAGTGCGCGGCCCAGGAGCGGGCAGCGGGCGGGCAGTTCGCAGAGCGCGTACAGGACGGCGAGGAGCGCGACCGTGCCCCAGGGGGTGGCCGCGCCGGGGCGCAGCGCGGGCAGGGCGCAGGCCCCGGCGCCGAGCAGGGCGCAGCCGATGTACACGCGGGCCGCTCGCGGAATGACCTTCACGCCCATCACGCCCGTCACGCTAGCGAGTGGGGCGGCCGGGGGCGGCGCTGTGGCGCTGATTCGCACCATCGGGTGATACAAGCTGACTTACGGCGAAGGCCGCCGCGTTCGTGCCGCGACGGCCTCCGTTCCCTCTGCCGGAGGGGTACTACTCCTGCGGAGCCGGGGTCGGGGCCGACGCCTGGGCCGAGGCCGGCGCCGTCGGGACGGTCTCCGTGATGTCCCGCTCCGGCACCGTGTGACCGGAGCGGATCAGGTCGATCCGGCCCATGACCTTGGCACGCAGGTCGGTGGGGACGTCGTCACTGCCGCAGCAGCGCTTGACGAGCTTCTTGACCGCCTGTTCGAGACCGTACTTCTCCAGGCACGGGGAGCACTCCTCGAAGTGCACCTCGAACTTGGTGCAGTCGGTGTCGGGCATCTCGTTGTCGAGGAACTCGTAGAGGTGATCCAGGACCTCTGAGCAGTCCGTCTCGTGCGGCTCTCCGCAGCTCATGAGCCCGAGCCTTTCAGATCGTTCGACGACTCTCCGGCGCCCGCGGGTACCAGCCCGCGGTCGCGGGCGTAGTCCTCGAGCATGCCGCGCAGCTGGCGGCGGCCCCGGTGCAGTCGGGACATCACCGTACCGATGGGTGTCCCCATGATGTCCGCGATCTCCTTGTACGCAAAGCCCTCGACATCGGCGAGATAGACGGCGATGCGGAACTCCTCGGGAATCGCCTGGAGCGCTTCCTTCACGTCGGAGTCCGGGAGGTGGTCGAGGGCCTGCGACTCGGCGGAGCGCAGACCGGTCGACATGTGCGACTCGGCGCGGGCGAGCTGCCAGTCCTCGATCTCCTCGGCGGCGCTGCGCTGGGGCTCGCGCTGCTTCTTGCGGTACGAGTTGATGAAGGTGTTCGTGAGGATGCGGTACAGCCACGCCTTGAGGTTCGTGCCCTCGCGGAACTGGTGGAAGGATCCGTACGCCTTGGCGTAGGTCTCCTGCACCAGGTCCTCCGCGTCCGCGGGGTTGCGCGTCATGCGCAGCGCGGCCGAGTACATCTGGTCGAGGTAGCCGAGGGCGTCCCGCTCGAAGCGCGCGTTGCGCTCCTCGGTCGTCTCCTCGGGGCCGTCGTCGGTCCCTGTGTCGGTCCCAGTGACCGGACCCACCTCCTCCAGCGTGGTGGCGAGCCCGAGGGCGGACCCGCTCGTTTCGGAGGATAGACGAGGAACCGCTCCGCCCGCCGCCCGAATCAGGGCGCCCTTGGGCGCGGGCAGCACTGTCCAGTCGAGGTCAGCGACCTGCGCACGCTCCGGGCAGATGGTCGAACCCATACGACGGACACCTCTTCCTTTGCTCTCACACCGACGCTGTCCACAACAGCGGTCACCGGCTCGGCATTCCCGGTACGGCGGAGTGTTCAGCGCAGGCCGGAGATCCACGCGGTGACGCCGTCCACGAGGGTGGTGAGGGCCTCGTCCTGGCCGAGGGGCGCGCGCCTGGGCAGGGCGAAGCCGTGATCGCCGTACGGCACCTCGACGAGTCCGTACGGGCCGTCCGGGAACTCGTCCGGCCGTCCGAAGGGGTCGTTGCCGCCCTGGACGACGAGCGTCGGCAGTCCGGTGCCGAGGAGTTCGTCGGCGCGGGACTTCTCCGGCCTGCCCGGGGGGTGCAGCGGGAAGCTCAGCGCGAGGACGGCGAGCGCGCCGAGCTCCCGGCCGGTACGGCAGGCGACGCGGGCGCCGGCGCTGCGGCCGCCGGCGATCACCGGGAGGCCGGGCCGCGCGAGGGCGGGCCAGAGGCCGCGCCAGCCGGTGTCCAGGGTCTTCGGCGCGGGGGCGACCTTCTTGCCCGCGACCCGCCACGGCTGCTCGACGAGGGCGACGGTCACGCCCCGCGCGGGGAGCGCGCCCGCCAGTGCCTGGAGGTCGCGGGCCTCGACGCCGCCGCCGGCACCGTGGCCGAGCGCGAGGACGGCCCGGGGCTCCGCCCCCTCGTACCAGACGACCCGGGCCTCGCCGGCGTCGGTGGAAACGGTCTCGTACCGTGCGTCGGTGGAAGGGGTCTCGTACTGTGTCACGTCGGTCACAGGGCCATCCTGCCGTCCGTTCCTCTCCTCCCGCCTCTCCTCCCGTCCCTCCCGGGCGGTCAGAACAGCGTGGCGATCTCCGGGCCGTCCAGCTCCTGGAGGAGTTCGGGGCCGTTGTTGCGGACGTTGCTGACGGCGGTGGACACCGGGTAGGCCCGCATCAGTCCCCCCGGCGGCGGGGCGAGCAGCCCGCGCAGCTCCTCCGGGTCGGTGCGCGCCGGGTCGAGCCAGGCGTCCCAGCGGCCCTCCGTGAGCATCAGCGGCATCCGGGGGTGGATGTCGGCGAGCGAGCGGGGGCCCTCGGCCGGGGCCACGCCCAGCGGCCCGGTCTCCGCCTCGGTAGTGATCACCGAGCAGGTCACCCACCACGCGGAGGGGTGGTCGTCGGGGAGGGTCCGGTCGCGCCAGAACTCGTAGATCCCGGCCATCGCGAAGACCGAGCCGTCCGCCGGGGTCACGAAGTACGGCTGCTTCCGGGGCCGCTTCTTCTTCCCCTCGACCTCCAGGTCGCGCTCCCCCGACCCGGTGACCCATTCGTAGTAGCCGTCGGCGGGCAGGATGCACCGGCGGCCCGCGAAGGCCCGCTTGAAGGAGGGCTTCTCGTCCACGGTCTCCGCGCGCGCGTTGATCATCCGGGCGGCGCCCTCCGGGGACTTCGCCCAGGACGGCACGAGGCCCCACCTCAGTGCGCGCAGCTGGCGAACCGGACGAGGGGATTCCGCGTCTTTCAGGGGGCGCTCCAGGACGGCCCAGACCTCTTTGGTGGGCGCCACGTTCCAGTCGGGGGCCAGAGCCTCCTCCGGCTCCCACTTCTCCACCCCGAAGACGTCGACCAGGTCCTCGGGCCGCCTACTCGCCGCATACCTTCCGCACATACGTGCCAGACTGCCACGATCCACGACCCTCCGAGGAGCGGCCCGAGACATGGACCTCTTCAGCCCGCAGACCGCCCCCGACGAATGGCTGGTGATCGCCACCGGCGTCGCCGCCCTCGCCGTCACCGTGCCCCGCCGCGTCTGGCTCCTCGCCCGCAACGCGATCACCATCGCCCACGAGGGCGGCCACGGCCTCCTCGCCCTCGCCACCGGGCGGCGCCTCGAAGCGATCCGGCTGCACTCGGACACCAGCGGGCTGACCGTGAGTCGGGGCCGCCCGACCGGCCTCGGGGTGGTCCTCACCCTCGCCGCCGGCTACCCGGCGGCCCCGCTGCTCGGCCTCGGCGGCGCCGCCCTGCTCGGCACCCACCGGATCACCCTGCTGCTGTGGATCGCGACCGCCCTGCTCCTCGCGATGCTCGTGATGGTCCGCAACGCCTACGGGATCCTCACCGTCCTCCTGACGGGTGCCACCTTCCTCCTCGTCTCCTGGCTGACCGGCCCCGACGTCCAGTCGGCCTTCGCGTACGCGGTGGTCTGGTTCCTCCTCCTCGGTGGCGTCCGCCCCGCCTTCGAGCTCCAGGCGAAACGGCGCCGGGGCGGCACCGGCGACTCGGACGCCGACCAGCTGTCGCGACTCACCCATGTGCCCGCGGGCGTGTGGCTGTTCTTCTTCCACGCGGTCTCGATCTCCACCCTGATCGGCGGCGGGCGCTGGCTCCTGGGTTACTGACTCCCCCGTACAGTGAGTTCCATGACCGCAGCTGCTTCCGCGCACACCGACCCGTCCACCGACCTCTGGCCCGCTCCGTACGCCCGCGGCGCCGTCGACGCGACCGTCACCGTGCCCGGCTCGAAGTCGGTCACCAACCGGGCCCTGGTCCTCGCCGCGCTGGCCTCCGAGCCCGGCTGGCTGCGCCGCCCGCTGCGCTCCCGGGACACCCTCCTGATGGCCGAGGCGTTCCGCACCCTCGGCGTGCGGATCGAGGAGACCGTGTCGTCCAGCTCCGCCGCCGGTGGCGCCGACGGTTCCGGCGAGGCCTGGCGGGTCATCCCCTCCCCGCTGCGCGGCCCTGCGGCCGTCGACGTCGGCAACGCGGGTACGGTCATGCGCTTCCTGCCCCCGGTCGCGGCCCTCGCCGACGGCCCGGTGCGCTTCGACGGCGACCCCCGCTCCCACGAGCGCCCGCTGCACGGCGTGATCGACGCGCTGCGCGCGCTCGGCGCCCGCGTCGACGACGACGGCCGGGGCGCGCTCCCCCTGACCGTGCACGGCGCCGGTGGCCTGGACGGCGGCACGGTCGAGATCGACGCCTCCTCGTCCTCCCAGTTCGTCAGCGCCCTGCTGCTGTCCGGCGCCCGTTTCAACCAGGGCATCGAGGTACGGCACGTGGGCACGCGACTTCCCTCGCTGCCGCACATCCGGATGACCGTCGACATGCTGCGCGCGGTCGGCGCCCAGGTCGACGAGCCGGAGCACGGCGGCGCGCCGGACGTGTGGCGGGTGGCGCCCTCCGCGCTGCGCGGCCGGGATCTGGTCGTGGAGCCCGACCTGTCGAACGCGCAGCCGTTCCTGGCGGCCGCCCTGGTGACCGGCGGCCGGGTGACGGTCCCGGACTGGCCCGCGCGGACCACCCAGCCCGGTGACGCGCTGCGGGAGATCTTCACCGAGATGGGTGGTTCCTGCGAGCTGACCGACGCCGGTCTGACCTTCACCGGCACGGGCCGGATCCACGGCATCGACGTGGACCTCGGCGAGGTCGGCGAGCTGACGCCGGGCATCGCGGCGGTCGCGGCCCTCGCGGACTCCCCGTCCACCCTGCGCGGGGTCGCCCATCTGCGGCTGCACGAGACGGACCGGCTCGCGGCGCTCACCAAGGAGATCAACGAGCTCGGCGGCGACGTCACCGAGACCGAGGACGGTCTGCGCATCCGCCCGCGCCCGCTGCACGGCGGCGTCTTCCGTACCTACCACGACCACCGCATGGCGACGGCCGGCGCGATCATCGGCCTCGCGGTCGAGGGCGTGGAGATCGAGGACGTGGCGACGACGGCGAAGACCTTGCCCGACTTCCCGACGATGTGGACCGACATGCTCGGGGCCGGAATGCTCGGGGCCTGAACCATGCGGCGTTACGGCAAGCACACCGACGAGGACGACATCCGCCAGCGGCCCAACCGCAAGGGCACCCGTCCCCGCACGACCATCCGGCCGAAGCACGAGGACGCCGTCGAGGGCATGGTCCTCACCGTCGACCGAGGCCGGCTCACCTGTCTGGTCGACGACCTGGTCATCACGGCGATGAAGGCGCGCGAGCTGGGCCGCAAGGCCGCCGTGGTCGGCGACCGGGTCTCGATCGTCGGCGACCTGTCCGGCGAGAAGGACACGCTGGCCCGGATCGTGCGGATCAGCCCGCGCAGCTCGGTGCTGCGCCGAACGGCCGACGACGACGACCCGTACGAGCGGGTGGTCGTCGCCAATGCCGACCAGCTGGCGATCGTCACCGCGCTCGCCGATCCCGAGCCGCGCCCCCGGCTGATCGACCGCTGCCTGGTCGCCGCGTACGACGGCGGCCTCAGCCCGCTGCTCGTGCTCACCAAGTCGGACCTGGCGTCGCCGGACGCGCTCCTGGAGATGTACGGCGCGCTCGGCGTGCCGTACGTGGTGACCACCCGCGACGAGTTCGTGGACGGGGTGGCGGCCGAGCGGGTCCACGAGCACCTCAAGGGCCGGACCACCGCGTTCGTGGGGCACTCGGGCGTCGGCAAGACGACCCTGGTCAACGCCCTGGTCCCGCCGGACAGGCGGCGGACCACGGGGGTGGTCAACGCGGTCACAGGACGCGGCCGGCACACCACCACCTCGGCGCTCGCGCTGCCGCTCGACGACAAGGAGGGCGGCTGGGTCATCGACACGCCGGGCGTCCGCTCCTTCGGCCTGCACCACGTCGATCCGTCCCGGGTGATCCTCGCCTTCCCCGACCTCGTACCGGGTACGGAGAACTGCCCGCGCGCGTGCAGCCACGACGAGCCGGACTGCGCGCTCGACGCGTGGGTGGCGGAGGGGCACGCCGATCCGGCGCGCCTGGTGTCGCTGCGGCGGCTCCTCGCGACCAGGGAGCGACGCGAGGGCGACTGAGCCGTCCGCGTTTAGGGCCGACCGCTCCAGGTAAGTGCATAATCGCACCAAGTGCGACGAAGCAGTCACCGACGGCGTGGGAGGCACTGACGATGGCGTGGCTGCTGGTGGTGGTCGCAGGCTTCCTGGAGACCGGTTTCGCGGTCTGCCTGAAGCTCTCCCACGGATTCACCCGGCTGTGGCCGACGATCGCCTTCGCCATCTTCGCCATGGGGAGCTTCGGCCTCCTCACCCTCGCGCTGCGGAAGCTCGACGTGGGTCCGGCGTACGCGGTGTGGACGGGGATCGGCGCGGCCGGGACGGCGATCTACGGCATGGTCTTCCTCGGCGACCTGGTCTCCACGCTCAAGATCATCTCCATCACCCTGGTGATCCTCGGGGTCATCGGACTCCAGCTCTCCGGCTCCTCCCACTGACCGCCGCTCCCCCGCCCCTCCCCGGTCGGGAGGGTGGGCGCCACGACATGGCTGAGGGCGAGCCGTACGGCCAGTTCGCAGCCCGCCGCCCACCGCTCGTCCGCGCAGGCCACGGTCGCCGCCACCAGCTCGCCCGGCGCGGGCGGTCCCTCGTCGGCGCGGCGCTGGGCGGGGACGGCCGCCGGGCGGGCGCCGGACCTGGCGGGCCGGGGCGCCGGCAGCCGCCCGTCCCAGGCGCCGGTGAGCAGGGCCCGGAGCACGGGGCGGGCGGCGGCCCTGGTCACGATCCACTCGGCGACGGCGACCAGGTTCCGCTCGGGCGGGGCCGGGGCGGCGAGCAGGCGCCGGACGCCCTGGAGATAGGTGTCGGCCTCCCGCCGTACCAGGGCGCGGGCGAGCCCCTCCTTGCTGCCGAACTCGTTGTAGAGGGTCTGCCGGGAGACCCGGGCGATGGTGGCGAGGTCGGCCATGCGCACGGCGGACCACGGCCTGTGCGCGAGCGCCGCGTGAGCGGCGTCGAGCAGGGCCTCGCGGGCGGGCGCCATCGCCACCTCCGGGAGGGAACGGTTCTCCGCCCCAGCGTCGGCAGCCGCCCACGGCCTGTCAAGGGCGCCCGTGGACGGTTCTCCGCGTGGGGATCGCACGGGGATAGAGTGCCGACCATGGCCGATTACCACGATGATCTGCGTCTCGCCCACATCCTCGCGGATGCCGCCGACGCGGCCACCATGGACCGATTCCAGGCGCTCGACCTCAAGGTCGAGACCAAGCCGGACATGACCCCCGTGAGCGAGGCCGACAAGGCGGCCGAGGAACTGATCCGGGGGCAGCTCCAGCGGGCCAGGCCGCGTGACGCGATCCTGGGCGAGGAGTACGGCGTGGAGGGCTCGGGCCCGCGCCGCTGGGTGATCGACCCGATCGACGGCACGAAGAACTACGTGCGCGGGGTGCCGGTCTGGGCGACCCTGATCGCGCTGATGGAGGCCGGGGACACCGGGTTCCAGCCGGTGGTCGGCGTGGTGTCGGCCCCGGCGCTCGGCCGGCGCTGGTGGGCGGCGAAGGGCCTGGGGGCGTACACCGGGCGCAGTCTGGCCTCGGCGACCCGGATCGGCGTCTCGAAGGTGGCCTCCCTCGAGGACGCCTCCTTCGCGTACTCCTCGCTGAGCGGCTGGGAGGAGCAGGGCCGCCTCGACGGTTTCCTGGACCTCACGCGCGCGTGCTGGCGGACCCGGGCGTACGGCGACTTCTGGCCGTACATGATGGTCGCCGAAGGGTCCGTGGACATCTGCGCGGAGCCCGAGCTGTCGCTGTGGGACATGGCGGCGGTGGCGGTCGTGGTGCAGGAGGCCGGGGGTACCTACACGGGCCTCGACGGCCGGCACGGCCCGCACAGCGGGAACGCGGCCGCGTCGAACGGGCTGCTCCACGGTGAGCTGCTGAGTTACCTCAACCAGGAGAACGCGGAGGGCTGAGCGCCGCCGTCACTCCCCGGGGGGCGCCTCGCGCGCCCCCTTGTCAGACCTCCGCACCGGTGCCACCCTCAGAATCCCCCCACTTGTGAACTTGTGAATCGTTTCCCATGGGGTGGTACACCAAGGAGGTGGCTCCGTCCATGCTCGTCCGTGACGCCATGAGCACACTGGTCCTCACCATCGGCCCCGCCCACACCCTCCGGCAGGCGGCCCGGCTGATGTCGGCGCGCCGCGTCGGCGCCGCCGTCGTCCTCGACACCGACGCCGGCGGGCTCGGCATCCTCACCGAGCGCGACATCCTCAACTCCCTCGCCCTGGACCAGGACCCCGACCGCGAGACCGCGGGTTCCCACACCACCCGCGACGTCGTGTTCGCCGCCCCCACCTGGACCCTGGCGGAGGCGGCCGAGGCCATGACCCACGGCGGCTTCCGCCACCTCGTCGTCCTCGACGACCGGGGGCCCGTCGGCATCGTCTCCGTACGCGACATCATCCGCTGCTGGATCCCCGCGCACAGCGTCGCCGGCTGAACCACCCGCCGGGAAACGCGGAAGCGGGCCGGATCCCGTACGGAAATCCGGCCCGCTTCCTCTACGACAAGCGCCCTCAGCCGCGCAGGGCCTGGACCGCGGCCTCGAGCCGCTTGCCGAAGTCACCGTCCGCCTGGCGGAAGTTGTTGATCGCGCGCTCGGCGATGTCGTCGCGCGAGACCTTGGCGATGAAGCCCGACAGGTTCTCGATCAGACGGCCCTTCTCGTCCTCCGACATCAGGCGGTAGAGGTTGCCCGCCTGCACGAAGTCGTTGTCCTCGGAGTGCACCGGGGCCGCGTGGTCGCCGGTCACACCCGTCACCGGGACCGGCTGCCACAGCGGGCGGTCGATCTGGTGCGGGCCGCCGAAGGAGTTCGGCTCGTAGTTCTTCGTGCCCTTGTGGCGGCCGTCGTAGAGGAAGCCGTCACGGGAGTTGGTGCGCGCCTCGGTGGCGTGCGGACGGTTCACCGGCAGGTGGTCGGCGTTGATGCCGACGCGGTAGCGGTGGGCGTCGCCGTAGGCGAAGAGCCGGCCCTGGAGCATCTTGTCCGGGGACGGACCGATGCCGGGCACGAAGTGCGCCGGGCTGAAGATGGACTGCTCGACCTCGGCGAAGATGTTCTCCGGGTTGCGGTTGAGCTCCAGCTTGCCGATCTCGATCGGCGGGTAGTCCTCGTGCGGCCACACCTTGGTGAGGTCGAACGGGTTGAAGCGGTAGTTCGCCGCGTCGGCCGCGGGCATGATCTGGACCTGCACGGTCCAGGTCGGGAAGTCGCCGCGCTCGATGGCCTCGCGCAGGTCGCGCTGGTGCGAGTCGGGGTCCACGCCCGAGAGGCGGACGGCCTCCTCGGTGGTGAGGTTCTTGATGCCCTGGTCGGTCTTGAAGTGGTACTTGACCCAGAAGACCTCGCCGGCCTCGTTGTTCCACTGGAACGTGTGCGAGCCGTAGCCGTTCATGTGGCGGTACGAGGCGGGGATGCCGCGGTCGCCGAAGAGCCAGGTCACCTGGTGGGTCGACTCGGGGGAGAGTCCCCAGAAGTCCCAGACGTTGTCCGCCTCCTGCGAGCCCGTGTACGGGTCGCGCTTCTGGGTGTGGATGAAGTCGGGGAACTTGATGGCGTCCTTGATGAAGAACACCGGGGTGTTGTTGCCGACGAGGTCGTAGTTGCCCTCTTCGGTGTAGAACTTCAGCGCCCAGCCGCGGGGGTCGCGCACCGCGTCGGCCGCGCCGAGGTTGCCCGCGACGGTGGAGAAGCGCAGGAAGGTCTCGGTCTCCTTGCCGACCTCGGAGAGGAACGCGGCACGCGTCCACTGCGAGACGTCACGGGTGAGCGTGAAGGTGCCGTAGGCGCCCGCGCCGCGCGCGTGGACCACTCGCTCCGGGATGCGCTCACGGTTGAAGTGGGCGAGCTTCTCCAGGAGGAGCTGGTCCTGTACGAGGACCGGACCGCCGACGCCCGCCGTCTCGCTGTTCTGGTTGTCGGCGACCGGCGCGCCGGCCTCCGTGGTGAGCGGTCCCTGCGTCACGTGCGCCTCCTGCGTCATACCTGCGAGTCCTGTCCTTCGGCCGTGCCCGGCGGGGCCCTTGGCCGATGCCGGTTCAGATCCTACGATAGACATTGTCTAAGTCAAGTGAACTTCCAAAGTCACACCCGTTCGGGATCAAGGTCCCGCGACTGTTAGGCTGGCCCTCATGAGTGACCTGTTGGAACGACTGCGCGGACGCGGCTGGCGGATGACCGCGCAGCGCCGCGTCGTGGCCGAGGTCCTCGACGGGGATCACGTACACCTGACCGCCGACGAGGTCCACGCGCGCGCCGTGACGCGACTGCCCGAGATCTCCCGCGCGACCGTCTACAACACACTGGGCGAGATGGTCACCCTCGGCGAGGTGATGGAGGTCGCGACCGACGGACGCGCCAAGCGGTACGACCCCAACGCCCACCGGCCGCACCAGCACCTCGTCTGCGGGCGCTGCGGCGCGATCCGTGACGTCCACCCGGGCGGCGACCCGCTGGCGGACCTGCCGGACACCGAGCGCTTCGGCTTCACGATCTCCAACGTGGAGGTCACGTACCGGGGCGTCTGCCCGAGCTGCGCGACGACCGCCTGAGCGACATCCGAAGAAGCCCCCGCCGATGCGGGGGCTTCTTCGCGTCGCCGGGCCGCCGGGTCGTTGCGTCACCGGGTCGTTGCGCCGTTGCGTCAGGGAAGGTTTCGTCCTGGGACACGACGAAGGCCCGGATCCGATCGGAATCGGATCCGGGCCTTCGTTGCTACTGAGTAGCGGGGACAGGATTTGAACCTGCGACCTCTGGGTTATGAGCCCAGCGAGCTACCGAGCTGCTCCACCCCGCGTCGGTGAACCAGACTCTACGGGACCCCCGTCACCAGCGCAAATCCGTTAACGCGGCGAGCGGCGCTACGCCGTCAGCTCCTGGTGCAGCGCCTCGCTCAGCCGGGCCGCCCGCTCGGCGACCTCCGCGGGACCCAGCTCCACCGCGCGGGCGCACCAGCGGCGCCCCTCGGTGAGCTCCCCCCGGCGCGCCGCGAGCAGCGCGAGCCGGAGGGCGGCTCGGCCGTGGCCGGCCCGGGCGGCCCGGGTCCACCAGAGGGCGGCCTCCCGCTCGCTGCCCTCGCGGGCGAGGAGCAGCCCCAGGTTGAAGGCGCCGTTGCGGCTGCCCGCCTCCGCCGCCTCGCGGTACCAGCGGTCGGCCTCGGCCAGGTCGCCGCGCCCCGCGGCGAGCATGCCGACCCGCACCTGGGCGCGCCGGTGCCCCTGCTGCGCGGCCCGCTCGTACCACTCCTCGCACTCGGTCTTCTCCTCCCGGGACGCGCCGAGGACGGCGGGGCCGGGGTCGGGGCGACGCGCGTCGAGTACCGAGGCGAGCCGGAAGGCGGCCTCGGCGCTGCCTCCGCCGGCCGCGCACCGCAGGTGCCGCTCGGCGGTCCGCTCGTCGCCGTCGCGGAGGGTCGCGATGCCCACCTGGAGGGCCGCCTCGGTGTGCCCGGCGGCGGCGGCCCGCTCGTACCAGACGAGGGCCGTACGGTCGTCGTCACGGCCCGCGTGGAGGATGCCCAGGTTGAAGGCGGCGTCCACGCTGCCCGCCTCGGCGGCCTTGGAGAACCAGGGCTCCGCGCCGTTGGCGTCGCCGGCCTGGAGGAGCAGCACGGCGAGCGCGTTGGCGGCCTCGCGGTGGCCCGCGTAGGCGGCGCGCCGGTACCACTGCTCGGCCTGCGGGATGCGGTCCTGCGCGGCGCAGAGCAGCCCGAGGTTGTACGCGCCGTTCACGTCGCCCGCGTCCATGGCGGCCCGGTACCAGCGCTCGGCGGTCTGCTGCTCGCCCCTGGCCGCGTGCAGCGCTCCCAGCGCGTTGGCGGCGTTGCCGTCGCCGTCCTGGGCGGCCCGCAGCCACCACACGGCGGCGCTCTCCTCGTCGCCCGCGTCGCGGAGCAGGAAGCCGAGCGCGCAGGCGGCCTTGGCCTCGCCCTCCTTGGCGGAGCTGAGGTACCAGCGGCCGGCCTCCTTGAGCTCGCCCCGGTGCTCCAGGATCGCGCCGAGGTGCAGCGCGGCCCGCCGGTGGCCGCGCGCGGCGGCCTGCCGGAAC
This sequence comes from Streptomyces sp. NPDC058664, assembly GCF_042716635.1. Classification (NCBI taxonomy): domain Bacteria; kingdom Bacillati; phylum Actinomycetota; class Actinomycetes; order Kitasatosporales; family Streptomycetaceae; genus Streptomyces; species Streptomyces sp. NPDC058664. The sequence goes on along the minus strand of NZ_JBHXRW010000043.1, from coordinate 46,441 downwards.
CACTGCTCGGCCTCGGTCGGCTCTCCCCCGGGGCCGCCGGCGGTCCGTCCGGGAGCGGCGGCGCCCGTGCCGGTGGGCACGACGGCGCCCGTGCCGGGCGCCCTGAGCCGGGTGCCGGTGTCGTGCGGGCCGCGGGTCGTCTCGGTGGCGCGGCGCTCCAGGAGGAGGGCGAGCCGGTACGCGGCCTCGCGGTGGCCCTGCTCGGCGGCCTGGCGCAGCCAGCGCTCGGCGCCGACGTCGCTGCGGTGCTCCAGGAGGTCGGCGAGGGCGTACGCGCCGAGGGCGTGGCCCTGCTCGGCGGCCTGGCGCAGCCAGTACTCGGCGGCCGGCTCGTCGCCGCGCTCGCGGTGGTGGCGGCCGAGGGCGTGGGCGGCGGGCGCGGAGCCGGCGACGGCGGCGACCCGCCACCAGCCGGCGGCCTCTTCGGCGTACCCCCGCTGGTGCAGCAGGACGCCGAGGTTGTTGGCCGCGGCCCGGTCTCCTTCGGCGGTGGCACCGCGCAGATAGGGCTCGGCGCCGTCGAGGTCGCCGCGGCGCAGCAGCAGCGCGCCGAGGGCGCTCATCGAGGCGAGGTCTCCGTGCTCGGCCGCACGCCGGTGGCGGGCCTCGACCTCGGTCTCGTTCTCGGTGTCGGGATCGGTCTCGGCGGTGGTGTCGACGGCCGCATCGACGGCCCCTACTGCCTCGATGATCTCGTCCGCGGCGTTCCTGGCGTGCCGCTGCACAAACCGCCCTGTCTCCAACAGAGTTGCCCTGTCCCCCATAAATACCATCGTCGCACCACCCGCAACCCGAGCACACCTGGTATACCGCAGCCAGTGAGGTCACTCAGCGTTTTGTCGACATGCCCACAGAGAGACAAGTCAAACACGACTCACGCCAACTCGCCCCCTCCCTACCGCTCTTCGGGCCCCGGCGCACGCCGACACACGACGAGGGCCCGGATCCTTATGGATCCGGGCCCTCGTCCTCTGAGTAGCGGGGACAGGATTTGAACCTGCGACCTCTGGGTTATGAGCCCAGCGAGCTACCGAGCTGCTCCACCCCGCGTCGGTGAACCAACAGTATCACGGGCGCGGGGTGGAAAACCTCAGGTCAGCCGCTTGATCCGGTCGCCTTCAGCTTCGCTCCGGCCTCCGCGGCCTTCTGGAGGGCAGCCTGGAGAGCGTCCTGTGCCTTGCCGTACGCGGTCCAGTCACCCTTCTGCAGGGCCGCCTCGCCCTCGTCGTACGCCTTCTGCGCGTCGGCGATCGCCTGCTTGAGCGCGGCGTCGTTCGACACCGGCGGCGGGGTGGTGCCCGGCGGGTCCGTGGGCGAGGTGGGCGGCGGCGTGGTGGGCGCCTCCACCCCGAAGACCGCGTTGAGCGCCAGGGTGAGGTTGTCCTCGAACACCGTGGTGTCCTTGGTCGTGTCACCGTCCGGCTGGTCCGCGTCCACGTACGACACCGCGACCTTCTTCAGGAGCGGGTAGAGCGCGTTGCGTCCCTGGGCGTACACCGGCTCCACGTACAGGAAGCCGCCGTCGAGCGGGACGGTCAGCAGGTTGCCGTACTGGATGTCGGAGTCGGCGCCCTTCATGTCCCGGACGAAGGTGGCCACCGCGGGCAGACCGTTGAGCTTGCTCTGCACCTGGGCCGGTCCCGGGACGTCCTCGGTGACCCGCAGCAGCCTCAGCCGGCCGTACTCCTTGCTGGTGGCGTCGGCGTCGACCGCCATGAAGCCGCCCAGGTTGGGCCGCCCGTTCGGCGTGAACGTCGTCGTCAGCGAGAAGCGCTGCGTCGTGTCCCCGGGCATCTTCATGCTCAGGTAGTACGGCGGGACCGCGTTGCCGTCCTTGTTGGTCGGGTCGTCCGGCACCTGCCAGGCGTCCGAGCCGCTGTAGAACTGCGCGGGGTCGGTGACGTGGTAGCGGGTCAGCAGCTCGCGCTGGACCTTGAACATGTCCTGCGGGTACCGCAGGTGCTGCATCAGGTCGGACTTGATCTCGGACTTCGCCTTGACCGTGTCGGGGAAGGCCTTCATCCAGGTCTTCAGGACCGGGTCCTGGGTGTCCCACTCGTAGAGGGTCACCGTGCCGTCGTAGGCGTCGACGGTGGCCTTCACCGAGTTCCGGATGTAGTTGACCTGGTTCTGCTGGGCCACGACCGCGCGCTGCTGGTTGCCGACGGTCAGCGAGTCGGCCGTGGTGTCGCCGAGCGTGGTGCGCGAGGCGTACGGGTAGCCGTTGGTCGTCGTGTAGGCGTCGATGATCCACTGGATCCGGCCCTCGACGACCGCCGGGTAGGCGTCGCCGTCGATGGTCAGCCAGGGCGCGACCGCCTCGACGCGCTCCTTCGGGGTGCGGTTGTAGAGGATCCGCGAGCCCTCGCCGATGGCCCCCGAGTAGAGGATCTGCGGCTCGCTGAAGGCCACCGCGTACGCGGCGCGGTTGAAGGTGTTGGAGAGGCTGACGCCGCTCTTCTCCTTGTAGCTGGTGGTCTTCTCGCCGTTCTCCTCGTAGTCCAGCTCCTTCTGCGGGCCGCCCACGATCGAGTACTGGTCGGTCTTCTCGCCGTAGTAGATCCGCTGCTGGTACGGGCCGAGCGTCCCCGTGGTCGGCAGGCCGGCCTCGGTGAAGACCGGGGAGCCGTTGGCGTCGGTCTGCGTGCCCGAGGCCATGATCGCCCCGAAGCCGTGGGTGTACGTGAAGTGGTCGTTGATCCAGTTGCGCTTCGGGATGCCCTTGATGTTGAGCTCACGCAGACCGACGACGGTGTCCTTGCCCTGGTAGCGGTCCACGTCCAGGGTCGTCGGGAACTGGTAGTACTTCCGCTTCTGCTCCAGCTGCTGGAACGTCGGCGACACGATGTTCGGGTCGAGGACGCGGTAGCTGGCCGCCGAGTCGGCGTTCGAGCGCAGCTGGTCCTTGGCCTTCACCGTCGACTTGCCCGAGTAGTTCTCGGGCTTCGTCCCGTCGATCGCGTACGCCTTGCGGGTCGCGTCGATGTTCTTCTGGATGTACGGCGCTTCCTTGGCCTGCTCGTTCGGCTGGACCTGGAACTTCTGCACGATGGCCGGGTACAGGCCGCCGATCAGGATCGCGGAGAGCACCATCAGGCCGAAGCCGATCACCGGCAGCTGCCAGGTGCGGCGCCAGAGCGTCGCGAAGAACAGCACGGCACAGATGGCGGCGATGCAGAACAGGATGGTCTTCGCCGGCAGGTACGCGTTGGCGTCGACGTACCGCAGGCCCGTCCAGTTGCCGGTGGCCTTGAAGTCGCTGGACTTCACGGCCAGGCCGTACCGGTCGAGCCAGTACGCCACGGCCTTCAGCGACACGAAGACGCCGAGCAGCACCGACAGGTGCCCGGTGGCGGCGGCGGTGGCCCGCGTGCCCGGGCTGGTGATCCGCAGCCCGCCGTACAGGTAGTGCGTGAGCGCGGCGGCGATCAGCGACAGGACGGCGGCGGCGAAGCCGAAGGCGAGGAGGAAGCGGTACCAGGGCAGGTCGAAGGCGTAGAACGCCACGTCGAGCCCGAACTGCGGGTCCTTCTGGCCGAACTTCACACCGTTGACCCACATCAGCCAGGTGCGCCACTGGCCGGAGGCGGAGGCACCGGCGATCAGCGCCACCAGGGCGGTGACCGCGAGCAGCACCCACTTCTTGAACGGGGCCAGGCCCATCCGGTACCGGTCGAGGCTCTGCTGTTCGAGCGACATCGCGCTGAGCGGCGGCCGCAGCCGGTACGCCAGCCAGATGTTCAGGCCGACGGCGAGGCCCATCAGCAGACCGAAGACGGCGAAGAGGCCGATCTTGGTCCACAGGGTAGTGGTGAAAACGGACGAGTACTGGACCGAGCGGTACCAGAGCCAGTCCGTCCAGAACCCGGCGAACATCACGAACGCCATGGCCAGAACGGCCAGTACCCCGAGAGTCATGAGCAAGGTGCGGGCCCGCCGGGACGGCCGGCCGACTCTCGTCCTCGGCCCGGACGGGCTACCGCCGCGGTCCGGCATCTGGAAAGCCAACGTGCGCCCCTCGATGTTGATGCGTCTGAAAGCAGGCCCCGCGATCGTAGAGCCCACTGGTGCAACTTACTGAGGCTTTACCTAGTTCCCGTGTTCAGGGGAAGAGGAGGCAGGATATTGGTCATGTCCAACGTTTCCCCTTCCGGCCCGGCGATGGCCGCGAGCCCCCTCACCCGCGCGGTGCTCGAGATCGACGAGTACGCGGCGGGCCTCGGCTGGGACCAGCCGGCCCGCCTCTTCGCCCTGGTCGACACCGCACGCCTGCGCGCCAAGGAACCCGCGCTCGCCTCCCAGCTGGGCCTGGGTGACGACGCCACCGCCTACACCCCGATCGAGCAGGAAAAACTGCCGCGCGGAAAGCCCCTCGACGAGTTCCTCGGCACGATCGCCTGGCCGGCGGGCGTGGCCGGCTGCGCCATGACGGTGGAGCGGCTCATGCTGCCGCCGTCGGCGGAGGCCCAGGTCCCGCAGGGCCTGAGCGAGAAGCAGCTCGCCAAGTGGGTGGCCGCCCACCCGGACCGCCAGGAGGTGCGGATGACCGTGGCGGTGCTGCGCGGCGGCGCGCGCGAGGCGGCGATCCGGCTGCGCGAGAAGGACACGGCGACCGAGGTCCTGACCGGTCCGGACCTGGTGCCGGGCCTGGCCGAGGCGCTGTCGGCGACGTTCGAGTCCTGACCCGTCCCGTACGAGAAACACGAGGAAGGGGCGCCCGGTCATGTCGACCGGGCGCCCCTTCGGCGTATCGGCGCGCCCGCCGGTTCCGTCCGTCAGCTCTTCGAGCAGCTCGGCAGGGACTTCGTGTCGCCCGCGCGGAGCTTCTCCAGGGACTTCGTGGCGTCGTCGATGGTGTCCACCTTGACGAGGGTGAGCCCCTCGGGGATGTCGGACGCGGCGGTCCCGCAGTTGTCGGCCGGGGTGAGGAAGTACTCCGCGCCGGCGTTCCGCGCACCGACCAGCTTCATCTCGATGCCGCCGATCGGTCCCACCTTGCCCGCGTCGTCGATGGTGCCGGTACCGGCGACGAACCGGCCGCCCGTGAGGCTCTCCGGGGTGAGCTTGTCGATGATGCCGAGGGCGAACATCAGCCCGGCGCTGGGGCCGCCGACGTCGGCCAGGTTGATGTCGATCGTGAACGGGAAGACGTGGTCGGTGCCCGCCTGGATGCCGACGACGGCCCGGTCGCCCTCCTCCGACGTGGTGGTCGTGATGACCACCTTCCGGGTGACGGTCGGCTCCTTGCGCGCCTTCTCGGCCGCGGCCGCCTCCTTGGCGGGGACGATCGTGAACTCGACGTCCTGGCCCGGCTTCCGCTTGACCACCTGCTTCGCGACATCGGCCTGCGCGGCGATCGGCACGCCGTCGACGGCCTTGATCACGTCACCGGCGTGCAGCTTGCCCTCGGAGGGCGAGCCCTTGATCACGCTGCCGACGACGACCCGGGAGACCACCGGGATCCCCAGCTCCCCGAGGGCGGCCACCTTGGCGCTCTCCTGGGACTGGCTGAACTCCTCGGCGTTCTCCTGGCTCGACTGCTCCTCGGTCTTGCCGTCCGGGTAGAGCGTGTCGTGCGGCACCACCACGTTGTCGTGGGCCAGCCAGCCGTAGACGGCCTCCACGGCGTTCATCTTGTAGTCCGCGCTGGTGACCCGGACCGTCGTCATGTTCAGGTGGCCGTCGGTCGGGTAGGTCTTGCGCCCCGCGATGTGGAGCACGGGCTCTCCCCTGGCCTCGCCGAGGGTGTTGACCGTGGGGCCCGGGCTCATCTCCGCGTACGGCACCGGGATCAGGACGCCCGCGATGAGCAGACAGATCAGGACCAGGGTGGAGGCGAGCATCGTCGCGGTGCGGCGTGGCATGGAACGACAGTACGGGACTCGTCCGGGGGTGCACCCCTGGGGCGGTCCGTACGGGGCGGGCCGGAGTCAGCTCGACGGCGAGGTGGTGACGCCACCGGCCGCGGCGGCCGGTTCGAGGTCCGTGCGAGCGGACTGGGAGGTCATGGTGTGGGCGCGTTCCATCGCGTCCCGGAAGCGTGCGTAGCCGGCGAGTTCGGCCACGTCGCCTATGGTCTTGTTCCTCGAAGCCCAGCTTCCCCATATCGCCGCGCCGACGACTGCGAAAAGCGGAATCAGCAACCAGGCCAGCGCTGCCATCCCGGCCTCCCATCCCCAGTGAGTTGATCAGCAGACTGTGTCATCTGTGAGGTCAACGCTCGCGCGTGGGGGCCGGTTACGCAAATCGGGCGTTCGGCTACGCCCTGTCGGCGCGCCTTCTTGCCCTCCTAGCAAGCACCGACCCACTCTTCGGTGCCGTCCGAGAAGGTCTGGTGCTTCCAGATCGGGACCTCGTGCTTGAGGTCGTCGATGAGCTTGCGGCAGGCCTCGAAGGCCTCTCCGCGGTGCGGGCAGGAGACCGCGACGACGACCGCCAGGTCGCCCACACGGAGGTCGCCCACGCGGTGTACGGCGGCCAGCGCGCGGACCGGGTAGTCGGCGACGACCTTCTCCGCCACGCGCCGCAGCTCCGCCTCCGCGGTGGGGTGGCAGGAGTAGCCCAGGGCGTCGACGTCCGCGCCGCCGTCGTGGTTGCGCACGGTGCCCACGAAGAGCGTCGTGCCGCCGGAGGCGTCGTCCCCGACCGCCCGGAAGACCTCGTCGACGGAGAGCGGGGTCTCCCGGATCGCGAGGAGCTTGATCGGGTCGGCTGCTGCCTGCTCGCCGGGGTGGTCAAACGTCGGTGCCATGGCCCCATCGTGCCGCACGCGCGCGGGATCCCGGAATAGCGGTTTCGACCGGCGGTCGGCGGCCGCCGTAGGAGGGTCCTACAGATCGCCGCCCACCGGCCCCGCGGGCCGACCCGCGCCGGTCGCATCCCGCGTCGCTTCCGCGGCCGGTCAGATCCCGCGTCGCTTCCGCATCTGCCGGACGAGCGCCGCCGTGCCGAGCAGTGCCACCGTCGCACCCGCCGCGCCGGCCGCCGTGGCGTCCTTGCGGCCCAGGCGGCGGCCGGCGACCGTGTGACGGCCTTCGACCTCTTCCAGGAGCGCGCCGAGGACCTCCTCGTTCGTCCACTTCGGCCGCCAGCCGGCGTCGTGCAGCCGTCCGACGCTCACCACCCAGGGGTGCATCGTGTACGCGAGGTCGCCCGCCGGGGACGGGGTGAGGCCGATGCGGTGGAGGCGGGCGGCCGCGCCGAGGGCGACGGCGGAGGGCAGCTCCATGCGCCGGATGCCGGAGAGCTCCTCGACCTCCTCCTGCTCCAGCCAGCCCTCGCAACCGACGGCGAACTCCCCGTCGACCTTCTCGAGAGCCGCGTACTCCAGGGCACTGACCAGGTCCTCGACGTGGCAGAACTGCCAGGTGGGCCGGGACCCGGCGACGACGAGCAGCCGGGGCGACTCGAAGTAGCGGGTCAGCGCCGTGTCCGTACCGCCGACGAGGACGGCCGGGCGGACGACGGTGACGTTGAGGCCGGGGTGCGCGCGGGGCGCCCGGCGGCCGAGGCGCTCGATCTCCAGCATGTCGCCCACGCCGGTGGCCTCCGCGGTGGCCCTGAGCTCGGCGTCCTCGGAGAGCGGGATGTCGTTCTCGGGCAGGGCGCCGTAGACCATCGCGGAGGTGCACAGCACCACCCGGTGGACGCCGGCCGCCGCCGCGGCGGTCAGCACGGTCTGCGTACCGCGCACGTTGTAGGCCGTCCGGGCGGCGGGGTCGGTCTCCAGGTCGAGATCGACGGCGAGGTGCACGACGACGTCCGCGCCGCGCAGCTTCTCGGCGATGGCCGGGTCGCGGACGTCGAGGATGTGCCACTGCGCCTCGGCGACCTCGCCCCGGCGCTCGTCGATGGCGACGACCTTCTTGACCTCGTCGGAGGCGGCGAGGCGCCTGGTCAGCAGGTCACCGACACCGGACGCGGCACCGGTGACCGCGACGACGGGGCCGCGCGCGGCGGACCGGGTTGAGTGGTTTCGCGCTCCGCGAACCTGAGGATCTGGGGAACTCACCGGGCGTCTCCAGCGGTTGTCTTCAGTACGTACGCGCGTGACGCGTACGGACCAGGTGGCGTCCATCCTGCCGCAGGGCACGGCCCGGCGGAGCACCGAGCCCATTTCCGGCCCGGATGTCTACGCTGGTGGTGTGCAAGGGGCAGTCGCCGTCGGCAGGAGCCGGCGGCCCTACGAGCCGAGGAAACCTGTGAGTGACACCCCATTCGGATTCGGCCTTCCGCCGGAGGAGCCGGAGAACGGCGACGAGGGCAAGAAGAAGGACCCCGCCGGAGGTGGGCAGGGGTCCGGTGGCCAGGGCGGCAACCCGTTCGGGGCGAACCCGTTCGGCTTCGGCGGACTGCCCGGCATGGGCGGCATGGGCGGCCCGGGCGGCGCGGACAACCCGTTCGCGGCGATGTTCGGCTCGCTGAACCCCAACGACCTGGGTGCGGCCTTCCAGCAGCTCGGCCAGATGCTGAGCTACGAGGGCGGTCCCGTGAACTGGGACATGGCCAAGCAGATCGCGCGCCAGGTGGTGGCCCAGGGCACCGCCGACGGCACCAAGGACGCCAGTGTCGGCCCGGCCGAGAAGTCCGCGGTCGAGGAGGCCGTACGCCTCGCCGACCTGTGGCTCGACCAGGTCACCTCGCTGCCCTCCGGGGCGAACACGGCGGTGGCGTGGAGCCGCGCGGAGTGGGTCGAGGCGACGCTGCCCGCGTGGCAGCAGCTGGTGGATCCGGTGGCGGAGCGCGTCGGCGCTGCGATGGGCGACGTCCTGCCGGAGGAGATGCAGGCCATGGCCGGCCCGCTGATCGGCATGATGCGCTCCATGGGCGGTGCCATGTTCGGCCAGCAGATCGGGCAGGCCGTCGGCGCGCTCGCCGGTGAGGTCGTCGGGTCGACCGATGTCGGGCTGCCGCTCGGTCCCGCCAACCGCGCCGCGCTGCTGCCGCTGAACATCGAGGCCTTCGGCAAGGACCTGGGCGTGCCCTCCGACGAGGTGCGGCTCTACCTGGCCCTGCGCGAGGCCGCCCACCAGCGTCTCTTCGCGCACGTGCCGTGGCTGCGGGCGCACCTGTTCGGCGCGGTCGAGGGGTACGCGCGCGGGATCAAGGTCGACACCTCGAAGCTGGAGGAGGCGGTGGGCCAGCTCGACCCGACGCAGCCGGAGCAGCTTCAGGAGGCGCTCCAGCAGGGCATGTTCCAGCCGGAGGACACCCCGCAGCAGAAGGCGGCCCTGGCCCGTCTGGAGACGGCGCTCGCCCTGGTCGAGGGCTGGGTGGACGCGGTGGTCCACGAGGCCGCCAAGTCGCGGCTGACCTCGGCGGACGCGCTGCGCGAGACGCTGCGCAGGCGCCGGGCCTCGGGCGGTCCCGCCGAGCAGACCTTCGCGACCCTGATCGGTCTCGAACTGCGTCCGCGGCGGCTGCGGGACGCGGCGCGCCTGTGGGCCTCGCTGACCGACGCGCGCGGGGTGGACGGCCGGGACGGTCTGTGGGAGCACCCGGACATGCTGCCGACGGCGACCGACCTGGACGACCCCGACGGCTTCGTGCACCGCGAGCACCTCGACTTCTCCGAGCTGGACAAGATGCTCGGCGAGGCGGCGAAGGGCGACGCCCCGGAGGACGGGGACGGGGACGGCAAGGAGTGAGCCTGTACGACGACGCGGTCCTCGTGCTGAAGGAGTACGAGGACCAGCCGGAGCTGCGTGACCTGTATCTGGAGCACCTGGCGGCGCACCCGAACGGCGTGTACAAGCCGTGCGGGGCGGGCCACCTCACCGGCAGCGCGCTGGTCGTCGACCCCTCGCGGGGTCAGGTGCTGCTGACCCTGCACAGGAAGCTGGGCATGTGGCTGCAGATGGGCGGTCACTGCGAGCCCGGGGATCCGACCATGGCGTCGGCGGCGCTGCGCGAGGCGACGGAGGAGTCGGGGATCGCGGGTCTGACGCTGCTGCCGGGCGGTCCGGTGCGGCTCGACCGGCATCCGATCCCGGCGCCCTGCCACTGGCATCTGGACGTGCAGTACGCGGCGCTCGCCCCGGCGGGGGCCGCCGCGGAGATCAGCGAGGAGTCGCTGGACCTGCGCTGGTTCGCGTACGACGAGGTGGCCGGTGTGGCGGACACCTCGGTGGTACGGCTCCTGGAGAGCACGCTGGCCCGTCTGTAGCGGGACACGGCGTCCATGACGGGACACGGGGAAGGGGCGGTCGCCGGGCGACCGCCCCTCACCTGTGTCCGGTGCTCAGTACCTGTGTCCGGTGCTCAGTTCCAGGCGTTGTTCTGGTTCTGGGCGTGGGAGCCGTGCTGGCCCGCGCCGAACTGGGCGGCGATGCCCTGCCCGATCGCCGCGTTCTGCGGGGGCATGACCTCGCTGGGCTGGACGAGGGCGAAGCCCTGGCCGAGGAAGCTGAGCTCCCAGCCCTCGCCGGTGCTGCCCCGGCGGGTGCGGACGCTGGAGTTGTGCGTCTGCGCCTGCATCTGGACGCGCAGCGAGGTGGACCAGGCGACGATCGCGTCCGCGTCGACGTTGACGTACTTGTCGGGCGTGACGTGCATCATCAGCGGCTGCCCCGAGGTCATCAGGGCGACCTTGCCACGGCCGGAGATGTTGAGCTGGTACTTGCCGGAGCCGGAGATGCCGTACTGGCTGTCGACGGCGATGACCTCGGTGTTGAGGGTCGAGTCGAGCGCCAGGACATAGGCGCTGTCGACGGTCAGGCCCTCCTGCTCGACCTCCACGACGTGGACGTACTGGGCGAGGTTGGCGAAGTAGACCGTGCCCTGGCCGGAGCAGCGCATCAGGTCGAGGCCCTCACCGGTGCGGGCCTGGGCCCGCCGCTGGCTCGGGGTCTTGTACTCGCCGTCGAAGTCGACGAGCCCCTGGTACGCGACCATGGCCCCCTTGCGGGCGAGGACGTCGTCCTGTCCGGTGAGGCTGACCCGCAGGAGCTGCGGGTTCTGGATGACGTACCGCTCCTGGCTCTGCTGCTCTGCGTGGTTGAAAAGCGGGCTCTGCATGGTGTGTTCTTCCCCTCAGCCCCGGAGCCGCAGGCGGTCGGTGCTGTCCTCGCTCGGCTGTACGACGACGATGCCCTGTCCGGAGAAGGCCATCTGGAATGCCTCGCCGCTGCCCCGCCCGATGAGGGAGGACGCCTTGAAGCTGCGCTTGCCCTTGACCTTGAGCGCCGGCGACCAGGCGACGAGCGCGTCGGGGTCGACGTACGTCTCGTCGTCGCCGCGGCCGCAGTCGACGACGATCGGCGTGCCGCGCGAGGTCAGCGCGACCCAGCCGGTGCCGGCGATCTCCACGTTGAACAGGCCCTGACCGGCGAACTTGGCGAGCCCCTTGACCTTCTCCACGCCCCACTGGAGGTGGGCGTCGAAGGCGAGGAGGTTGGTGCCGTTGACCGAGATCGAGTCGTTCTGGAGGTTGATCACGACCACGTCGGCGCCGTAGTCGGCGAGGTAGAGCAGTCCGTCGCCGGCGCACTTCATGATCGGCGCACCCTCGCCGGTGATCCACTGCTGCGCGACCTGGCGGGCCGCGGGCGGGTTGGGCTCGTAGGTGATGTACCCCTCGTAGGAGACCATCGAGCCGGTCCGGGCGTAGAGGTCCTGGCCGGAGGCCATGGCCACCTTGAGCATGGTGCGGCCGTGGTTCTCCATCCGGGCCGCGACGGGGGTCGGGGCGTAGCCCGCGAGTTGCTGGTTCATGACTTCGGGCTCCCTCAGACCTCGTAGGGCTGGACGACGATGAAGTTGCCGGGGGCTCCCCGGAACTGGAGGTTCACGGTCTCCCCGCTGTGGCCGGGATAGGCGTTGCGCCGGAGCCGGACCTGGCTGGAGAGGATGACCTGGGACGCGGACGACCAGGCGACGACGGCGTTGCAGTCGGCGAAGGTCGTCGGGGTGACGGGCAGCACCACGGGGATGCCGTGGGTCTTCACGACGACGGTGCCGGTGCCCTGGAACTGCATGGTGAACAGGGCGCCGCCGGGGATGCCGTGGCCCTCGATGCGCCGCACCTCGTACTGGAGGGACTCGTCGAACGCGAGGACGTTCTCGGCGGAGACGCAGATGCCGTCGCCCTGGAGCTCGATCGGGTGCAGATGGGCGCCTTCCTCGGCGAGGAAGAGCTGACCGCGACCGGTGCAGCGCATCAGCTGCATCTCCTGGCCGGTGGCGTTGCCGACGATCCGGCCGGCGAAGCCCGCGCCCTTGTGGGAGAAGTCGACCTTGCCCTGGTACATGACCATGGAGCCCTGCCGGGCGAGGACGGGCGTGCCGCCCATGGCCAGGTCGACCCGCATGAGCTGCTGGTTCTGCGGGGTCCAGCGGGCGCCGGTGGCGGTCTCCTTGTACGGCGCGAGCGCGGCGGCGAGTCCGGGGCCGGTCGCCGGAACGCCCTGCGGGACGCCGGGCTGCTGACCGTACGGCGGCTGCTGCCCGTACGGAGCCGGGGCGGCCTGCCCGTACGGAGCCTGCGGCGGCTGGCCCTGGCCCGGGTACTGGCCGGCCTGTCCCGGGACCTGCCCGGGGTACTGACCGGGCGGCTGGCCCGGGACCTGGCCGTACTGCGGCGGCTGCGGCTGCCCGTACGGACCGGGGGCCGCCGGGGCCGGCGGCGGGACCTGCGCCGGAGCCATCGGCGCCACCATCGTGGGCGCCGTGTGCACCGGCTGCGCCGGAGCGGGCTGCGGCGTGGGCGCCTGCGGGGCGGACGGCGCGCCGAACGCGGGCGCCGGAGCCGGTGCGGCGGGTGCGCCGAAGGCGGGAGCCGGGGCCCCGGGCGCGCCGAAGGCGGGCGGCGTCGCCGCCTGCGGCGGCGGGCCGAAGCCGGGGGCCGCGGCCTGCTGCTGCGCGGCCGGCTCCTCCTCGGCGACCTCGCCGCCGAAGTTCCGCAGGAGCGCGTCGAGACCGCCGTCGAAGCCCTGGCCGACGGCGGCGAACCGCCACACGTCCTTGAGGTAGAAGTCACCGAGCATCACGGCGCGCTCGGTGCTGAACTCCGCGCCCGTGAAGGAGTACCGGGCGACCTCCTCGCCGCCCGCCACGATCCGCAGGTGACCGGGGCCGATCTGGGACATCTGGCCGGCGCCGTCGATCGTCGCGGTGAACGACAGCTTGTGGATGTTCGCGGGGATGCGGTCGAGGGTGACGCGGAACGACTCGGTGTCGCCGGACTGGGCCCCGAGCAGCTGGACGGACTCCTCCGGGGTCTTCGGCTGGTTGAAGAAGACGAAGTAACGGTCGTCGGAGAGCCGCTCTTCCGCGTCGAGCCCGAAACAGCTGATGTCGAAGGTCAACCCGGGCGCCGCGATCTGCACACCCACGTACAGATCGGTTCCCGCGGTGAGATCACTGATCTTGGCCTTGTGGCCGCGTTGGAATTCCCTGGCCATGCGTAACGACCGTCCCCCATCCCGAATGGCGAATGCTCGCGCCAGGCTAACCGCTGAGTGCGACATTGAGACAGGGCAGGTCGTTTTCGGTACGGAATCGGGAAACCCGCTCGCGTCCGCGTACCGGCGCTGTCACTCCTCGCGAGCGGCGGGACGGTGCGGTGGACGTTCGGCGGCGACCACGCCCTCCAGGTAGCCGCGCGCCCGCTCGGTGCGGGGGTACGCCTCGAGGAGCCGCCAGAATCCGGGGCCGTGCCCGGGGACGAGCAGATGGGCCAGCTCGTGCAGGAGGACGTAGTCGACCACGTACTCGGGCATGCCCTGGAGCCGGTGGGAGAGGCGGATGCTGCCCTCGGAGGGGGTGCAGGAACCCCAGCGGGTGTTCTGGTTGGTGACCCAGCGCACGGAACCGGGGCGGGCCCGGCCGTCGAAGTACTGCTCGGACAGGCGCAGCGCCCGCTCGGTCAGCTCACGGTCCCCGAGGACGCTCCGGCTCTCCTTGGCGGCGAGCTTGTCCAGCATGACGCCGACCCAGCGGCGCTCCTCCGCCTCGGACATCCGGGCCGGGATGAGCACCACGGTCCGGTCGCCCTCGCGGTACGCCGAGACGGTCCTGCTCCGCCGCGGGCTTCTGCGGACCTCGACCGCACTCGTCCCCGCACCGAGGTGCGGGGAGTCGGTCACGCTGCGCTGTGGGTCGGCGGGCACGGACCCGACGTTACCCGCTGCCGGCGGGGCGAGTCCCGCCCGAGGAGTGGTTTCGCGAACGATCCGTCCCGGCTCCGCGCCATTCGAATGACTAATCCCTTCGCCTGTGGACAACTTTCGGCGGCTCTCACGGCGACCGGGCAATCTCACCCGGGGACGGCGAATGGACCGTCGACGATCATGACGTCGTCGATCACGAATGCGGATCGGCGCGGGGCGGGGGCGAGGGAAATGCGTCCGATGGTGAAACCGGCGCTGCGGCGGGCCTGGCGGGGACTGCGCTGCGTCCAGTTCGGGGTAGGCCCCGCCCACGCGGTGGTGCTCGACCCCGTCGACCAGGACACGGAAGCGCTGCTCGGACTGCTCGACGGCACCCGGGGGACCGAACTGCTGCGGGCCGAGGCGCGGGCACGGGGGCTGCCGGAGGGGCGCCTCGACGCGCTCCTCGGCCGGCTGGAGTCGGCCGGGCTGCTCGCCGACGCCACGACCGGACGGCCCGGGAGGACGGGGCCCGCGGCCGGCGCGGTGGACCCGGCCCTCGATCCGCTCCGCGCCGACCTGGCCTCCCTCTCCGTGGTCCACCCCGCGCCGGAGCGGGCGGCACGGACCCTGGCCGCCCGGCGGGCCCTGCGCGTCCAGGTCCGTGGTGCCGGGCGGGTGGGGGCGACGGTGGCGGCGCTCCTCGCCGCGGCGGGCGTGGGCGAGGTCGAGGTGCTGGACTCGGGCCGGGTCGAACCCTGGGAGACGGCTCCCGGCGGACTGCCGGCCGAGTCCGTCGGCGAGCGCCGGGCGACGGCGGCCCGACGCCTGGTCGGCCACTGGCGGACCGGCCGGGGCGGTCCTGGCCCGTCGAGAGCCCCGGCATCGGGCCGCCGGAGCGGATCGGTCCGGTCGAGCGCGTCGGCGTCCGGGGGCCGTGGCGGATCGGGTGAGGGCTCCGGCGACGCGGGGCTGTCACTCGTCGTGGTGACGCCGAGGGACGGGCTCGGCGCGTACGTCCCCGATCCGCTCCCGGCCCAGCGGTGGGTCGCCACCGGCACCCCGCACCTGTACGCCGGAGTGCTCGAGGCGACGGGA
The DNA here is from genome assembly GCF_042716635.1 of Streptomyces sp. NPDC058664. NCBI lineage: Bacteria > Bacillati > Actinomycetota > Actinomycetes > Kitasatosporales > Streptomycetaceae > Streptomyces > Streptomyces sp. NPDC058664. The sequence continues at coordinate 31,256 of NZ_JBHXRW010000043.1, read as the reverse complement.
ACGGTCGGGCCGCTCGTACTGCCGGGCGGCACCGCCTGCGCGCGGTGTCTCCAGGAGGAGCGGACCGACCGGGAGCCGGTCTGGCCCCGGCTGCTCGCCCAGTGGCGCTCCGGCGCCCCGCATCCGCTGCCCGCCTGCGACCTGGGCCTCGCGACCGCGGTGGCGGGTCTCGCCGCCGCCCACGCGCTGGCCTTTCTGGACGGGGACCTCCCGGCGAGCACGGGCACCCGCTGGTCGGTTTCCCTGCCGTTACTCGAGTGGCGTGTGGAACGGTTGGCACCTCACCCCGCCTGTCCCTGCGGAGCGGCGCGCGGACGAGAAGGGGAGCGCGCCTCGGCAGCCGGAAGGGCGCAGGACACAATGGCGGGGTAACGGCCCTGCGCGGCACGGCAGTCTGGGTTTTGGAGGGGCGTATGTCTGATCTTCCCCGGAAGGCGGTCACCCGGACCGCCAAGTTGGCCGCGTTGCCGCTCGGCTTCGCGGGCCGGGCCACCTGGGGCCTGGGCAAGCGGATCGGCGGCAGATCGGCGGAGATCGTCGCCCGCGAGCTCCAGCAGCGCACGGCCGAGCAGTTGTTCAAGGTGCTCGGCGAGCTCAAGGGCGGGGCCATGAAGTTCGGGCAGGCGCTGTCCGTCTTCGAGTCCGCGCTGCCGGAGGAGGTGGCCGGACCGTACCGGGCGGCGCTGACGAAGCTTCAGGACGCGGCACCGCCGATGCCGACGCGGACCGTGCACGCCGTCCTCGCCGAGCGGTTGGGCCCGGAGTGGCGGGAACTGTTCCTCGAGTTCGAGGACAAGCCCGCGGCGGCGGCCTCGATCGGCCAGGTGCACCGGGCCGTGTGGCACGACGGGCGCGAGGTCGCGGTGAAGGTGCAGTACCCGGGCGCCGGGGAGGCACTGCTCTCCGACCTGACGCAGCTGAGCCGCTTCGCCCGGCTCCTCGGTCCGCTCATTCCGGGCCTGGACATCAAGCCGCTGATCGCCGAGATGCGGGACCGGGTCTCCGAGGAGCTGGACTACGCCCTGGAGGCGGAGGCCCAGCGGAAGCACGCGGAGGAGTTCGCGGACGATCCCGACGTGGTGGTGCCCGCGGTGGTGCACCAGTCGGAGCAGATCCTCGTGACCGAGTGGATGGACGGGGTCCCGCTGGCCGAGGTGATCGCGGACGGCACGGAGGAGCAGCGGAACTGGGCCGGCCAGCTGCTGGCCCGTTTCCTCTTCTCGGGCCCCGCGCGCACCGGTCTGCTGCACGCCGATCCGCATCCGGGGAACTTCCGGCTGCTGCCGGGACCCGGTGAGGGCGGGCACCCGGAGGAGTGGCGGCTCGGAGTGCTCGACTTCGGCACCGTGGACCGGCTGCCGGGCGGGCTCCCGGAGACGATCGGCACCTGTCTGCGCATGACGCTCGCCGGTGAGGCCGAGACCGTCTACGAGCTGCTGCGCGCGGACGGCTTCGTCAAGGACTCCGTCGCACTCGACCCGGACACGGTCCTGGAGTACCTGCTGCCGATCATCGAGCCCGCCGAGGCGGAGTCCTTCGTCTTCACCCGCGGCTGGATGCGTACCCAGGCGGCCCGGATCGCCGACCCCCGCTCCCCCGCCCACCAGTTGGGCAAGCAGCTCAACCTGCCGCCCTCGTACCTGCTGATACACCGGGTGACGCTGAGCACCATCGGGGTGTTGTGCCAGCTCAACGCGACGGTGTGGCTGCGGGCCGAACTGGAGGAGTGGCTGCCGGGATTCGTGGCACCCGCCGCCGACTGAGCGGGAGGCGGGCGGCCGGGAGACCCGCGGCCGGCGGCGTCACCACCAGGAGGAGTCGAGACGGCCCTCGATGGAGCGGATGTTGGCGCGGGCGCAGTCCTCGCAGAAGTACGTGCGCCGGCCGTTCTCCACCGAGCAGGTCCAGGTCAGCGGCAGCGTGTCGGCGGTCTTGCCGCAGCGTGCGCAGGCGAGGGGTCCCTCGGGGGTACGGGCGTCGTTCATCTTCGTGACGATAACCCGACAGGGCCCCGAGGCCCCGTCAACGCACCGCGGGGGCCGGTCCGTCAGGACCGGCCCCCGCGACGGCGCCCCTGGGGGCGCGAGATCACCTAGTGCATGACGGCCATGGCCAGCGCGCGGCGGGCGCGCAGCGAGGCGCGCTCGGCGTGGCGCTGCATGCGCCGGGCGGCGACCAGGCGCAGGGCCTGGCGTTCCGCGTCGGCCTCACGCCGGCGCTCGTGCATATGAGCACGGGCCAGGGCTTCTGGGATGAGTTGCATTTCACGGGTCCTGTTCTGACGCGCGGTGGGCGCGGCGGCGGGGGAGAAGACTGGGGTCGCGGAGCCGGCGGGCTCGCTGGTGGAAGAGGTCATCGGGGCCTGCTTCTGGGGATCGTGCGTGAGGGGGCGGTCGATGGTTCCGGTGGCGCTCATGCCGCGACCGGGTTCTTGCGCGGGCGGCCGCGGGGCCGCTTCCGGGCTACGACCACGCCCTGGACGAAGAGCTCGCCGCCCCAGACGCCCCAGGGCTCGCGGCGCTCCTTGGCACCGGCCAGGCAGGCCGCCACGAGCGGGCACGTCCGGCAGAGGGACTTCGCGTACTCGACGTCGGCCGGGGACTCCGCGAAGAAGACCTCCGGGTCGTAGGCGCGACAGGGAACGGGTACGCCGAGGTTCTCGATGGCGTCGTCGAGCGCGGTGAGCGTGGTGAGGGGGGTCAAAGCGGGGTCCTCCGTGAGGCCGGGCTGGGGGATCGAATCGGAAGGCGGTACGGACGGGGCGTGCGCTTCGAGTTGCACGGTGGTCTTTCCTCGTCTGGTCGTTCCGGCCTGTTGACCGGAGTTTCGGCTGGTACCGGGTGTGTCTGTCCCGAGGCGCCTTCACGCCGTCGTCCCCGTTCGGGGACAAACAGAAGGGCCGCGGATCCCGGGTGGGGTTCCGCGGCCCTGAAGGCGCCGGTCTGATCATGGATCAGACTGGATCACTCCAGGGTTCGAGCCCACGGAAGGCCCACATCATGTGGTGGTGCTTCGTCGTCTGCTGCTGGTTGCCGGCACCGGTCGCCGCAAGGCCATAGGCCGTGGCCTCGCCTGCTGCTACTGCTTCCAGTGCCTTGGTCGGTCGCTCGTCGCGCCGCTCGATGGCGGCCTTGCCGAGACCGGAGAGACCGGTGACGGGCAGGCCGGCAAAGGGCAGACCGGCGACAGGCAGACCGGTGCCGACGAACGCCGAGGCGGAGAGGCCGAGCGTGCAGGCGGAGACGACCGAGGGATCGGTCATTTTGGCGGTGCTGACGAAGCTGGCGGTGCTGACGTTGCTGGCCTGAATGATGCTGCTGATCACTGAAATCGCCTCCTCTCGGCGTCTCGGAGGGCTCGGGTGCGAGCCGGACCCTCATGTTTACTTGGACAAGTACAACACGGCGACAGGGCTTCGAAGAAGCCGCTGTTTCCGTGGTTAAGAACCTATGGGGCTTGACGGGGCAGGCGCAAACTATTTTTCCGACGAGTTTTCATCAACTCTCGCCGTCTCCTGCCCCGCCCTCCCCACCTGCGCAGATGGCCAGGACATCGTCCCCGAAGCGGCCCAGCTTGCGGGCTCCGACGCCGGAGATCGAGGAGAGCTCACCACCGGTGGCGGGGACGCGCTCGGCGATGGCCATCAGCGTCTTGTCGGTGAACACGCAATACGCCGGCTGGCCGAGCTCCCTCGCCTGCTCGGCGCGCCAGTCCCTGAGCCGCTCGTAGAGCCCCTCGTCCATGTCGGAGGGGCAGTCCTCGCAGCGCATGAGCTTCATCGCGCCCGCCTCGGTGAGGGTGGCTCCGCAGACCCGGCACCGGACGGGGCCGCGCGACTTGCGCCGGCCTGCGGCGGCGCCCCGCTCGATCGAGCCGGAACCGCCGGTGCCGGTGGAGCCGAGGGTGCCGGAGCCGGGCCGCAGCCCCGTGAGGAAGCGGCTGGGGCGCCGGGAGGCGCGGCCGCCCGGGGAGCGGGAGAGCGCCCAGGACAGCGTGAGGTGGAGCCGGGCGCGGGTGACACCGACGTACAGCAGGCGCCGTTCCTCCTCGACCTGCTCGTCGGTCTTGGCGTAGGTGATGGGCATCATGCCCTCGGTGAGGCCGACCAGGAAGACGGCGTCCCATTCGAGGCCCTTGGCGGCGTGCAGCGAGGCGAGGGTGACGCCCTGGACGGTGGGGGCGTGCTGGGCGGCGGCCCGCTCGTCGAGTTCGGCGACCAGGTCGGAGAGGGTGGCTCCGGGCTTGGCGCGGGCGAAGTCCTCGGCGAGCCGGACGAGGGCGGCGAGGGACTCCCAGCGGTCACGGACGGCGCCGGAGCCCGCGGGCGCCGTGCTGGTCCAGCCCTTGGTGGAGAGGACGGCCCTGACCTGTGCGGGCAGGTCCTCGACGTCGTCGAGCAGGGAGTCGTTCCCCCCGGCGCGGGCCGCGCCCCGCAGCGCGATGCCGGCCTCCCGTACCTCCTGGCGCTCGAAGAAGCGCTCGGCGCCGCGGAGCTGGTACGGCACTCCCGCGTCGGCGAGGGCCTGCTCGTAGACCTCGGACTGGGCGTTGATCCGGTAGAGGACGGCGATCTCGCCGGCCGGGACCCCGGCGGCGACGAGGTCGCGGATGCGGCGGGCGGTGCCCTCGGCCTCGGTCGGCTCGTCGGCGTACTCCGTGTAGACGGGCTCGGGGCCCGGGTCGCGCTGGGAGATCAGCTCCAGGCGGTGCTCGGCGGCCCGGCCGCGGGCCTGGCTGAGCAGCCCGTTGGCGAGGTGGACGACCTGCGGGGTGGAGCGGTAGTCGCGGACGAGCTTGACGACCGTGGCGTCCGGGTGCCGGGTGCGGAAGTTCAGGAGGTGGTCGGGGGTGGCGCCGGTGAAGGAGTAGATGGTCTGGCTGGCGTCCCCGACGACGCACAGGTTGTCGCGGTCGCCGAGCCACAGGTCGAGCAGCCGCTGCTGGAGCGGGGAGACGTCCTGGTACTCGTCCACCACGAAGTGCTGGTACTGGCGGCGGATCTGGTCGGCGATGTCGTGCCGGTCCTGGAGGATGCCGACGGTGAGCAGCAGCACGTCCTCGAAGTCGATCACCGAGCGGTCGCGCTTCAGCTGCTCGTACATGGCGTAGATCTGGCCGATTTCCGCCGGGTCCCGGGGGGCGTCCCTGAGGGACTTGGCGACGACGGCCGGGTAGTCGGCGGGGACGGTCTGGGTGACCTTGGCCCATTCGATCTCGCCGGTGACGTCCCTGAGCTCGTTCCGGTCGAGCCGGACCCGGCAGCGGGCCGCGGCCTCGGCGACCAGCTGGACCTTCCGCTCCAGAAGCCGGGGCAGATCACCACCGACGGCTTTCGGCCAGAAGAACTGGAGCTGCCGGAGGGCCGCGGAGTGGAACGTACGGGCCTGGACGCCGCCCGCGCCGAGCTGGCGGAGCCGGCCGCGCATCTCTCCCGCGGCACGGTTGGTGAACGTGACGGCCAGCACACTGGACGGCTGGAGTATGCCCGCCCGCACCCCGTACGCGATCCGGTGGGTGAGGGCCCGCGTCTTGCCCGTGCCGGCTCCCGCCAGCACGCACACCGGACCGTTCAGAGCCAGGGCGACCTCGCGCTGCTCGGGGTCGAGCCCGTCGAGCACCGCGTCGGCCGTCTCGGGGACCTGCGGGAAGAGAGTGGAGTGCGTTGCTGCTGTCACCCCCCAATGCTGCCAGGTCGCGCGCGATCGGCGCCGAGGCTTGTCCACAGGTACGTGCCGCCGGTCATACGAACTCCGGGAATGGGGCGGCCGGGGCGTACGTTCTCCTTCTCGGCACCCGTCAGCGAACAAGAGGAGCGCCTCGCCATGCAGGGCACTGTGACGATGTACAGCACCACGTGGTGCGGCTACTGCCGTCGGCTGAAGAGCCAGATGGACCGTGAGGGCATCGCGTACACCGAGATCAACATCGAGCAGGACCCCGAATCGGCGGCGTTCGTCGAGAAGGCCAACGGCGGCAACCAGACGGTGCCGACCGTTCTCGTGCTCCCCCACAACGACGGCCCCGAGGTCGTCATGACGAACCCGAGCCTCGCCCAGGTGAAGCAGGCGCTCGGCGCCTGACCCGCGCGACGGAACAGTGGCCCCGCCGACCGGTGAGAACCGGTCGGCGGGGCTTTTGTGCGGGCTCGTCCGGATCGGCCCGCTCGGGCGTGGACCCCGGACCGCCCGCGCACCCCGCGCGTCCCATGAAGAGCGCCACAGGCCGATGAATGTTCACCTGCTGTACGAATTGATTCTTGAAGCCATACCTACGCTCTCGTCGGCCCCACCTCTCGACGGGTGATTCACGGCTGCACATCCAGGTGGGGAATCGATGCTCGACCAGATAGTTCGCGGCGTCCGCGCACCTCGCGAGTCCATAGGCGCTCCGAGCCCGGAGGGCGGCGCCGCGGACGGAAGGCCCAAGCGCCTCCACGCACTCGACGGTCTGCGCCTCGTCGCCGCGCTCATGGTGGTCGTGTACCACTACACGGCCCGCGGGCCCGGCTGGTCGACGCCGGTCGCCGACATCTTCCCGGAGACCTTCCGCGTCGCCTCCTACGGCTACCTCGGCGTGGAGTTCTTCTTCCTCATCAGTGGCTTCGTCATCTGCATGAGCGCCTGGGACCGTCCGGTGCGGGACTTCTTCGTCTCGCGCGTGGTGCGCCTCTACCCCGCGTACTGGTTCGCCGTCATCGCCACCTCCGTCACCCTCGCGGTGATCCCCGGCGGGCGTACGCACCTGCCCTGGTACGACATCCTCACCAACTTGACGATGATCCAGGAGCCGCTGGGGGTGAAGCTCGTCGACGGGGTCTACTGGACCCTCTTCATCGAACTGCGCTTCTACCTCCTGTTCGCGCTGCTCGCCTGGTGGGGGCTGACGTACAGCAGGGTGCTGGTGTTCTGCGGCGTGTGGGGCGCGGCCTCGATGCTGGTCCTCAACGAGCCGCCCGGTCCGCTGCGGCTGCTCCTGATCCCCGAGTACAGCTGGTTCTTCATCGCCGGCATGGCGTTCTACCTCATGTACCGGTTCCGCCCGAACCTGATGCTCGTCGGGGTCGTCGCCTTCTGTTACTGCGCCTCGCTCGCCACCACCGTCCGCCAGTTCAAGCGGCTCACCTTCCTCGGTGACCGACCGGTCTGGCCCGTGCTCGTGCTGCTCGCCGTCTGCTTCGGCCTGATGGCGCTGATCGCCACCGGCAAGCTCTCCGGCATCCGGTGGAAGTGGCTGCCGATCGCGGGCGCCCTGACCTACCCGCTGTACCTCCTGCACCAGGTCATCGGCTACGAGTTCATCGCCCACTACGGTGAGCGCGTCGACCCGTGGACGCTGGTCGGCGTCCTGATCGCCGCGATGCTGGTGCTGTCGTACCTGGTCCACCGGATCATCGAGAAGCCGCTCAGCCGGTACCTCAAGCGCAAGCTCGCCCGCGCCTGATCCCCCGCGCATACGAGGAGGTCCCCGTCCGGCGCTGCCGGGCGGGGACCTTCTCGTCGGTGGGCGGGAGCCCGGTCAGACCACGTCGCCCGGCTTCGGGAGCGGCTTGCCGTACCAGCGCTCGATCAGACGGGAGGCGATCGAGATGCCGTACGGCGGGAGGACTTCGCCGGACTCGAAGGCGGCGGCCAGGTCCTCGCGGGAGAACCAGCGGGCCTCCTGGATCTCCTCGCCGTCCACGGTGATCTCCGACGAGGTCGCGCGGGCGAAGAAGCCGAGCATCAGGCTGGACGGGAACGGCCAGGGCTGGCTGGCGATGTACTCGACCTCGCCGACCGTGACGCCGGCCTCCTCGAAGACCTCGCGGACGACGGACTGCTCGATGGACTCGCCGGGCTCGACGAAGCCGGCGAGGGTCGAGAAACGGCCCTCCGGCCAGTGGACCTGGCGGCCGAGGAGGATGCGGTCCTCCTCGTCCGTGACGGCCATGATCACGGCCGGGTCGGTGCGCGGGTAGTGCTCGGCGCCGCAGGCCTGGCAGCGGCGGATGTGACCGGCCGCCGCGATGACCGTGCGCTCGCCGCAGCGCGAGCAGAAGCGGTGGAGGCGCTGCCAGTTCTCCAGGGCGACCGCGTGCACCATGAGGCCCGCGTCCCGGTCCGAGAGCAGCAGCCCGGCCTCGCGGAGGCCCGCCGGGCGTGCGGACTGGTCCATGCGGCCCGGCAGGGAGTCCTTCTGGAGCGCGAAGTACGAGACGCCCTCGGCGTCCGTGCCCAGGAAGTAGCGGTGGGTCTCGGTGACCGGGGCCTCGAACGCCGGGGTCATGACGAGCGCGGTGGTGCCGTCGGGCAGGTCGTCGATCAGCACCTGTCCCCCGGAGACCACGAACACCCGGGTGGTGGGGTGGCTCCAGGCAGCCGCGAGCCACGCCTCGTCGAGGCGGTGGTGCGCGGCGCGGTCGATGCCGCTCGGGGCGGTGAGCGAGATCGGGCGGTCCGCCGGTCCGGTCGTCACGTTCTTCAGGACCGGCGCGTTCTTCAAGGTGCTCACAGGTGCTTCCAACTCCCCCGGATCGGTGTGTGGGTTCAGCGCTCGACGGCGTGGAGGGCGGCGGGCAGGTCGCCCCAGAGATGAGCGGTCGTCTCGACGCCCTTCATGAGGAGATCGAGTTCGATCTTCTCGTCGGGGGCGTGCCAGCCGTCGGACGGGACGGAGATGCCGAGGAACAGGACGGGTGCCCCCAGGACGTCCTGGAGGTCGGCGGCCGGTCCCGAGCCGCCCTCGCGGGTGTAGCGGACCTTGGCGCCGTCGAAGGCCCTGCTCATGGCCCCGGCGACCGCCTTGAGGGCGGGGTGGTCGAGGGGGGTGAGGCAGGGACGGGTCGGGGCGCCGAAGACGATCCCGTACCGGATGCCGGAGGGGACGAGGCCGGCGAGCCAGTCCCGTACCGCGAGTTCGATCTTGTCCGGGTCCTGGCCCGCGACGAGCCGGAACGACAGCTTCAGCCGGGCGGAGGCGGGGACGATCGTCTTGCCGCCGGGGCCCTGGTAGCCGCCGCCGATGCCGTTGACCTCGGCGGTGGGGCGGGCCCAGACCCGCTCCAGGGTGGAGAAGCCCGCCTCGCCGAGGGTGCCGTGCGACTTCGCCGTGCGCAGCCAGGCCGCCTCGTCGAAGGGCAGCTCGGCGACGAGGGCGCGCTCGGCCTCGGTGAGTTCCGTCACCCCGTCGTAGAAACCGGGGATCGCGACGCGCTCGTGCTCGTCGTGGAGGGCGGCGACGATCCGGCCGACGACGGTGGCCGGGTTCGGGACGGCGCCGCCGAAGGAGCCGGAGTGGATGTCCTGGTCGGGGCCGTACAGCTCGATCTCGCAGTCGGCGACCCCGCGCATGCCGGTGCAGACGGTGGGGGTGGTCTCGGACCACATGCCGGTGTCGGAGACGATCACGGCGTCGGCGGCGAGCCGTCCGGCGTGCGTCTCGACGAGCTCGCGGAAGTGCGGGGAGCCGGACTCCTCCTCGCCCTCGACGATCAGCTTGAGGTTGACGGCGGGCGCCGTGCGGCCGGTGGCGGCGAGGTGGGCGCGGACGCCGAGGGTGTGGAAGAACACCTGGCCCTTGTCGTCGGCCGCCCCGCGCGCGTACATCCTGCCGTCGATCACGGTCGGCTCGAAGGGGTCCGTGTGCCAGCCGTCCTCGCGGGCCGCGGGCTGCACGTCGTGGTGGCCGTAGACGAGGACCGTGGGGGCGTCCGGGTCTCCGGAGGGCCACTCGGCGAAGACGGCGGGGGCGCCGTCGGTCTCCCACACCTCGACGGTGGTGAACCCGGTCTCGGTGAGCTTGGCGGCGAGCCACTCGGCACTGCGCCGTACGTCCCCCGCCCGGTCCGGCTGCGCCGACACGGAAGGGATGCGCAGCCACTCGGTGAGGTCGCCGAGGAAGGCGGCACGGTGCTGCTCGATGTACGTGCGTACGGCGTGGACGGCGCTGTCCGGGGTCTCGCTCATGTACCCGAGCCTATCCGGCGTCCGTGGGTGCTCCGCCAAGCAGGATGGCCTCCAGCTCGGCCCGGCCCGGCAGGCGGGCGGGACGGGCGACCTCACCCGTACGGACGTAGACGAAGGCGGCCGCGACGTCCTCGGGCGGGAGGCCGTGCTGCTCGGCCCAGGCGAGCCGGTAGATCGCGAGCTGGAGGGGGTCGGCGGTGCGCACCCGGCTGGTCTTCCAGTCGACGATCTCGTACGCGCCGGAGTCCGGGTCCCGGTAGACGGCGTCGATCCGGCCACGGACGACCCGGCCCGCGAGCGAGAGGTGGACGGGGACCTCGACGCGGTACGGGGTGCGGTGGGCGTACGGGGTGCGGGCGAAGGCCTCCTTGAGCTCGTCGAGGTCCCGCTCGTCGAGGATCTCGGGCTCGCCCGCGAAGTCCTCGCCGCCCGGCAGCTCCTCCGGGCCGAGGAACGGCAGCGGCAGCTCCTCGAAACGGGACTCCACCCACGCGTGGAACCGGGTGCCCCGGCGGGCGGCCGGTTGCGGCGCCTTGGGCATGGGCCGGGCCAGCTCCTGGGCGAAGCCGTCGGGGTCGGCGGCGAGGCGCAGCACCTGGGAGGCGGAGAGGTACGCGGGGAGCAGCACGTCACGGGTGGTCGCGCGGGCGCGGCGGAGTTCGGCGGTGAGGGCGGTGAGGTCGCGGTCCCAGGAGGCGAGGGTCCTCTCGTCCTCGGGGGTGAGATCGGGGTACGGCTCCGAGGGCGGGTCCTCGGGGTCGCGGGGGGCCGGGATCGCGTCCGCGTGGGTGTCCTCGGGGAGGGCCTCTTCTTCCCAGATGGGCTCCTCCTCTTCGGGCCAGGGGTCCTCCGGGTGCGGGTCCTGGGGGTCGGGCGCCGTGCCGCGGGGGCTGTGCCCACCCTCCCCCAGACTTCGTCCGGGGGTGCTCCCACCGCCCTGCGGGACGATTGCCCACAACCGGTGACGAACGAGATCCGCCGCCTCCTTGCGGCGCTTGAACGACTCCTCGTCCAGTGGCAGGGGCCAGGCCTGGTCGCCGTCCCGCTCCGTCAAGGACGGGTTCTCCGCGTCCTTCTCCGGTTCCTCCGTCCAGACCTCGATGTCTCCGTGGCCGGCCGCGCAGTGGTCGTACAGGGCCTGGAGGAAGTCCGAGGGGCCCCGGGGCTTCTTCTGGGACGGGCCCCACCAGTGGGCGGAGCCGAGCAGCAGGGAGCGGGGGCGGGTGAAGGTGACGTAGCCGAGGCGGAGCTCCTCGGTGTGCTGGTGGTCCCGCATCTCGTTCTTGAACGCCGTGAGGGCCTTGGCGTTCCAGGTGTCGATGTCCGGCAGCGTCGCCGCGTCGCCGCGCAGGGCGTGCGGGAGCACCTGGGGCTGGGAGGTCCACGACTCACGCGCGCGCGTGCTGGGGAACTGGCCGGTGACGAGGCCGGGGACGGCGACGACGTCCCACTCCAGGCCCTTGGACTTGTGGGCGGTGAGGACCTTGACGGTGTTCTCACCGCCCGGGAGCGCGCTGTCGAGGCCCTTCTCGAACTGGACGGCCGTCCGCAGGAAGCCGAGGAACGCGAGCAGGCTCGCCTCGCCGTCGAGGGAGGCGAAGCCGGCGGCGATGTCGAGGAAGTGGCCGAGGGTCTCGCGGCGGCGGGCGGCGAGCGCGTGCGGGGAGGCGGACAGCTCGACTTCGAGGCCGGTCGCCGTGAGCACCCGGTGCAGGACGTCCATGAGGGGGTCGGCGAGCGAGCCGCGCAGGGCGCGCAGTTCGGCGGCGAGGCGGGCGAAGCGGACCCGGGCTTCGGCGGAGAACGCCAGGCCGTCGTCGGCGGCGCCGCCGGAGTCGAGGAAGGTGTCGAGGGCGTCGGCGAGGGAGACGACCTCGGCCGGGTCGACGCCCTCGACGGCGGCGGCGAGCCGCTGCTCGGGGTCCGGTTCCGCGCCGCCCCGGTGGACCAGGAGGCGGGCGCGGCGGCCGAGGAGGGCGAGGTCGCGGGGGCCGATCCGCCAGCGCGGGCCGGTGAGGAGCCGGACGAGGGAGGCGTTGGCCCCGGGGTCCTGGAGGACTTCGCAGACGGCGACCAGGTCGGCGATCTCGGGCAGGTGGAGGAGGCCGGAGAGGCCGACGACCTCGACGGGCACGTCGCGGGCGACGAGGGCGGCGTGGATGGCGGGGAAGTCGGTGGCGGTGCGGCAGAGGACGGCGATCTCGCCGGGTTCGCGGCCGGTGTGGACGAGGTGGGCGAGGGAGTCGGCGAGCCAGTCGATCTCCTCGGCGTGGGTGGGGAGGAGCGCGATGCGCACGCTGCCGTCGTTCTCGGCGCCGGGTGCGGGCCGCAGCGCCTCCACGCCCGCGTGCATGGCGCGCAGGGGTGCGGCGAGTCCGTTGGCGAGATCGAGGAGCCGGCCGCCGCTGCGCCGGTTCTCGGAGAGGGAGTAGCGGGTCGCGGGGCTGCCGTCCCGGTGCGGGAAGTGCTCGGGGAAGTCGTCCAGGTTGGCGACGGAGGCGCCGCGCCAGCCGTAGATGGCCTGGCAGGGGTCGCCGACGGCGGTCACGGCGTGGCCGGTGCCGCTGCCGGTCGGGCCCTGGCCGAAGAGGCCGGAGAGCAGCAGCCGTTGGGCGACGGACGTGTCCTGGTACTCGTCGAGGAGGACGACGCGGAACTCGTCACGGAGGATCTCGCCGACCTCGGGCCGGGTGGTGGCCAGCTCGGCGGAGCGGGCGATCTGGTCGCCGAAGTCGAGCAGGTCGCGGGAGCGTTTCGCGGCGCGGTAGCGGACGACGAGGTCGAGGAGTTCCCGGCGGGCGGCGGCGGCCTCGGGGATCTTGCGCAGTTCGGCGTTGCTGAGCTTGGCGTCGGCGAGGGCGGTGAGCAGCGCGGAGTCGTACTCCTGGAGCTGTTCGGGCCGTACGAGGTGTTCGGCGAGCTCGGCGTCGAGGGCGAGCAGGTCGGTGATGAGGGTCGGGAAGGACCGGGTGAGGGCCGGGTACGGGCCGGGGGCCTCGCGCAGGACGCGCGCGGCGAGCTGGTAGCGGGTGGCGTCGGCGAGGAGCCGGGAGGTGGGTTCGAGGCCGATGCGGAGGCCGTGGTCGGTGAGGAGCTGTCCGGCGAAGGCGTGGTACGTGGAGATGCGGGGCTCACCCGGCGGGTTGTCCGGGTCGATGACGTCGGGGTCGGTGACTCCGGCGCGGACGAGGGCGGTGCGGACGCGCTCGGCGAGTTCCCCGGCGGCCTTGTTGGTGAAGGTGAGACCGAGGACCTGCTCGGGTGCCACCTGGCCGGTGCCGACCAGCCAGACCACCCGGGCGGCCATCACCGTCGTCTTGCCGGAGCCGGCTCCGGCCACGACGACCTGCGGGGCGGGCGGCGCGGTGATGCAGGCCGTCTGCTCCGGGGTGAACGGGATGCCGAGGAGCTCCTTGAGCTGCTCCGGGTCGGTGATGCGTGCGGTCACCTCAAGAGGCTAATGGCGACCGCCGACAGCGCGGTCCGGTACGGCTCCTCCCGCCTGTGGCTCGTCTCACGCGGGGCCGGCCCGATCCCGCCGGCCGGCCCGGTCCCCCAGGTGGCGTGTCTCACGCCGGCCCGGTCCGGACCAGTTTGGAGAGGTCCACCGTCTCGTCGGCGGGCGGGACGACCACGTCGACGGGCTTGTCGTAGTCGGAGAGCGTGATCGAGCCGGGTTCGGCGCCGCCGGTCTTGACCGTCTTCAGGATGTACGGCTTGCCCTCCCGGGAGACGGACACGGTGGAGGTCTCTCCGCCTGCCTTCTTCTTCACCAGGGTCGCGACGGGGGTGCCGTCGACCTCGGCGTCGGGTCCCCTGGTCAGGGCGCCGCCCTTGTCCTCCTCCTTGTCGTTCTTGTTCTTGTCGAGGTCGGAGAGCAGGCCCTTCAGGTCGCAGACGTTGCCGAGGTCGCCGCTGCCGGGCTGTCCCGGGGCGATCTTCAGCCAGCGGCCCTTGACCAGCTCGATCGTGGCGGCGATCTGTGCCTCGGCCATCCCCTGGGAGGCCATGGAGACACGCCAGAAGGTCTCGTCGCCCTTGAGGTAGGTGATCCGGTCGGCCTTGCGGAGTTCGGCGGTGCCGCCCTTGATCTTCATCACGCCGGTGCATTCCTCGCGGTCGTCGAGGGCGAGGTCGATGTCGAGCGGCTGCCCGTCCGTGACGATCCGGCCGGCCATGCGGAGCGAGGTGGCCGACCGGGTCGCGGTGACGGCCCTGTCGGCGATCTCTTCGGCCGTGAGGTCGGCGAACGGATCGGGGGACGGTGCGACGGACAGTGCGGACACCGCGGACAGGGAGGGGCCGGACAGGGAGGGAGCGGCGGCCGGGAGGTCCGGGGCCGCCCAGGCCGCCACCGGCGCGGGGCCCGCGACGACGGCGACGACGGCGACGACGGACGCGGCACGGAGCTTTCGGTGGGACGCCATCGCGCGCCTCCTCACGGTTTCCCCGACTCCTGTCCCCCCAGGGTCGCTCCGCGCGCGCGTACCCGCTACTCCGCGCCCCGCGGGACCGTCCCTGGTCAGTCGACGACCTGGCGGCCCTCCGGCCGGGCGCTGCACGAGGACCGGAAGGAGCAGGTCGTGCAGTGCTGTCCGGTGGTGGGGGTGAAGCGCTCGTCGAGGACCCGGCCCGCGGCGTTGGCGAGCAGCTCACCGACCCACTCCCCCGCGAGCGGTTCCTGCGCCTGGACTTTCGGGAGGGCGTCGCCGCCCTCCTTCTGCGGGGCGCTCTGCCGCAGTTGTACGAGTTCGGCGCCGCCCGGCTCCGGACGGCGGCCGTCGAAGACCTCGTCGAGGGCGCCCTCGCGGACCGCGAGCTGGTAGACGGCGAGCTGCGGGTGGTGGGCGACCTCGTCGCGGGTGGGGGCCGACTTGCCGGTCTTGAAGTCGACGACGTACGCGCGACCCTGTTCGTCGGTCTCGACCCGGTCCATGGAGCCCCGGATGCGGACCTCGTACTCCCCGGCCTCCAGGGTCACGTCGAAGCCGTGTTCCGAGGCGGCGGGGGTGCGGCCGCCGCGGTCCATGACGTGCCAGCTCAGGAAGCGTTCGAGTGCCACGCGCGCGTGCTGCTTCTCCTGGGCCGACTTCCAGGGGGCGTCGAAGGCGAGGGCGTCCCAGACGGAGTCGAGGCGGGCCATGAGGACATCGAGGTCGGCGGGGGTCCGGCCGGAGGCGACCTCGTCGGCGAGGACGTGGACGACGTTGCCGAAGCCCTGGGCGGCGGTGGCGGGGGCCGCGGCCTTGACCTCGCGGCCGAGGAACCACTGGAGGGAGCAGGTGGTGACCAGGTTCTCCAGGGAGCTCGGCGAGAGGGCGACCGGCCGGTCGCGCTCGCGCAGCGGCACCGCACTGTGCGTCGGCTCGAACAGTCCCCACCAGCGGTCCGGGTGCGCGGCCGGGACCAGCGGCTGGCCGTCCTCGTCGGTGAGGGCCGCGAGCCGGGCGAGACGGTGGGCGGCCGCGTCGCGGAGCGCGGGCGAGGCGTCCGGGTCGACGGTGGTGGCGCGCAGTTCGGCGACCAGCGCGGAGACGGCGAGGGGACGGCGGGGGCGGCCGGGGACGTCCCTGGGCTCGGCGCCGAGCTCGGTGAGGAAACGGGAGGGCTGGTCGCCGTCCTCCGCCGCGGCCTTCACCGCGGTGACGACGAGCCGGTCACGCGCGCGCGTGGCGGCCACGTAGAAGAGCCGGCGTTCCTCGGCGAGGAGGGCGCCGGGGGTGAGCGGCTCGGCGAGGCCGTCGCGGCCGATGCGGTCGGCTTCGAGGAGGGAGCCGCGGCGGCGCAGGTCGGGCCAGAGGCCCTCCTGGACGCCGGCGACGACGACGAGCCGCCATTCGAGGCCCTTGGAGCGGTGGGCGGTCATCAGGCGGACGGCGTCGGGCCGGGTGTGACGGCGGGTGAGGGTGTCGGCGGCGATGTCCTGGGCGTCGAGCTCTTCGAGGAAGTTGAGGACACCGCGGCCGCCGACGCGCTCCTCGGCGCGGGCCGCGGTCTCGAAGAGGGCACAGACGGCGTCGAGGTCACGGTCGGCGTTGCGGCCCGCGGGGCCGCCGCGGAGGGCGGCGCGCTCGAGGCGGCCGGGCCAGGGGGTGCCGCTCCAGAGGACCCAGAGGGCCTCTTCTGCGGTGCCGCCGGCTTCGAGCAGCGCCCGGGTCTCGGCGAGCAGGTCACCGAGCCGCTTGGCGCCCCGCGCGTACGCCGGATCGTGTGCGGCCAGTCGCTCGGGTTCCGCGAGGGCGCGGGCGAGCAGGACGTCGGAGGGGGGCGGGACGTTGTTGCCTCCGGCGCGCTCCTCGTCCCTGAGGGCCCGCCCCAGGCGGCGGAGGTCGGCCGGGTCCACTCCCGCGAGGGGGGAGGCGAGGAGTTCGAGGGCGGTCTCGACGGGGAGCCAGGTGGCGGTGGCGTCCGGCTCGGGCTCGGGCTCGGTGGGGGCGTCGTCCGGCTGCGCGCCGGGGGCGGGGTGCGGAGGGAGCGCCGGCGGTGCGGCGGCGTGGGTGGTTGTGCCCACCCGTTCCGCCCCGGCGGGACGCATGCCCACGACCTGGTCCGACGCGGGTACGGGCTCGCTCACAACCTGGTCCGCGGAGGACACCGCCCGGAGCGCCAGTAGCAGGGGTGCCACCGCCGGTTCGTGGCGGAGGGGAGTGTCCGCCGCGTCCGTCTCCACCGGGACGCCCGCCGAGGTGAGGGCGCGGCGGAGGGGCGGGAGGGAGGCGGCGGCGCGGGTGAGGACGGCCATGTCCTGCCAGGGGACGCCGTCCTCCAGGTGGGCGCGGCGCAGCAGGTCGGCGATGTTCTCGGCCTCCGCCGAGGCCGTGGGGTACGTGTACGCCTCCGCCCCGCCCCCGTCCCGTGCCGCCGTGAGTTCGCGGTGGGCGCGGACCTTGTCGGCGGGGAGCCGGGGCATCGGCATCCGCAGGGCGAGCAGCCGGGTCGCTTCGAGCAGGTCGGATCCGGAGCGGCGGGCGGTGCGCAGGACGCGTACGTCCGCGCCGCCGAAGGAGGAGGGGAAGTCGAGGATGCCGTTCACGTCGGCGCCCCGGAAGGCGTAGATGGACTGGTCCGGGTCGCCGAAGGCGACCACCGTGCGGCGGCCGCCGCCCGTGAGCGCGTGGAGGAGCCGGACCTGCGCCGGGTCGGTGTCCTGGTACTCGTCGACGTACACCGCGTCGTACGCGGGCAGGCTGATGTCCTCGGCGAGGAGCACGGCCCGGTGGACGAGCTCCGTGTAGTCGAGGACGCCCTGGAGGTCGAGGACGTCGAGGTACTCGGCGAGGAAGCCGGCGGCGGCCTTCCAGTCCGGGCGGCCGACGCGGTCGGCGAAGCGGGCGAGGGCGTCGGGTCCGAGGCCCAGTTCGCGGGAGCGCGCGAGGACGGCCCTCACCTCGTCGGCGAAGCCGCGGGTGGTGAGGCAGGCGCGCAGTTCGTCGGGCCAGCCGATCCGTCCGAGGCCGGACTTCTCCAGGTCGACGTGGCCGGCGAGCAGCTCGCGTACGGCGAGGTCCTGCTCGGGTCCGGAGAGCAGTCGCAGGGGTTCGGCGAAGAGTTCGGCGTCCTGGTGGGCGCGGATCAGGGCGTAGCAGTACGAGTGGAAGGTGGTGGCCTGCGGCGGGCGGCGGCCGCCGAGCCGGGCGGCCATGCGGTCGCGGAGTTCGACGGCGGCCTTGCGGCTGAAGGTGAGGACGAGGAGGCGTTCGGGGTCGGCGCCCTTCTCCACGCGGGCGGCGACGGCCTCGACCAGGGTGGTGGTCTTGCCGGTGCCGGGTCCGGCGAGGACGAGAAGCGGTCCGCCTGTGTGGTCAACCACTTCCCGCTGGGCTGCGTCCAGCTGAGGGGGATCCATCGGGGCCGGCGTGGTACGCACCAGTCGGTACGCGCCCGGGGTCCGCTGCCGTCCCGGCCCCGGGTACGGCTGTCCCTGGGGCGGCGGCGTACGCCGGGTGGTGGAGGAGGTACTCACGTGGGTCGCCGGTCCTGGTGGGAGTGGTGGTGCGGGTGAGACAGCCGTCCACCACGGCCGGCCACCGAGCTCGTCGGCCCGCCGCCCCGGAAGACGCGAACGCAGACGTTACGCGAAACGGGCCGTCGCCGAGCCGTACTCCGTGTCCCGTTACGTACCGTGTGTGCCGCGCCGGGCACCGCTCGTGCCCCGTCCGGCCCGTGCTCCCCCGGCCGGCGGTCTCAGGTGTGAGTTCCGTCCCAGCGGGCCCGCCGCATGTCGATCCTCGGTACGTGTCCCTCGGCCGCCCGGCCCGCCCCGCGCAGCGGGGTGCCCTCCTCGCGGTAGTGGCCGAGGGCCCTCAGTTCGTGTCCGGGCAGCAGCGTGCCGTCGGCGCGGACCACCCGCCACCAGGGCGCGGTCCCGCCGTACAGGGCCATGACCCGGCCGACCTGGCGGGGTCCGCCCTCGCCCAGCCATTCGGCGACGTCGCCATAGGTCATCACCCGGCCGGGCGGGATCCCGTCGGCGACGTCGAGCACCCGCTCCGCGTACTCGGGCAGTTCCGCGCTCTCCCCCACAGGTTCCTCCATGCTCATCCGTCCCATCGTGCCTCACCCCACCGACATGGCCCTGATGCCTCCGCGTGGCGGCTCTTCGTGCCACCATCGTGCGGGCGGTGACTGGTGATACGAGATCAAGAGCGACAAGTACAAGAACACGGACAAGAACAAACGCACGGGCAAAAGCATCAGCAAGAGCACGGACAAGAGCTCGGACGAGAACGAGAACGACAAGACGCGCATGCAGAGACGGACATGGTGATGGGCCAGGACACGCAGCCTCCCGAGGGGGGCCAGGCCGACGTGCCCGAGCGGGTCTCCGGCGACGAGCCGCTGCTCGCCGCCCGCGTCCACCGACCCTCCGACCTGATGCGGCTGCTCTCCGGTCTCCTCGCCATCGCACTGGTCATCGCCGTCGCCGCGTTCGCCCACGCGACGACCTCGGGCCTGGAGAAGGACATCAACGAGGGCGCCGGCGGCGCCCCGGACGTCTTCGTCAAGATCGCCGGTCTCCTCTCCTCCATCGCCGTCCTGCTCGTCCCCGTCGCCTTCGCCATCGAGCGCCTGATCAAACGCGACGGGCTGCGCATCGCGGACGGCGTCCTCGCCGCGGTCCTCGCGCACGGCGTCACCCTCGCCACCGATCTCTGGGTCGCCCAGGCCGCGCCCGGCACGATCCAGGACGCGCTGACCCAGCCGCAGTCCGGCGGCGGGCTCACCGACCCGGTGCACAACTACCTGGCCCCGGTGATCGCGTACATGACCGCCGTCGGCATGGCCCGCAGGCCGCGCTGGCGGGTGTCGCTCTGGATGGTGCTGCTGCTCGACGCGTTCACCATGCTGGTGGCCGGCTACACCACCGCGCTCTCGATCATCCTGACCGTCCTGATCGGCTGGACGGTGGCGTACGGCACGCTGTACGCGGTCGGCTCCCCCAACGTCCGGCCCACCGGGCAGACCCTCCTCGCCGGCCTGCGCCGGGTCGGCTTCCGGCCGGTGACGGCACTGCGCGCCGAGGGCGTGCCCGACTCCGCGGACAGCGCGGACCGGGGCCGCCGCTACATCGTGACCCTGGAGGACGGGCCGCCGCTCGACGTCACCGTCGTCGACCGCGAGCAGCAGGCCCACGGCTTCTTCTACCGCGCGTGGCGGCGGATCACCCTGCGGACGATCACCACCCGCCGTTCCATCGTGTCGCTGCGGCAGGCCCTGGAACAGGAGGCGCTCCTCGCCTACGCGGCGATCGCCGCCGGGGCGAACGCGCCGAAGCTGATCGCCACATCGGAGCTCGGTCCGGACGCCGTGATGCTCGTGTACGAGCACATCGGCGGCCGGAGCCTGGACTCGCTGGACGACCACGACATCACCGACGAGCTGGTCCGCAGCGCTTTCCGGCAGGTACGGGCGCTCCAGTCGCGCCGGATCGCGCACCGCAGGCTCACGGGCGACGCCATCCTGGTGGATCGTTCCGGCAGGGTGATCCTCACCGATCTGCGGGGCGGCGAGATCGCCGCGGGCGACCTGGTCCTGCGGATGGACATCGCCCAGCTGCTCACCACCCTCGGTCTGCGGGTCGGGGCGGAGCGGGCGGTCGCCGCCGCCGTCGAGGTGCTCGGCCCCGACACCGTCGCCGACTGCCTCCCGCTGCTCCAGCCCATCGCGCTGAGCCGCTCCACGCGCGCGACGCTGCGGAGACTGGCCAGGGAGCGGTCGGCCAGGGAGCGGGAGGCCGTGCTCGCCGCCTCGGAGGCCGCCAAGCGCGAGCGGGAACTGTTGAAGGCCCAGGCCGTGCGGGCCACCGCGGACCCCACGGCCGTACGCGCCGAGGCCAAGGCCGAGAAGAAGGCCGACAAGAAGGCCGACAAGAAGGCCCTCGACACGGCGCTCGACGAGGCCCGCGAGGAGGACCTGCTGGCCCAGATCCGCCGACAGGTGCTGCTCATCCGGCCGCAGGCCCCGGTGGAGCCGGTCCGTCTGGAGCGGATCAAGCCGCGGACCCTGATCAGTCTGATCGCCGGCGCGGTCGCCGCGTACTTCCTGCTCTCGCAGGTCGCCAGTACGCCGCTGTCGACGATCAGCGAGGCGGACTGGCGGTGGGTGGCGGCCGCGGTGCTGTTCTCCGCGCTCAGCTACGTGGCGGCGGCGATGAGCCTGCTGGGCTTCGTGCCGGAGCGGGTCGGGTTCTGGCGGACGGTGGTGGCGCAGGTCGCGGGATCGTTCGTGAAGATCCTCGCCCCCGCGGCGGTCGGCGGCGTCGCCCTGAACACCCGTTTCCTCCAGCGCGCCGGGGTACGGCCGGGGCTCGCGGTGGCGAGCGTCGGCGCCTCGCAGCTCTTCGGGCTCGGGGCGCACATCCTGCTCCTGCTCTCCTTCGGCTATCTGACGGGGACGGAGAAGTCGCAGTCCTTCACGCCGTCGAGGACGGTCATCGCCGGTCTCCTTACGGTCGCGGTACTCGTCCTCGTGATGACGGCCATCCCGTTCATGCGGAAGTTCGTGTCGACCCGGCTGCGGTCGCTCTTCGCCGGTGTGGTGCCGCGCATGCTGGACGTGCTCCAGCGGCCGATGAAGCTGCTGACCGGCATCGGCGGGATGCTGCTGCTCACCGCCTCGTTCGTGCTCTGCCTCGACGCCTCGATCCGGGCCTTCGGCCACGGTCACCAGACGATCAGCTACGCGAGCGTGGCGGTCGTCTTCCTCGCGGGCAACGCCATCGGCTCGGCGGCGCCGACGCCGGGCGGTGTCGTCGCGGTCGAGGGCGCGCTGACCCTCGGTCTCGTGGCGGTGGACCTGCCGCTCGAGGTCGCGACCCCCGCGGTGCTGCTGTACCGCCTGCTGACGCTGTGGATCCCGGTGCTGCCGGGCTGGCTCTGCTTCAACTGGCTGACGAAACGCGAAGCGCTGTGATCACCGGCACCCGGTAGCCCGGGACCGGCCTCGTGGAGCCCCTGGCCCGGGCTCCGGGCACGCCGGTGGTCCGGGCTCGGGCCACGCCCCGGTGATCCGGGCTCCGGCCGCGCCGGTGGTTCCGGACCCCGGCCGCGCCCGGTGATCCGGACCCCGGCCGCGCCGGTGGTCCGGGCCCCGGTCCCGCCCGGCCACCCGCATGGACCCCCGTCCCGCGCGGCGGCGGGGGCCGCGGCCCACGATGGGGGCATGCCGATCTCCGCCGCCCAGCGCGCCGCTCTGCTCACCGCCACCACCGTGCTGCTCGCCGCCGGGTGCTCGGACGGCGGAGACGGGGCGGCGGACCCGTCGAGGCCGAGCGGCTCGGCCGCGCTCTCGGCGCTGACGGCGCAGAAGCTGTCCTGGGCCCCCTGCCCGGCGCCGTCCGCCGCCGAGGGCGGCGGGGAGCCGCCCTCCCCGCTCCCCGGCGGCACCGCCTGGGAGTGCTCCTTCCTCCAGACGCCGCTGGACTGGTCGGTGCCGGAGGGCGAGACCATCGAGCTGGCGCTCATCCGGGCCCGGGCCCGTGACAAGGCCCGGCGGATCGGTTCGCTCGTCTTCAACTTCGGCGGTCCCGGCGGCTCCGGCGTCTCCGCGCTGCCCGGTTTCGCCGAGAAGTACGAGACCCTGCGCGGCCGCTACGACCTGGTGTCCTTCGACCCGCGCGGGGTGGGCCGCAGCGACCCGGTCGAGTGCGCGACCGACAAGGAGCTCGACGCGTACTACGCCCTGGACTTCTCGCCCGACGACGAGGCCGAGGAGCGGACGCTGTCCGACGCGCAGAAGAAGTACGCGGCCGGCTGCGAGAAGGACGCGGGACCGGCCCTGCCGCACGTCGGCACGGAGAACGCGGCCCGGGACATGGAGCTGATGCGGCAGGTCCTCGGGGACGACAAGCTCCACTACTTCGGCATCTCGTACGGCACCGAACTCGGCGGCGTCTACGCCCACCTCTTCCCGAAGAACGTCGGCCGGGCCGTCTTCGACGCCGTCGTCGACCCGGAGGCGGGCGTCGAGGAGGGCGCGCTCGGCCAGGCGAAGGGCTTCCAGCTGGCCCTGGACAACTTCGCGCAGGACTGTGTGGACCGCGGCGACGAGTGCGCCCTGCCCGGTACGAGCGTCGCCGAGATCGAGGCCTTCGTCATGGAGCTGCTCGCGGCGCTCGACAAGAAGCCGATCCCGGGCATCGGCGACCGGAAGCTCACCCAGACGCAGGCCACCAACGGCATCGCGCAGGCCCTGTACTCCAAGGAGTTCTGGACCTATCTGGAGCAGGGTCTCGAAGCGGCGGACGGCGGCGACGGGGCGCTGCTCCTCTCCCTCTCCGACTCGATGAACGGGCGCAGCCAGAACGGCTCCTACAGCAACATCCAGGCCGCCAACACCGCCATCAACTGCGTGGACTTCAAGGAGCGCTACACCCTCGGCCAGGCGAAGGAGCGGCTCGGCGAGTTCCGGGAGGCCTCCCCCGTCTTCGGGGACTTCATGGGCTGGGCCCTCTCCAGCTGCTCGCAGTGGCCGGTGGCGGGCACCTGGGAGCACCCGGACGTCTCCGCGCCCGGTGCGGCCCCGATCCTGGTCATCGGCAACACCGGCGACCCGGCCACGCCGTACGCGGGCGCCCGGTCGATGGTGAAGGCGCTCGGGCAGGGCGTCGGCGTGGAGCTGACGTACGAGGGCGAGGGCCACGGCGCCTACAACATCGGCGGCGCGTGCGTGAAGAAGGCGGTCGACGCGTACCTCCTGGACGGCAGGGTCCCGGCCTCGGGGACGGTCTGCAAGTAGGCCGCCCGCCCGGCCGGGACGGCCGCCCCGCCCAGGACGGCCGCCCCGCCTAGGATGGCCGCCTTGCCGGGATCTGGGGGGACGCATGCCCACACACATGTCCATACGCGTACACATGGCCGTGCTGGCCGCGACCGGGGTGCTGGTCGCGGGCTGTACGAGCACGGAGGGCGGGGCCCCGGGCGCCACGTCGGCCCCGTCCACGGCCGGCGACGCCAAGCCCTCGGTCACCGCCTCGGCGACGGCCGCCCCCGCGCTCCCCGGACCCCTCACCGGCCAGCGCCCCGACTGGAGGCGCTGCCCGGCCCCGGAAGGCGGGCAGGGGCCCGGCACGAAGTGGCGCTGCGCCACGGTGACGGTGCCGGTGGACTACGCGAAGCCGGAGGGCGCCACCCTCCCGGTCGCGCTGATCCGCAAGGAGGCCACCGACGAGCGGGCCCGCATCGGTTCGCTCCTCTTCAACTTCGGCGGCCCCGGGGCCTCCGGGGTCGCGATGCTGCCGCAGCTGGAGGAGGAGTACCGGACGCTCGGCGAGCGCTACGACCTGGTCGGCTTCGACCCGCGGGGCGTGGGCCGCAGCGCCGGCGTGGTCTGCCGGAGCGACGCCGAACAGGCCGCCGCCGAGGCCTCGGTCGACCTCACCCCGGACACGGCGGCCGAGGAGGCCGCGTACCTCGAGGACGGCGCCGAATTCGGCGCCGGCTGCGCCCGCCGCTCCGGCGGGCTGCTCGCCCACACGACGACCACCGCGACCGCCCGCGACCTGGACCTGGTCCGGCAGGTCCTCGGGGACGAGAAGCTCCACTACTTCGGCATCTCGTACGGGACGCAGCTGGGCGGCACGTACGCCCACCTCTTCCCCTCGCGCGTGGGCCGGCTCGTCCTCGACGCGGTCGTCGACCCGACCGCCGACGGCGTCGGGCACGCCCGCCACCAGACGATCGGCTTCCAGCGGGCCCTGGACAGCTACCTGAAGAGCACCGGTCAGGACCGGAAGGCCGGGACCGAGCGGATCTCGGGTCTGCTGCGGAAGCTGGACCGGGAGCCGCTGGCCGTCGGCGGGCGGAAGCTCACCGAGAGCCTGGCGCTCACGGGCATCGCGGTCACGCTGTACGGGCAGGGCAACTGGCCCCTTCTCACCGAGGCCCTGAGCGAGGCCGAGCAGGGCCGCGGCGACGCCCTGCTCCAGCTCGCCGACTACTACAACGACCGGGACGAGAAGGGTCGTTACTCCACCCAGTCGCACTCCCAGCGGGCCATCTCCTGCGCCGACTCCAGCGAGCGGCCGACCGCCGCGCAGGCGAAGGCGCTGCTGCCGGAATTCCGCTCCCTCTCCCCGGTGTTCGGCGCGTTCCTCGCCTGGGACACGGCCGGCTGGTGCGCGGACTGGCCGGTGAAGGGCGAGCGGGCCACGCCGGAGGCGAGCGCCCCGGGCGCCGCCCCCGTCCTGGTCGTGGGGACGACGGGCGACCCGGCCACGCCGTACGAGGGCGCGGAGAGGATGGCGAAGGAGCTCGGGGACGGGGTCGGCGTCCTGCTCACCAACAAGGGTGAGGGCCACGGCGCCTACGGCACCTCGCGGTGCGTGACGCGGACGGTCGACGCGTACCTCCTGGAGGGCACGGTCCCGAAGTACGGCACGACCTGCTGAGCTCACGAGGAGCCCACGGGAAAGGCCCCGGACCTCGCGAGGAGTCGCGCGGTCCGGGGCCTTCCGTGTGCCGTCCAGCCGTCCGGCCGTCTAGTAGACCGGCTTCTCGGGCTCGATCTGGTGGACCCAGCCGATCACGCCGCCACCGACGTGCACCGCGTCCGCGAAGCCCGCGGACTTGAGCACGGCGAGGACTTCCGCACTGCGGACACCCGTCTTGCAGTGCAGGACGATCCGCTTGTCCTGCGGGAGGTCCTGGAGGGCCGCGCCCATCAGGAACTCGTTCTTGGGGATCAGCCGCGCGCCCGGGATCGAGACGATCTCGTACTCGTTGGGCTCGCGGACGTCGATGATGTCGATGCCCTCGCCCTCGTCGATCCACTCCTTGAGCTGCTTCGGAGTGATCGTGGAGCCGAGCGCCGCCTCCTGGGCCTCCTCGGACACGACGCCGCAGAAGGCCTCGTAGTCGATGAGCTCGGTGACGGTCGGGTTGTCGCCGCAGACCGCGCAGTTCGGGTCCTTGCGGACCTTGACCTGGCGGTACTGCATCTCCAGGGCGTCGTAGATCATCAGGCGGCCGACCAGCGGGTCGCCGACGCCGGCGAGCACCTTGATGGCCTCGGTGACCTGGATGGAGCCGATGGACGCGCACAGCACGCCCAGGACGCCGCCCTCGGCGCAGGAGGGGACCATGCCCGGCGGCGGGGGCTCCGGGTAGAGGCAGCGGTAGCAGGGGCCGTACTCGGACCAGAAGACGGACGCCTGACCGTCGAAGCGGTAGATCGAACCCCAGACGTACGGCTTGTTCAGCAGCACGCAGGCGTCGTTCACCAGGTAGCGGGTGGCGAAGTTGTCCGTGCCGTCGACGATCAGGTCGTACTGGCCGAAGATCTCCATCACGTTCTCGGCCTCGAGCCGCTCCTCGTGAAGGATCACGTTCACGTACGGGTTGATGCCGAGCACGCTGTCGCGCGCCGAGGCGGCCTTGGAGCGGCCGATGTCGGCCTGGCTGTGGATGATCTGGCGCTGGAGGTTCGACTCGTCGACCTCGTCGAACTCCACGATGCCGAGCGTGCCCACGCCGGCGGCGGCCAGGTACATCAGCGCCGGGGAGCCGAGGCCACCGGCGCCGACACACAGCACCTTGGCGTTCTTCAGCCGCTTCTGCCCGTCCATCCCGACGTCCGGGATGATCAGGTGGCGGGAGTACCTGCGGACCTCGTCTACGGTGAGCTCGGCAGCGGGCTCGACCAGGGGTGGCAGCGACACGGGGACTCCGGTGGTCGGTATGTCAGTACGGTTGTTCTCCCCGTAACACTGCCACGCCCCTTCTCATTCCGAGACACCCGGTCCGATCCGCGAGACGATTTCGTCCCAGTAGCCGGGCAGCGAGTGGAATGGGGTGGTTTGTCCCGAGGCCCCCGTCCGGTCCGTGAAGAAGATCGTCCCGGCCCCCTGCCAGCGGGCGATCCGCAGGGCCTCGTCGAGATGCGTGCGCGGGACCCCGTGCACGAGATGGACGAACTTCGACTCCGCGTACTCGGCGGTCCACTCGGCCACCTGCGACCAGCGGTAGTCCACCCAGGCCCCGGAGAACGTCACCAGCTGGTCGGCGGTCTCGGCGTACCCCGGATGGGGGTGGGTGCCGTGCCCGAGGACGAGATGGGCCTCGCCGCCGAGGACCGCCTCCAGGGTCGCGGCGACCCGCCGCACGCCGGCCAGGTCCGCCCGGTCCGCGGGGCAGCGGTCCAGGTAGTAGCCGTCCACCTTGTACCAGTCGAGGAAGCGGTGGGCTTCGGAGACGAGCTCCCCGAACGGCCGGGAGCCGTACGCCGCGTCCAGGTGTCCGAGGACCTTGACCCCGGCGTTGCGGAGCCTCCCCGCCGCCTCCAGGCAGTGCGGGTCGGGACGGCTCCCCGGCCCGTCCGCCACGTTGAGCACCGCCCAGTGCAGCGGGGTCCCCGGGCGGGTCAGCTCGCCCCACTCGACCGGGGCGAGCAGCGGGTGGGCGTAGCCGGGCACGCCCACCCCGAGGGCCTGGATCGCCCCGGTGGCCGTGCTCGTCGTCAGATGCGACACGCCGCCTCCATCCAGATGTCGGCGAGCGACTCCTCCAGGTTGATCCGGGGCCGCCAGCCGAGCCGGTCGCGGGCGGTGCGGACGTCGGCCTGCTGCCAGGGGCCGCAGCCGTCGGGGTACGGGTAGGGGGCGGCGGCCAGCTGGTCGGCGATGGTCCCCTCGCTACGGGGGGCGCCGATCATCGGGCGCTGCGACATGCCGTGCGGGGCGTCCAGCTCGTGCAGGTTGCCGGCGTAGCCCGCGACCCTGGCCAGGACGGCGGCGGCGTCCCTGAGCCGGACGGCGCGGCCGGTGGCGATGTTGACGACGCCCTGGGCGGCGGAGAGCGAGGCCGCGTGGACGGCCCGCGCGACGTCCCGTACGTCGACGAAGTCCCGCTGCACCCCGAGGCCGCTGAGCTTGAGCTCGCCGTCACCGGCCTGCATGGCCCGGCGCATCGCCTCGGCGAGACGGCCGAGCGGCGAGCCCGCGGGCGTGCCGGGACCCACGGGCGAGAACACCCGGAGCACCACGGCGTCGAGCCCCGACCCGAGGACGAGTTCGGTCGCCGCCAGCTTCGAAACCCCGTACGGGCCGCCGGGGCGCGGCACGGCGTCCTCGGCGGTGGAGGAGCCGGGCTGGCTCGGCCCGTACTCCGAGGCGCAGCCGACCTGGACGAGCCGGGCGCCGCAGCCGCTGCGGCGCAGGGCCTCGCAGACCGTGGCGACGGCGACGGTGTTGTGCCGGGTCAGGTCACGGGCGCCGCCGCGGGTGGCGCCGGCGCAGTTGACGACGACGCCGGGGTGGACGGCGTCGAGGAAGCGGGTCAGCGCTCCGGGGCTGCCGGAGGCGAGGTCGAAGCGCACGTCGGCGTCGTCGCCCCGGCCGAGTGCGGTGAGGTGGACGGCCGGGTCGGCGAGCAGCCGGTCGGCGACGAAGCGCCCGATGAAGCCGTTGGCTCCGAGCAGTAGCACCCTCATCGTGCGGCCCCTTCGTGCCGACCGGCCGGTGCTGGGGGTTGCGGGGTCATGGTCTTCGGTCTCCTTGCGGGGTGATGAGAGAGGCGACGGGGCACGCCCGCGGCGTCGGCTCCGCGGGGGCGCGGGGGGTTCACGGGATGGTGTGGGCCGAGGCCCGGACGAGGGCGCCGGTCGCGTGGGCCAGCAGACCCAGCGCGGCGGCGCCGCAGACGAGGGTGGGTACGGCCCCGGGGCCCCAGGTGTCGACGACGGCGCGCACCGGGGTGGCGAGCGCGTCGAAGCCGGGGACGGGGACGCGGGCCGCCAGGACGCTCGCGAGGGCGAGCGCCTCGGCCGCGCCGGCGGCCGCGAGGGCGGCGGTGGCCGTCCCGGGGAAGCCGTGGACGGTGAGGAGCCGGGCGAACAGCAGGAGCGCGCCGAGGGCCAGGGCCTCGGAGCTGAACCCGGTGAGGCCGAGCAGGACGGTGAGGGCGAGCAGCTGGAGGGTCACGGTGCCGAGGAGCAGCGGCCGGGTGCCGGCGGCGAAGTCGGCGAGCCCCCGGCTGTCGGCGATCCTGCGGCGCGCCCGGTTCGCGAAGAGCTGGGCGCACCAGGCGGCGGGGGCGACGGCGAGGGCGAGGCCCAGGACCGGTCCGGGGGTCAGCTCCCAGGGGCCGTCGGGGCCGCCGCTGAGGACCTGGGCCAGGAGGCCGTCGCCGCAGACCGCGTACGCCAGGAGCCAGAGCGTCCAGAGACCGGCGGCGGGCACGGTGCCGCCCTCGGGGGCACGGAAGGGACCGCGCCGGACGGCGAGGAGGAGGGCCCCGGCGAGCAGGAGCGCGCCGGCCACGCCGACGGCGAGGCGTGCGGGGCCGTGGGTGACGGCGAGTCCGATGCCGGTGAGGGCCGCGGCGGCGCCGGGTGTGAGGACGGCGAGCACCCAGGCGTCCGTGCGGAGCGCGGCCGGCACCGGGGGCGGGGCGGCGCTCTCGCCGCCCCGGGGCACGCGCGCGTAGAGCTCCTCGGCGAGCGAGAAGACGTCCCGGTGGCGGAACCGTGCGGCGGTCCGGTCGGTGAACCCCTGGGCTTCGAGCCCGGCGGCGATCTCCAGCGGGTCGACGGCGCGCGCGCAGAGCTCCTGGTGCCGGTGCATGAGCACTCTGACGGGATCGGCGTTCCCGCGCCGTGCGCGGGGGGCGGGAGCGGCGGGACCGGGCGTACCGGACGGGGCGCTCGACGTACCGGCCGCGTCGGCCGGGGTGTCGGTGTCGTCCGCCGTCGGAGTCTTCGCCGGAGCCGGTGAAGGGGCGGCGGGCGTGATGGCGGGGGCCGGGGCTATCCCGGGTGGTGGGGCGTCGGCGGGGCCCTTCCGGGTGCCCGTGTCCGGGTCGAGGGTTCCGCCGGTGCACGGGGTCGGCGCGGGGGCGCCGAGGAGGGCTTCGGAACGGGCGTCCCAGGCTCCGGGGCTCGTCGGGGCGGCGGAGCCGCGCATGGGGGTGCCTCCTTCAGGCATCGGGGGCTCCTGTCCCGGCGGCCACGGTCCTGTGCGCCCAGCTGCCCGGTACGTGTGCCTCGGCGGGGTGGGCGAAGGGCACGCCGTCCCCGGGGCGGTGGCGCACCGGCGCGTGGGAGAGGAGCTCCAGGTAGATGTCGCGGAACGCGGCGAGGTTCTGTTCGACGGTGAAGAGTTCGAGCGCGCGGGCGCGGGCGGCGGCACCCAGGCGGTACCGGCGCTCCGGCTCGCGGAGCAGCGCGAGGCAGGCGTCGGCGAGCGCCCGGGGATTGCGCGGGGGAACGACGAGGCCGGTGCCGCCGATGATCTCGACGACCGCGCCGACGTCGGTCGAGACGGTGGCGCGCGCGCAGAACATCGCCTCGACGAGGTTGGCGGGGAATCCCTCGACGACGCTGGACAGGACGACGACCGCGCCGGAGGCGTAGACGTCCTCCAGGGTGGGCGCCTCGGGGCCGCCGAGCTCCTCGAAGGTGACCGGGTTCTCTCCGACGGCGTGGGCCCCGGCGGCCTCGTCGGGGAAGAGCTGGGCGGCGAGTCCCGCGCAGTGCGCGAGGTACGCGCCGGCTCCGGCCTCCCGTACGGGCAGCCCGACGATCCTCAGCCGGGCGTCGGGCTGCCGGGCGCGGACCTCGGCGAACGCGTGCAGCAGGGCGACGAGGTCCTTGGCGGGCTCCACCCGTCCGACCCAGACCAGGGTGGTGGGGTCGCCGCTCTCCTCGTCCTCGCCGACCTCGGCGAAGCGGTCGGCCGCCATGCCGGGGTGGACGGTGCGGATCCGGGCCCGGTCGGCGCCGCACTTCTCCTGCCAGCGGCGGGTGTGGGCGTTGCCGGGGGTGAGGAGCGCGGCCTGCCCGTAGACCTCGGCGGCGAGCCGGCCGTGGAGGGCGGCGAGCAGGGTCCGCAGCGGGCCGGAGCGGTCGGCGCCGGCGGCCGAGAGGTAGTGGGAGCGGAGCTGTACGCCGTACTCGGTGACGAGCAGCGGGGTCCCGAAGAAGTGTTTGGCCAGCAGGCCCGGGAGGGCGGTGGTGCCCCCGGCCGCCGCGTGGCAGAGGTCGGCGGCGCCGAGTGCGTCGTCCGCGTACCAGTCGAGGGAGAGCGGGCGCAGGGTGCGGGCCAGGTGCTCGGTGAAGGCGAGGTGGTCGGGGAGGCCGGCGGCGGCCGCGCCCCGGCGTGCGCCGGGCGCGCGGCAGGCGGATTCGAGGATGCGGACGGCGTCGTCGGAGCGGAGCGCGCCGGGCAGTCCGCCGCGCTCGCGGGCGAGTTCGGCGAGCGCGTAGAGCCCGGCGGCGAAGGCGCTCGCCCCGCGAGGGCCGCCCACCGCCGCAGCGCCCACCACCGTGTCGCCCGACGCCGTGTCGTCCACCGCCGTGCCGTCCACCGCCGCGTCGCCCATCGCGGTGTCGTCCTCCGCGCAGAGGCCGAGCGCCAGCTGCCGGAAGGCCTCGGTGAAGCGGCGGCGGTCACGCCGGCCGTAGGCGCGGCGGGCGGCGCGGTGGTCGCCGAGGACGGTCCGCTCCAGGAACGTCCTGGCTCCCGGGGCCGCGTCGGAACCCGAGGGGTCGGCGGTCCGCACGAGGCGGGCGTTCGGGGGGAGCTCCGACGGGGTGCCGGTCCCGCCCAGGGCGTACAGGTCGAACCGGTGCCGGCCGAGTCCCCGTACGAGACGTTCGCACCAGAGTCCGGACTCACCCCCGGCGTACGGGTGGCCACCCTCCGTGAGCAGTCCGATCCGCACGAGTGCACCCCCGATCTCCGTTGACGGCGGCCACCGTTGGTCCGGCGACTCGCAGCGGGACGAACGTAAGCGGAGACACCCGTGGTGGGGGGGGGGGGGGGGGGGGGGCGCACCAGGGACGGGGGGGGGAGGGGGGAGTAAATAAAAGAAAGAAAAA